>DATJYG010000246.1:0-2309 GCA_035499695.1 Polyangiaceae bacterium
TGCGCCGGGGATTGCGCCGGCGTGCCTTCGTCGAGCGAGGCGGTGGTGCTCGTCGGCGAGGGCGGCGAGATCGATTTGCCCGCGGCGTCCACGTGCACGACGGGTCCAGCCGCGAGCCAATCGGGCTGCACGAGTCACGTCGACGAGACCTGCGTCTCGGCCCCCTGCACGACGACCGTGCACGGGGACATGGTCTTCGCCGCCGACGGGTCGAGCGCGTCGGGCGACGGCACCGAGATCCTCACCTGCGGCGGCTCGGTCGCGACGCTCACCGTGGCGATCGCGTACACGCGGCAGTGAGCCATGAGGCGCTCCGGCGAGACGGAGCTTCGCCGGGCGGTCCGCGCGCTCGAGGCCCGCAGCGTTCGCGAGCTGCCCGAGGCCGAGCCCACCCTCGAGGAGTTCTTCGTCTCACCCGACTACTTCGATGTCGGCACGGCGACGGCGGTCCAGCGCGCGGTCTGCCGCATCGCCGATGGCCTGCCCCTCGGCCCGCTCGCGGAGGAGCCGCTCGTGCGCGCGTCGCTCGACTCGTGGACCGACCGGACGCGCCCGTGGGACGGCACCTCGCCCCCGCGCCCCAGGGAGCTCGTCCTCGTCGGGGCGACGCGATCGGGCAAGACGCGGTTCTCCGCGGCGCAGGCGGTCCACCTCGCGCGCACCGCCAACCTCGATGGGCTCAAGAGCGGCGAGGTCCCCTGCGTGCCCATCGTGAGCCTGACGACGCGCCTCGCGCAGGAGGCCTTCGCCCAGCTCCGCGGCACCGTGCTCGCGCGGCCCGCCCTGCGCCGGTGGCTCGTCGAGGAGCCGCTCGCGACGAGCCTGCTCCTGCGCCACCCGAGCGGCACACCCGTCCGCATCGAGGTCACCGCCGGCAAGCGCGCGGGCTCCTCGCTTATCGCGCGCTGGCTCGTTGGGGTCGTCTTCGACGAGGCGCCGCGCATGACGGGTAGCGCCGATGGGGCGGTCGTCAGCCTCGACGACTCGCTCGCCGCCATCCAGTCGCGCGTGCGGCCAGGCGGCCAGGTGCTGCTCATCGGTTCGCCCTGGGCCCCGAGCGGCACGGTCCACGCCCGCGTGATCGAGCACCATGGCGCGCCGACCGATCGCATCTGCGTCGTGCGCGCCAAGGCCCAGTGGCTCAACCCGATCTACTGGACCGACGACCGGGTCGAAGCCTTGCGCCGCTCGGCGCTTGCGTCCGATCAACTCTCCTACCGCACCGACTGCGAGGCCGACTTCGCCGACGCCGAGCACGGCCTCATCACTGCCGGCGAGCTCGCCGCCGTCACCCGCGACACGCTCGACCTCCCCGCCGAGACCCACGTTACCTACGCCGCCGCGATCGACCCGGCGGCGAGGCTCAACGCGTGGACGCTCGTCGTGAAGAAGCGCGCCGCGGGAAAAGACGTCGTCGTCCTCTGCCGCCAGTGGCAGCGCAAGGCGGAGACCGGCGCGCTCGATCCGGACCAGGTGCTCGGCGAGATGGCGAAGATTCTCGCGCCGTACCGCGTCCGGCATGTCGCGACCGACAAGTGGCAGGTGGACACGCTCACGGCGCTCGCTCGCCGCCACGGGCTCATCCTGCTCGAGTTCGACTGGTCCGCCCACGAGCTCACGGAGGTCTACCTCGACCTGCAGGCCAAGATCGCCCGCGGTCTCGTGGAGTTGCCGCCCGACCCGGACCTGCGCGCGGATTTGCTCGGCGCGCGGAGGCGGGTAACATCGTCTGGCATGGTCATTGACTTGGCGGCCACGTCCGACGGCAGGCACGGCGACTACGTGCCCGCCCTGGCGCGGTGCCTGCGCCAGCATGTGCCGGACGCAGCGCCGGCGCCTCTGCCCAAGCCGGACCCCGAGCGGCGCATGCTCGAGGCCGCCGTCGCGCGCTACGCCCCGCGGCCCTCCCGCGGCTCCCGGCAACGGGTCATCCAGCGGTGGGACGTGCGGTGAGCACGGAGGCGGAGACGCTCGAGCGCGTCGTCGGCTACCTGCTTGGCAAGGGGCTCCGTCCCGTGGCGCTCACGGTCGGCTCGATCTCGGTCTCGTTCGGTCCGAAGGAGGGCGCGCCCAAGTCGCTCTCACAAGAGCAGCGCGAGATCGAAGCCCTCCGCCAGCGCGCGCGAAAGCTCTTCGGGCGCGACGTGCCCGACGACGAGCTCAAGTCGATGCAGGGCGCGCTGTGACGATCTCGACCGACAGCGCGAGGAGCGCCGGCATCGCCTGGTGGAAGCCCGAGTACAAGGGGGACAAGGCGCGAGCGGAGGCCTGCTACCGGTGGCTCGTTCGCGTGATGACGCGGCAGTCGA
>DATJYG010000247.1:0-3670 GCA_035499695.1 Polyangiaceae bacterium
CTGTACCTCCGGGTCGAAGGTGCAGAAGCTCAGCGTGCCGTCGGAGGTGTACGCGAACCATTCTTCTCCGCCCGCGGTCAACGTGTCGCAGAGCGCGTCGCCGTCGCCGTCGCAGAGACCTATCGTGCCGAAGTTGTAGACGGTCGCGAACGTGTGCGCGGTCGCGCCCGGGCCCGGGTCGGTGCACGCGTCGTCGAGCGCGGGGCACGAGTCGCAGCTCCCCATGCGTAACCCGCTCACCACGGGCGTAGCTCGGAGGGGTTGACGTCCGACGGCGGTCTGGTCTCGCGGCAGGCCGCGGGGTGGTGTAGCGAGGACGCGTGCTGCCGCTGGAAGGAACGCTGCTGGAGAAGCTCCGGAAGATCGAAGCCCTGCACGCGGGAACGAAGATCGACGGAGAGAAGGAGGCAGCGCGACGCGCAGCGGAGCGAATTCGCGCGCGGCTGGCGGAGCTGCGCGGCCACGAGAAAGAAGAGGAGCTGTTCTACAGCCTGCCGGACCCGTGGAAGCGGCGCCTGTTCTTGGCGCTCTGCCGTCGCTACGGGCTGAAGCCGTTCCGGGAACCGGGCCGGCGATACAGCACGGTGCAGGTCAAGGCACCGAAGAGTTTTCACGAGAAGACGCTGTGGCCGGAGTATCGCGCGCTCGCCGCGGAGCTCGACGCACACCTGACGGAGCTGACGGAGCGAGTGATCCGTGAGGCCATCGACGAGGACGTGAGCGAAGCGACGGAGCGGAGCTCGCCCCGCGCGCTCCCGGAGGGGGACGGCGGGTGACACACGCCGCGCGTTTCAGGAGTGGAGCGCGGAGTCGCAGGTAGTCAGGAGGAGATGGGCGTCGCCGACGTAGAGCTCGGGATGGGACGCCGTGATGCGATCGGGGAGCAGATCGCGGAGCTTCGCCTGGGGCCAGCCATCGACGATGTGCTTGGTCACGACGTGGAGGTAGGCGCGCGGGTTGATGTCGTGCGCGACGCACGTCGCGATGATCGACAGGATGTTAGCGGTCCGCTCGCCGCCGAGGTCGAGCCAGGTGAAGAGCCAGTTCTTGCGCCCGACGATCATCCTGCGGAGCTCGCGCTCGCGCCGGTTGTTGGTCGCCTCGATGTTGCCGTCATCGAGGAAGAGCAAGAGGCGCAGCTTCTGGTTGTGGAGGTAGCCGAGCGCCCTGCCGAGCTCGGTCTTCGGCGGAACGAGGCCGCGCTGCTCGTCCACCCAAGCGTAGAGCGCATCGAGGATGGGCTTCGTGTGCTCCTGGCGTCTCGTGCGTCGCTCGTCCGCCGTGTCGCCGGCGAGTTGCGACTGCTTCTCGACGGCGAAGATGCCGCTGATGATCCGGAGGCCGTCGAGCGCGAGCCGGTCGCCCGCGCGCGCTGCGTCCGCGAGCCCGCGTCGACCGTGGCTCCAGCAGCCAGGTCGCTTGCCCCCCTTCCTTTCGATGAAGTCGAGGGTCTTGGTGCCGTCGCACTGCACGGTGCGCGCGAGGTCGGGTCCGAGGAAGCGCCGGACGCTGTCCGAGTCGGCGCTGGGGGAATAGAAGAAGGTGACCCACCGCGCGTTGGTCCACGCCCACATCGCGCCCGTGCGGATGCCCTCCGTGGTGGTCGGGTCGAGCACGGGGATGCCCGTCGCGTCGGTGCCGAGGAGGCCAGGGCCACGCGTCTCATCCCGGATGAGCGTGGCCACCGGCTCGAGCAAGTCGATGCAGGCGCCGACGCTGCGTCCCAGCGTCTGCGGGGCGACATGGACGCCCATGCGGGCAAACCGCGTGCACTGGCGCTCGACCGGCTGGTGCTCGATGAACTTGTCGGCGGTGGCCTCGACGATGAGCGTGTCGCCGAGCTTTCCTCTCTCCACGATCTGCGCGGGCACGGCGGCCGAGACGATGACGTCGTCTTTCGGACACGCGACCGTCTCGTCGAGGCGCTGCTCGACGACGACGCGGGCGGGGATGACGTTGAGGATCTCGCAGCTCGAGTGCCCCACCGTCTTCATCTCCGTCCCGCAGCGCGGGCAGACGCGCTGCTCGTCGGGGACACGGTTCCAGATCTGCACCCGCTCGAGGTGGGCGGGCGCGCGCGACCGACCCGGGTGTCGCCCCTTGCGCGTCTTCGTCTTCTCGTCCGGCGCCCCCGGCGACGGCTTCGCGAGACCCTGCGTGGGGCCGACGAACGAGAGGAGGAGCTGACGCTCCAGCCGCTCGAGCGTCTCGGAGCGAGGCCGCTTTCGGTGCAGGTCCGCGAGCCGCTTGGTCAGCTCGGCGTTCCACGCGCACATCCGCGTGACCAGCGCCACGATTGCGGTGACGAGGTCGACAAACCTCATCGCCTGGATCATCTTGGCCAACCATGCGCGAAGCTCGTCCAGGTCGGGCGCGTACGGCGACGTGATCGGAGCCGATGTCTTCACGGTCCCTCCGTCAGACGGACCCTCGGATCATGGATTCAGCGCCATGTGCACTTTTCTCGTCGTGGGTTGCCACCGCGGACGACGGCGCGCGCCGGCCAAGTCGATGCCCTCCACGATGAGCGCGAGCTCCGCCGCCTCCATCGCCTTGGCTTCGAGCTGAGCGCCCGCGGAGAACGTCGGACGAAAGCGCCCGCGCTGCAGGCGCTTGGTCCACATCGCGAATCCGTTCCGGTCCCAGTAGACGACGCGAACGCGGTCGCAACGTTTCGAGAAGAAGATGAACAGATGCCCGCTGAGCGGGTCGTGACGGAAGACCTCCCGGACGAGCACCATCAGGCTGTCGGCTCCCTTGCGTCCGTCCACGGGCTGCGTCGCGACGAACAGTCGCACGCTCGGCGGCAGACTCAGCAAGTGCGCGCCAGCACTTCGAGCAGCCGCACCAACGTCTCGGTGTCGAACGACGGCGGGACACGAACCTTCACGCCAGACGGGAGCGCGACCTCGAACGTCGGGTCGGTACTCGGGACGGGAGGAACCACGAGCTCGCGGAACATGGTACCGTCGCCTCCGGCGACCCGGCGACGCCAGAGATAGAGCCGCTGAGGGTCGAGGTCGTGGCGCTCGGCGAACTCCCGGACCGACTGGCCGGAACGAGCCAATGCACTGAGCACGACGCGAGCGTCGGCCTCGGTCCAACGCGGACGGTCAAAGGGGTGAACGGACGCGACCATCGCGGAGTCTCCGCGACATCCCCTCGCACGGCGGTCACGCCCCGCTCAAGACGCCGTTGGTGAACGGCTTACGCGCCACCGGTCGCGCGGGTGCGGCACCGACGAGGGACCCGCGCCCGGCCACCGTGGATGTCGCGTTTTATCCTCCGGCGCGCTAGTATGCGGGAACCGTGATGCGCCAAAGGACTGGTCCGACGGATCGGGGGCTCCAACGGGCGCTCACCTTCGCGTCGGGTCTTCTGATGGGCACAGTGAGCTGCGGTCAAACCGTTCCGACATGTTCGGCGGTGTGCCCGGATGGGAGCGCGGACGATTGCGCAACGACTTGCGCTCATTACGCAGCGCTGTGTACGGGCTCGAGCGCTGCGCTCCTCGAGTCCCTGCTGACGTGCGTTGCGAACGCTACCGGTACGCTTGTGCCACTGCCGACAACCTGTCAGTCACAGATGACCGCTGTGAACGCCGGCTGTACAGGGCCGTCGACGGGTGATGCCGCTGGCGGCTGCGTGCAACCGGTGACGCCGAACACGT
>DATJYG010000248.1:0-2118 GCA_035499695.1 Polyangiaceae bacterium
CCGTCGATGGTGACCTGCGTGGCAACCTCATCGCCGTCCGCGAACCGTGCCCGCAGCGCAGCCGTCCACGGCTTGCCGCGTGTCGGCTCGGTGGCGACCAGGGCAAACGATCCGTCAGGGGCTATCGCGCCGTCGAGCGCCTCGTCGCCCAGAAACAACCGAACGGCCTGCTTGCTCTCCTCCATGGGGCGAACGAAGCCCGCCAGGAAGGCCTGGTGGTCCACGCACTCGCCGTGTCGTGGCGACGTCACCACGATCTGGCGAGCCTCCCCGTCCGGGTAGGGGCTCGTGGCCAAACGCGCTTCTGCTATCCGTCCACCACCCTCCTTGCCGGGCTCCCAGATCACACGGACGGCCAGGCCGGGGGGCATGTCCCCCAACGGGAAGGAGTGCCACCCGATGGACAGACCATCGGTAGCGATGTCTTGTGTCCCACGCTCTCGGCCGTCGTCGGACACCACCGTCACTCTGACCGATCCCGACAGCGCTTCGGTCACGTGTAGGGTCAAGGCGGCCGGCTGATCTCCTGCGTGCGACGGCAGCGTGACAGCCGTCGTCCCGGCGCGGCCGTCCAATCCAGTCGTGGGGTCCCGATCTAGCAGGGCCGCGAGCTGGTGGGCGAGCGCCGAGGCGCCGGGCTTCGTCGGGAGGCTCTTCGGATGGTCAGCGGGGCTGACCGTCTCGCTCCGGAGCCCCGGCACGCCGACCACACGAACCCGCCGCACCCGATAGCCGACCGGGTCGGCGGGGTCCACCGGATAGAAGGTGACCTCGTTGTCGCCCGCGAAGAGCCACTCCGGCGCGATCTCCTCGACCTGCAGGCCTCCCGATGCGCTGTACTCCGGCCGAAAGCCCCCTTGCTTCGAGAAGCCGTTGATCTGGCGAATCGCCGCGGAGAAATGGGGGAGCCCCGACAGCTCGTACACGAGGAACGCTCTCTCCAGCAACCGCGGATCGGCTTCGACGTGCAGCCGGAACACGGCCCCCTCGTCGAGGCCGACCGCGGGCGACGACACGTTGAGCGCTTCGGGCTCGGCCCAGCTCTCGACAGCGCCTTCCGGCAGACCGAGCTGCAGCTCGTCCGCGAGCGCGGCTCCTGGCAGCGGTTCACGATCGCTGTCGGTCCCCCAGAGTTCGACGTCACGCAACCCCGCGGAACCCGAGCGGGGCCGCCAGGTCAGAATCAGTTCGCCCGCCATCGGCTCCGCTTGTGGATCTGCAGAGGAAGCCGTCCAGAACCGGTTCCAGCGAAGAGGCATCTTTGACAGGTCGACGTTCTGCAGACCGGCGAGGGGTATCTCCGTGACACCTCCCTTGCCCGACTGCACCACCGCGGCGACCGAGAGCTCGCCGTCGGCCGCGCCGAAGACCCCCATGCCCCGCAAGGCCGTCGGCCGGGCGAGCGTCACGTGGATCCTCGACACGCGCGGCCCAATCAGTGACGTCATCTGATCGCCATCGAACAACATGGCGGCCGAGCGCGGCCCGTCTACCCAATCCACCGTCGCGGACGCTGGCGCCAACCGGCGCAGGACGGAGGAGCTGTCCGTGAACGTCCGTGGCGTGGACGCCTGCTTACTCGATCGCGCGCTACTCGCCGGCTGCGCCGCCCACGACGCAGGCCGCAACAGCGGCACCATCGTCAGGAAGACGCAAACGCCGGCCCCGGCACGCACGAAAACGGAACGTCGTCTGATCCGGACTCCACCTCTGCCCATCGGTGCCCTCATCTGTCTGCTGTGTCCTTGGTCGCCGCGCTCGATTCCCAGGCATCAGTTGCCGTATTTTGGACTCGTTTCGGAACAAGCGATCTTGCTCGCTGGCTGCAGCTGGATCGTCCCGATGTAATACGAGCCCGTGAACGTGAGACCGGCGCCGACCCCCATGTTGACGGTCGCCGCGGGGGCTACAAACGTGCCCGTGAACGTCGCTTCGAGCGAAGTGGTGGTTCCGCCAAATCCCATGACGATCGGCTGCAGCGCCGATCCGGTCGGTGCAAGGAGCGAGCTGCGAAAGACCAGCGTCGTCCGCACGAAGATCCGTGTCGTGGCCGTAACGCGAACCTGAACGCTCGGATTGATGACCAGACTCTGGAAGAAATAATCGCCGGACTGAAGT
>DATJYG010000249.1:0-9540 GCA_035499695.1 Polyangiaceae bacterium
GGGTGCGCCATGAAGACGCCTGCGACCCCGCCGTCCACGCGGAACTCGAAGAAATCCATCTCGGCGAAGTACCGGCGCTTCGCCTCGGTCATGGGGCTCTCGAGGAAGCGGCTCTCGACGTCCCCGGCGCCGAAGATGGCCGGGTAGTGCTCCTTGATGAACGGAACCACGTCCGTCATCGTCGCGAACTCGGCGCGGGCGTTGTCGAAGCGGAACGGCAGCACGTCGCGCCAGTCGAGGCCCCACCAGCGCTGCGAGAGCGTCGCCACTTCCGGTTCGCGACGCCGCGGGGCGATTCGCGAGACCGTCGCTTCGTGGGGCCATGCGTTCGGCAGCGCCATCGGTTACGCGCCGGAGGATGTGCTTGCCACGCGCAATGGCCAATCACCCCTGTGGGGTGATGCCGCGCGATCGCGACCTCCGGCAGACTGGCAATCGTGGGGATGATGAACGACACGAGTCACACGCTGCGCGACGTGATCGCGCTCTTTCACGAGAACGAACCGCCGCGAGCTCTCGGAACGCGCGACGCCGAGCGCGATGCGCTCTGGGATGCTTATCGCCGCACGGTGCTCGCGGCGATGCGCTGGAGCGACGGGCACGGGCTGCTCTGCTGCCTCGTGCGCCTGCTCTTCGGAGAGCGCTGGAACACGCCGCTGTTCATCGACCCGCCGCCGCGGCCCGAGGTCTTCGCCGCCGCGGGCTTCGAGCCCCACGAGCACTCGACGGCGCTGCTGATCGCCGCGGTCACGACGCGCATGATCCTCGACGGCGAGATCCCGCCGCCGAGCACTCTCTCGTAGTCGCGCGACGGATCAGACTGCGCCGGCGACCTGGCGCAGCACGCGATCGCGCAGCTCGCCGAGGGACATCGTGCGCGTCTTGCGCAGGATCGCGCGCACCTGCGTCTTGTGCGTGTTCTCGGTGACCTTGCGCGCCGCCATGAGCTGCGCGCGGTCGATGCCCTTCACCGTGCCGAGCAGGATCTCGGTCTGCGCCGGCGTGAGCGCGTGCTTCGCCGCGAGCTCGTGGACGGCCTTCGTGATGCGGCAGGGCACTTCCTCCGACGCGAGCATCGCCTCCTTCGCCCACTGGCGCAGGTGGTCGGGCTCGCACGGCTTCGCGAGCACGCGCGCGTCGAGGGGGAACGCGAGGTTGATGGAGACCGGCTCGAGCGCGCCGCTGAGGAGCAGCGCCGGCGCCCGGATGTTCAGCTTGCGTGCGTGCGCGAGGACCTCGAGGCCCGTCCCGTCCTGGAGCCGGAGATCGAGCACCAGCGCCGTCCACGCCCGCACCGCGTCGAGCTTCGCGCACGCCTCCGCACGCGAGGCCACGATGTCCACCGCGCCGAGGCGGCTCAGCGTGCGCGCAATCGACCGAGCCGTGAGCGGCTCGTCGTCCACGACGAGAAAACAGGCTTGCTGCATGACGGACCCGAAGAAAGCTCAGCGGTCGTTACGCGAGCAACCTCAGCCGCCATGGCACCGGGCGTCAAGCGAGATCGAACACGAGGACCTCACCTGTCCCCGCGGACGGGCCCTCGAGCTGCACCGCCGGCTCGTCGCTCAGGGCGACGCCGTCGCCGTCGTGCAGATCTCGCGCTTCGCCGTCGCGCCCGCGCAGCCGCACGCTGCCGCGCGCGACGTGCACCCACGCGTGCCGGCCCGGGCGCAGCTCGAGCCGCGCCGTCTCTCCCGGCGCGAGCACGCTCGCGTACACGTCGGCGTTCGCGTGGATCTTCACGCTGCCCTCGCGCGCGTCCGGCGACGCGACGACGCGCAGGCGCCCCTGCTTCTCCGGCGTCGCGAAGGTCTTCTGCTCGTAGCCCGGCTCGACGCCCAGCTTCGACGGCTGGATCCAGATCTGGAGAAAGTGCACGGGCTCGGTCCGCGACGCGTTGAACTCGCTGTGGAAGACGCCCGTCCCGGCGCTCATGCGCTGCACGTCGCCCGGCCTGATGACCCCCTCGGTGCCCGTGGAGTCCTGGTGCGAGAGCGCGCCCTCGAGCACGTACGAGAGGATCTCCATGTCGCGGTGCGGGTGCCGCCCGAACCCCTTTCCGGGCGCCACGCGGTCGTCGTTGATGACGCGCAGGGCGCGGAAGCCCATGTTCGCCGCGTCGTAGTAGTCGGCGAACGAGAAGGTGTGCCTGCTCTCGAGCCATCCGTGCTGCGCGTGGCCGCGCTCGGCGGCCGGTCGGATCTTCATCATGGCCCCCTCTCCGTAACGCATGAGCCGTTGCGCCGCATGCAACGGTGAGTTGTGCCGTACCCCGCTAGTCCGGCCCGCTCGTGAGCTGCATGTTCTCGGGCATGAGCTGGACAATCGACACCGTTCACA
Source organism: Polyangiaceae bacterium (assembly GCA_035499695.1). Lineage (GTDB taxonomy): Bacteria > Myxococcota_A > Polyangia > Polyangiales > Polyangiaceae > Palsa-1150. The sequence continues at coordinate 2,341 of DATJYG010000249.1, forward strand.
GTCACGTCGGCTTCTCCGTTCGCCACATGATGGTCTCCACCGTCCGCGGGCAGTTCCGGAAGTACGGCGGCACCGTCAAGATCGACCCCAAGGACTTCACGCGCTCCTCGTTCGAGGGCGAGGTCGAGGTCGCAAGCGTCGACACCGGCAACCCCGACCGCGACAACCACCTGCGCACCGGCGACTTCTTCGACGCGCCGAATCACCCCAAGATCCGCTTCAAGAGCACGCGCATCGAGGCCAAGGGAGGCAGCGAGTACAGCGTGACGGGCGACCTCACGATCCGCGGCGTCACCAGGCCGGTGACCCTCGACGTCGAGTTCCAGGGCACGCAGAAGGATCCCTACGGCCGCTTCCTCGCCGGCGTCACCGCGCGCGGCACCGTGAACCGCAAGGACTTCGGCGTGAACTGGAACGCCCTGCTCGAGACCGGCGGGTTCGCCGTCTCGGACAAGGTGACCCTCGAGCTGGAGCTCGAGGCCGCGTACGCCGAGGACAAGGTGCAGGCGAGCGCGCAGGCGCAAGTCTGACCACGGCGGCCGGCTGGCACGGAGAGGCACAGCGGAGCGTCACGCGAGTTCCGCGTGATCCCGCGTACTTGGAGACCCCGCGCGCAGGGCATCCCACGTGCTCTGCCGCGGGGTCATGCGTCTCTTCAGACACTCTTCTCCCGTCATCTTCTCGGCCGTCGCCGCCGTCGCGGCCGGCGCTTCCTTCCTCGGCGCGTGCAGCGGCCACTCCCAGTCGCCCGCCGGGCGCGTGCAGGGCCAGACGCAGTACGCGTCGGCCCCCGCCCCCGGCAGCGGCAACCGCGGAGGCGTCGGGTTCGGCGGCGCCGATGCAGGCGCCGCGACCAACGGCGGCGGCAGCAGCAGCTCCGGTGGCTCGGCCCAGAGCGGCTCCGGCAGCGGCGGCAGCACCCCGCGCACCGTGCAGGAGACGGACATCTACCGCGTCGACGGGACGCGCCTCTACTACCTGAACTCGTACCGCGGGCTGATGGTCTTCGACATCACCGACGTCGACCATCCGAAGCTCGTCGGCCGTTCGCCCATCTTCGGCGATCCGCAGGAGATGTTCATCCAGAACGGCGTCGCCGTCGTCGTCGTCGGCGACTGGTACGGCACCAACGCCGACGGCTCGCCCTTCTACGGGTCGGTCGCGCGCGGCCTCGACTGCAACGATCCGGCGCACATCAAGGACGTGGGCGACGCCTACCTGCGCGGCTGGGTGCAGGACACGCGCGTCGTCGGCAACGTGCTCTACACGGTCGCCGAGGACGACGGCTGGGAGTACGGCTGGTACTACGGCTACGGCGGCAACTCGAACCCCACGCCGACCGTGTCGATCGCGTCGATCAGCTTCGCGAACGGCGCGGTGAACAAGGTCGCCGAGCAGACGTTCGACGGCTACCAGCCGATCTTCAACGTGACGCAGTCTGCGATCCTCTTCGCCAGCGCCCACGTGAACTCGAACGTCGGCACCGACCTCCGCTACGTCGACATCAGCGATCCGGGCGGCGCCATCAAGGTGCGCGGGATGACGACGATCGACAGCTCCGTCAACGGGTGGGGCCCGGACAACGGCCGCTGGAACATCGACTTCGCCGACAACGTGCACGCGCACGCCATCGGGTGCACCGCCAACGGCTACTGCGGCGGCAGCGACGGCGCCTACGAGCTCACCACGATCGACTTCTCGAACCCCGACGCGCCCAAGCTCGTGAGCGAGCTCGCCATCTCGAACCTCGGCTGGTCCGCGGCCGCGCGCTTCGACGTCGACCCGGCCGGCAGCTACGCGCGCATGTATCTCTCGCCGGCGAGCGGTTACTACGCCAACGGCACGACGAATCAGACGCCGCTCTACATCTACGACCTGTCGACGCCGGCGGCGCCGAAGCTCGCCGGGCAGACGAACCTCGACGGGAACATCTGGCTCTTCATGCCGCAGGGCAAGCAGCTCTTCGCCCTCGGCAACACCAACGGCGAGAGCAGCGAGTCCGTCGAGGTGCAGTACGTCGACGTGAGCAACCCGGCCGCGCCGAAGAACCTCGGCCAGGTGCAGTTCGGCTCCGGCTGGGCGTGGTCACCCGCCGCCGAGACGTTCAAGGCGTTCATCGTCAACGCGACGCTGGGCCTCGCCGTCATCCCCTTCAGCGGGTGGGACGACCAGGGGCAGCAGTACAACAACGGGCTCGAGCTCGTGCAGTTCAACCAGAGCGCGCTCACCGGCTCGGGCACCGCGCACACGCACGGCTGGGTGCAGCGCGGCATCTTCGTGGGCAACCGCCTCTACTCGCTCAGCGACGAGGCGATGGGCGTCGTCGACTTCACGAACCCGTCGGCCCCGCAGGTGGTGAGCGAGCTCACGCTCGCGCGCAACGTCGTCAATGCGCAGCCGCAGGGCAGCACCATCGCCGAGCTGTCGAGCGACTGGTGGGGCAACGACACGACGAGCAGCGAGATGCGCGTGCTCCCCATCTGGGATGCCGCCGAGACGACCGACGACGGCAATGGCGTGAGCGCCAAGATCAACGGCGTCGACGCGCAGGTGTTCCAGAACGGGCCGCTCGCGTACGTCGTCACCGACGTGCAGGTGCCGGTGCCGTGCAACCAGCCGTACGGCAACCAGCCGGGCCCCAACGGCCAGTGCATCGCCTACACGCAGCAGGTGCAGGTGGTCGACACGTCCAACGGCGGCGCCAAGCTGCGCGGCGCGGTCACCCTGCCGGCCATGCCCTACTACGGCTACGACGGCTGGGGCTGGGACGGGTACTACTACTACGACTGGTACAACGGCGCGGACGTCGTGCAGGTCGGCGGCGACGCCCTGGCCTTCCGGCGGTGGTTCCCGAGCTACGGCTACGGCCCCAACGGCCCGGTGTACTACGACGACTTCGACGCGCTCTTCGTCGTGGACATCTCGAACGCCGACAAGCCGAGCATCGCGTCGCTGACGATCACGAGCGACCCGACGGCGTGGTGGGGCGACCTCATGGCGGTCGGCAACACGCTCTACGCGACCGACTACCAGTGGAGCAACACGCCCGACCCGAGCGGCGACGGCGGCACCGTGTCGACGGTGAGCTACTGGCTCGAGCAGATCGACCTCAGCGACCGCGCGCACCCGCGCATCGGGCAGCACGTGAACGTGCCCGGCGTGCTCGTGGGCGCGTCGACGAGCGATGCGTCGATGCTCTACTTCGCCGACTACGTCTGGGACGGGAGCAACGAGCGCGACCAGCTCAGCGTGTGCCAGCTCTCGGGCGGCCTCTGCGCCCTGCAGAGCGTCACGCAGCTCGACGGCTACGTCGGCAACGTCATCGTCCAGAACGACCGCGCCTACACGACGGTCGAGGAGTACGACTGGATGTGGGCGAACGGCGGCACGCAGAACCCGCCCTACACGGAGCTGCACCAGATCGACCTGTCGAACCCGGGCGCGCCCGTGGACCGCATCGCGACGGCGTCGACGGAGGGGTGGGGCTGGCTGCTCGGCGTGGCGGGCGACCGCGCGGTCGTCACCTCGGGCTGGGGCAACATGGGCGTCGACATCTACCAGCTCAGCAACAACGCGGCGCCGAAGTACCAGCAGAGCGTGCGGACCCTCGGCTGGGGTGGCAATTCGCTCAGCCGTCAGGGAAATACTCTGTACCTCGCAAGTGGATATTGGGGCGTGCAGCCCATCGCGCTGCAGTAAGCTGCGGGAAAGAGGAGAGCAGTCATGCGTCGTTCAGCGTGGGGGATCGTCGCCGTCGCGGCGCTTTGGGCGTGCGGAGGAACGACGTTCGCGGGTGGGGTCGACGGAGGCGGCGACGGCGGCTCCTCGAGCGGCGGCTCCGGCAGCGGCTCGGGGGGCAGCGGGTCCTCCAGCGGCGCGTCGAGCAGCGGCAGCGGGTCGTCGGGCGGCGGGTCGAGCAGCGGGTCCGGCGGATCGAGCAGCGGGTCGGGCGGGTCGACCAGCGGCTCGGGCAGCGGGTCCTCCAGCGGTGCGTCCAGCAGTGGCTCGGGGAGCGGCTCGTCGAGCGGCTCCTCGAGCGGCGGGACGGCGCCGGTGAACCACCGGCCCGACGACTCGCAGTGCCTCGGGCCGGCGCCGATGGGCACGTGCAACTTCGGCGGGAGCGGCGGGCCGGGCATGTGCTCGAGCGACTCGCAATGCGCCGACGCCGGCCCGAACGGGCGCTGCATCGAGAGCAACGGCGGCGCGGTGTACTGCTCGTGCACGGTGGACACCTGCGCCGACGACAGCGGGTGCGGCAAGGACGAGGTGTGCGCGTGCCACGGGTCGCCGTACACCGGCGGCGCGGGCAACCACTGCGTGCCCGGCAACTGCCGCGTGGACGCCGACTGCGGGTCGGGCGGCTGGTGCTCGCCGTCGTACTCGACGAACGGGTGCGGCGACATCGGCGGCTACTACTGCCACACGCCGCAGGACCAGTGCGTCAATGACAGCGACTGCCCGACGATGAACGGGCCCATGAACTGCAGCTACGACTCGGGGCTGCGCTACTGGCGCTGCGTGCAAGAGCTGCTCTGCGGCTAGGCGCGTGAGGAGCGCGAGCCGACGAGGTTCGCGAGCAGCGTGCGGTGGCAGTGCGCCGGATCGACGCACGCGGATGAACAGAGGAGCGTGATGCGCTCGCCGCCGGCCACGCGTGCGGCGAGCGACGCGATGGCCTCGCGCTGCTCGCGCATCTCGGCGACGTAGCGGCGCTCGAACTCGGACCACGCGATGGGCGGCCCGTCCTTGCCGTAGATGGCGGCGTGGAGCTCGCGGCTCGGGCCCAGCTGCGGCCACCACGCGCCCCACGTCTCGGCGTCCTTGCGCACCCCACGCGGGCGGAAGCGGCACACGAGCAGGCGGAAGCCGTCTGCCTTCTCCACCGGGTCGTTCCAGCGCTTGGTGCGGATGCGCGATGCGAGCGGCGAGCGAGTGGGCACGCGGAGCGAACAGTCTAGTCCCACGCTCCTTGGGGGACACGGGCGCCAGGGATTTGTTTTTTAACCGCAGAGGCGCAGAGAGGAGAGGAGGCCGCAGAGGTTTGGGGGTGGATCCACGCAGTGCGACCGAGGGCGGTCGAGCAAGGTGAATCCACACAAAACCCTCTGCGCTCTCCTCTCCTCTCTGCGCCTCTGCGGTTGAGAACCAGTTCTTGGAGCCGCGCGTTGAGTGGCCCAGAGGGCCGCGTTCGCCGACGAGGGGTCACCGGAGACGGAACTGGACGAGCCACGGCATGCGGACGCGCACCGGGTGGCCGTCATGGGTGGCCGGGGTGAAGCGGTAGGTGCGCACGGCGTCGAGGGCCGCCTGGTCGAGGCCGTGGCCCGCGGGGCGGAGGACGCGCGCGCTCTCGACGGCGCCGGCGGGGGACACGACGAGCTCGAGCGGCACGTCGGCTTCGATGCCGTCGGCGCGGGCCGACTCGGGGTACGCGGGGGCGCCGCCCGACGCGAGGCGCGCACGTGACGTCACGTGCTGCTCGGGGACGGGGGAGCCGTCGTCGCCCTCGTGGTCGTGCTCCGTCGCGGCGGGGGACACGTGGCCGTGCGCGTCGGCGTCGCCCGCGCCGACGACGATGTTGAACTGCGGCATCTCGTCGTCCGACGTGAGCGCGGGCGCCGGGGCCACGGGCGGCGCGGCGGGAGCTGCCGGCGCCGGCGGGGAGAACACGTGCACCAGGTTCGGGTCGTGCGGCGTCCAGTCGTGGCTCGGCGGCACGGGGTACGGGTGCGTGTGGTGCGGGAACGCCGGCGACTCGTGCGCGTGCGGCGCTTCCTCCGGCGGAGCGAGGTCCGCGAGCGGCACCTGCGGGGCCGTCACGTCGACGTCGATGGTCTGCGGGGCATCGCTCGCGCGCGACGACGAGGGGTGGCCGAGCGCCGTGAAGAGTACCGCCGCGTGCAGCACGACGGAGCCGGCCACCGCGACGCCGCGTGGCCCGAACGACGCACCGATCGAAGCGACCTGCAGCACGCGTCTCCTGCTCTCGCGCAGTGTGTGCCATGGCGCGCGCCCTCTCGCCAACCAGTTCGTCGTGGCACCCGGTCGAACTTTGGTAGCACTTCCGTAGACGATCGTGCTACTGCGACGTCGTCCGCCCGGAGACTCGATGACACGACTCGTACCCATGTCGGCCGCCGCAGCGATCGTGCTCGGCTCGCCGCTCCTGTACGCGCAGCCGGAGCCAGCGGGAAACGCGGGCACGCTCGCGCCGCCGGCGGAGCCGGCCGAATCGGTGATGCCGCCGGTCCTCCGCACGCGCGCCGAGGCGACGTATCCGCCCGACGCGCTCCGGGACCGCATCGAGGGGACCGTCGGCCTCGAGGTCGTCGTCGACGAGACCGGCGCGGTGGTCGATGCGCGCGTGACGGCGCCCGCGGGGCACGGCTTCGACGAGGCGGCGCTCGCCGCGGCGCGGAAGTTCACGTTCCAGCCCGCCCTCAGGGACGGGAAGCCGGTTCGCTCGACGGTGCAGCTCGCGTACGAGTTCCACCCGCCTCCGCGCGCGACGATGGAGCTGCCGCCGCCGAGCGCGCCACCCCCGGCGCCTCCGCCTCCGCCGTCTCTCGCGGTCCAGCAGGGCCCCGAGCAGTCGACCCTCGTCGTGGCCGAGCGCCCGACGGTGCCGATCGGCGCACCGCCGGAGCGAAGCGCCGCGTCCGACTCGAGCACCTCCCAGGACGAGCTCGCGCTGCGGCCGCGTTACCGCGCCGAGGGGCTGCTCGAGGTCGTCCCGGGCCTCTTCTCCGTGCAGCACGCAGGCGGAGGAAAGGCACAGCAGGACTTCGTGCGCGGGTTCAACATCGACCACGGCACGGACATGGCGTTCTTCGTGGACGACGTGCCCATCAACGCCGTGAGCCACGCGCACGGCCAGGGGTTCGCGGACCTGCACTTCATCATCCCGGAGACCGTCGCCCGGGTCGACTCGACGAAGGGCACGTACGCGACCCACGTCGGCGACTTCGGGACGGCGGGATCGACGAGCTTCGTCATGGCGGACCACACGCCCGAGAGCATCGCGCGGCTCGAGCTCGCCCCGTCGATGGGGCACGAGCGCCTCGTCGTCGTCGAGTCGCCGGACTTCGGCAGCAAGTGGCGCATGGTCGTCGCGACGGAGGTCTTCTACGAGAACGGCCCCTTCATCCACCCGGAGAACTACGGGCGCCTCAACGCGTACGCCAAGGCGACGCGCGT
>DATJYG010000250.1:0-3092 GCA_035499695.1 Polyangiaceae bacterium
CCACGTCTGCTCGCGCGACACCGGGTGCGTCGGCGGGACGCCGTAGCGCCCTGCCGTAACGCTCGCGAGGGGCGGTCAGGCGTCGTCGCGCCAGAGGGCGATCCCGCCGAGCAAGCCCGCCTCGTTCGAGGTGATGGTCACGTTCGGTCGAGGCTCTAGGGTGAGGTGCTTGGCGTTGCCCCCGCCCAGGTAGAGGTGGTCCGGGTTCCAGATGGGCTCGATCTGGGCGATCGCCCGCGCGACCCGTACGTTCCAGCGCTTCTTGCCGACCCTCTCGAGTGCTCGCGCCCCCAGGTACTCCTCGTAGGTCTTCTTCTTCCGGAAGGGGTGGTGCGCGAGCTCGAGGTTCGGCACGTACCGCCCGTCGAGAAACAGCGCGGCCCCCATCCGGCTCTCCTGCCGGTTTAGTGGCCGCGTAGATCGCGCGGCCGAGCCGCGAGCAGGCGCGTAGCGAAGGGGATCGGCACGATCGCGTGGTTCTGGGGAAGCGCAGCTGGAGCGCGCATGGGAAGGCGGGTACCTCGGGGGTTACCACACCAACCCTTGGAGCCCGCCTCCCATGCGCGCAACCACCCTGCTCAAGAAGGTCCTCGCGATCAAGTTCACTCGCGTCACCGGCATCGCTTTCACGGAGGACGGACTGGTCTGCGACGTCGCTCCGACGACGTCGGCGCCGCGCTGCGGGGCGTGCTGCCGCAAGGTTCGCCATGTTCACGACCGGCGTGAGCGCACGTGGCGCCACCTCGATCTGGGCGGCATGAAGACCGAGCTTCGCTACGCGATCCGCCGGGTGTCTTGCCCCCGCTGCGGCGTCACGACGGAGCTGGTCCCGTGGGCGCGCCACGCGAGCGGCTTCACCGACGCCTTCGAGCGCACGACGGCGTTCCTCGCGCAGGTCTGTGCCAAGACCGCCGTCGTCGAGATGATGCGCGTGGGCTGGCGCACGGTGGGCGCGATCATCCGTCGCGTGGTCGAGCGCGAGGGGCCAGAGGACCGCCTGGCGGGTCTTACGCACATCGGCATCGACGAGCTGTCCTACCGCAAGCACCACGAGTACGTGACCATCGTGGTCGACCACGTGACGGGCAACATCGTCTGGGCGCACCCCGGCCGAAACGCGGACACGCTTCGCAAGTTCTTCGTAGAGCTGGGCCAGCAGCGCTGCGCCTTGCTCAAGGCGGTGACCATCGACATGTCGGCCTCCTACCGCGCCGCCGTCGAGGAGTACGCCGTCAACGCCGAGATCATCTTCGACCGTTTCCACGTGCAGCGCCTCGCCCATGACGCCCTCGACGAGGTGCGCCGCGCCGAGGTGCGCGCCATCGAAGCGCCCGAGGAGCGACGCGCCCTCAAGCATTCACGCTTCGCCTTGCAGAAGAACCCGTGGAACCTGACAGACATCGAGCAGATGAAGCTCGTTGAAGTCCAGCGCACCAACCGCACCCTCTACCGCGCGTACCTCCTCAAGGAATCGCTCGCCGCGATCCTCGACCGCCGCCAGCGCTACGTCGCCGAGGAGAAGCTCCGCGAGTGGATCTCCTGGGCGACCCACTCGGGCATCGCCCCCTTCGCCCGCGTCGCGCGCACGATCGCCGCACACTTCGACGGCATCCTCGCGTACGTGGCGAGCGGGCTCTCCAACGGTCGCTCCGAGGGCACCAACGGTAAGGCCAGAGCCATCACTCGAAGGTCCTTCGGCTTCCACACCGCGTGGAGCCTCATCGCCATGCTCTTCCTCTGCTGCGCCGGGCTTCATCTCACGCCTGCGCGCACGTTCCCGAGCTTCCACTAAACCGGCAGGAGAGCCTGATCTTTGGCAGCGGCGACGGTTCCTTTGCCAACCCGGTTCCGCTCACGTTCCCGGCCGACGACATCGCGCTCGGCGATCTCGACGGTGATGGACGGCCGGAGTTGGCCGGCGTGTATACTCCGTACCAGAGTCGTTTGGATCTACAGGTTTCGCACAACGAAGGTGCCCGTGTCTTCGGCGCGGCGACCTCCTACTCAAGCGGCGTCTACGCACACACGCTCGGGGAGCGCGACATGAACGGAGACGGCTTCCTGGACGTCATCGTCGCAGGGGGTAGTCAGCCAGGCTACAACGGTTTCGTAACGATCTTCTTGAACAACGGCAAGGGCCATCTGCCTGCCGTGGGCGCGAACCTGAGCGCGGGGTCGGTGGACGCCACGAGCGTGCTCCTTGGCGACGTGGATGGGGACGGCAACGCCGACATCGTTGTCACGGGAAGCGCCGCGGTTGTCTTTCTCGGCCGCGGCGACGGCACGTTCGGCGCCGGGACTGACTCCCCCCTACCCTCGGCGTATTCGCACGCCGTCACGGCCGACTTCGACGGCGACGGTCGCGCGGACGTGGCCGTCACTGACGCGACAAACGACACCGTGAACCTGCTCTTCGGCAAGAAGGACGGCACGCTCTCGGCGCCGACGTCCTTCCCGATCGACGCGGGGTCCGGGCTCACCCTCGCCGCGGGCGACATTGACGGGGATGGTCACCCCGACGTTGCCGTCGCAGGCGGCACGACCATCGAGATTCTCCTGGGCGATGGCCAGGGCCATCTGGCGAAGTCGAAGTCGCTCTACGTCTCGACCGGCTGCGTGGGGACCTACCACGGCGAGGGCGCGGGACTCGCGATGGGCGATTTCAACGGCGACGGCGTGACCGACTTCGTGTGCCTGGCGCAGTCGCCGGCCGCGTCAGTGAGCGCGATCCTCGGGTGCCCCTGACCACCACGGGCCGCGAGCGTGCCGTCACGTGAGACGAGTTGTTCCGCCTGGTTGCCCAGGCGACTCCCTGTCCCTGGACGTCCTCAGGCTGGCCGCAGCCACTTCGGCCGCCCGCTCCTCCCCCGCCCTCCGCGAACCAGTAGGCGATGCCCCGTCCTTCACCGGCGGGAACCCGTTGTGCCCCTCGCGCATGGGGGACCGATTCTCGTCGTCGATGACGACCCGCTCGCCGGTCGCGCCATGGGCTACTGGGGGAGTGCCTCGAGCAGCTCGACGAGGCGCGGTCCTTCGACCCGGCTGGCGACGAGGGCTTGGTCCAGGGGAGACTCACCTTCCACCCAGCCCAA
>DATJYG010000251.1:0-7901 GCA_035499695.1 Polyangiaceae bacterium
GATGCGACCACCAGGCTTGAGCACCCGCAGCATCTCGGCGGTCGCGACCTCGGGACGAGGCGCGAACATGTGCCCGAACTGGCTCAACACCACGTCGAAGGACGCGTCCTCGTGAGGCAGCGCTTCGACGTCGCCGGTGACGAAGTCCACCTCGACCCCGGTGATCCGCGCGTTCTCCCGCGCGCGCTCGAGCAGCGTCGGCGCCAGATCGAGCGCGCGCACCTTTGCGCCCATGCGCGCGGCGGAGATCGCGACGACACCCGTCCCGCAGGCCACGTCGAGCACGGTCTGACCGGGGGCGATCTTGGCGAACGCCACGAGCTTGCCCGCGGGGATCATGGTGAACTGCTCGAGCGGCAGGAACAGATTCCAGGCCTCTCTCTGTACGGCTTTGAACTGAGCGAACGGGTCTTGGACGTCGGTCATGGTTCCCTCCTCGGGCGGCGAGGATACAGGTTTCTCGGAGCCTGTCGTACGCTGGTACGGGAAGATGACGACCGTCTCGGCTCATCTCGATCCGTACACCGGGTCGCTCGCCGCGGCCGTGGTGCAAGGCAGCGTCGACGGCTTCGCCGTCATCGACCGCGACAACCGCTACACGCTCTGGAACCCCGCGATGGAGCGGTTCACGGGCAAGCGTGCCGCCGAGGTGATCGGCCGGCGCGCGTTCGACCTCTTCCCGAACCTGCGCGACATGGGACTGGACGTCGCCATCCAGCGCGCGCTGGCGGGCGAGACCATCGCCGTCAACGGCGTTCCGTTCGTGGAGCCCGACGGCACGCGCAAGGTCTACGACCGCCTCTACGTTCCCTTGCGCGAGGGTGGAGCCGCCGAGGTCACGGGCGTCATCGCCATCGTCCGCGACGCCACGGCCCGGTACGTGGCGCAGGACGCGCTGCGGACCACCGAGACCAAGCTGCTCATGGCCGCCGAGGCCGCGGGCATCGGACTCTGGACCTGGGACCCCGGCGCCGACGTCATCACCTGGGAAGACACGATGTGCGCGCTCTACGGACGCGCGCCCGGCGACGTTCCCAAGAGCCGGAACGAGTACCTGGCGCTCGTCCACCCCGACGACCGCGAGCTCTCGCGAGAGCGGATCGCTCGCGGGCGGAGCGAAGGGCACTGGGAGCACGAGTACCGAATCATTCGACCCGACGGCGCGGTGCGCTGGCTGGCCTCGCGCACACGCATCGTCCAGACCGATCGGGGTGACGTCGTGCTCGGGGCGGTGTTCGACGTCACCGAGCGAAAGGAGCGCGAGGAGCGGCAGCGCGCAACGCAGCGGCTCGAGGTCGTCGGCGAGCTCACCGCGGGCATCGCCCACAACTTCAACAACCTCCTGATGGGCATCCTGCCCACGCTCGAGCTGGCCTCGAGATCGGCGCCGGCGGAGATCATCCCTCTCCTGCGCATCGCCGAGGGGTCGGCGCAGCGGGCCGCGAGCGTGGTGCGGCAGCTCATGACGTACGCGGCGCACAACCGCGCCACGAGCCGGCGGACCGAGCCTGTCGCACCCCTCGTGGAGCGGGTCGCGGCCTTCTGCCGGACGACGTTCGACCGCCGGATCGCCATCGAGCTGCAGTGCAGCGACCCGGGCACCGCCGACATGGATGCGTCGCAGGTCGAGCAGGCCGTGCTCAACCTGCTCATCAACGCGCGCGATGCGCTCGAGGACGCCGCGTTCGCGGCTCCGACGATCCAGATCTCCGTCGAGACCATCGCGTCGGGCTCACCCGAGCTGGAAGGACGCAAGGGCGACTGGGTGGCCATCCGGATCGTCGACAACGGAGTCGGGATGGATGCGGCGACGATCCAGCGCATCTACGAGCCGTTCTTCACGACGAAGCCCGCGGGCAAGGGCACGGGCCTCGGTCTGGCGACGACGCAGGCCATCATGCGCGACCACGGCGGCTTCATCACGTGCAGCTCGGCCCGGGGGAAGGGCACGACGTTCACGCTGCACCTGCCGCGCAGCCAGAGCCCCGTCACGCCGGTGGCCACCGAGCCGGCGACGATCGTCGCGCCCCACGCGCGAGCGCGGGGGGCCACCGTCCTGGTCGTCGACGACGACGCGGCGGTCCGCCCGGTCGTCGGCCGGATGCTCGAGAGCGAGGGGTTCCGCGTGGAGATGGCAGCCACGGGGGACGAAGCGCTCGCGCGGATGGGGGATCCGTCGAGAGCAGCCGGCATCGATCTCGTCCTTCTCGACGTCTCGATGCCCGGTCAGTCGGGGCCCGAGATACGTCGCCGCCTGGGAGATGTGGCGCCTCACGTCCCCGTCGTCTTCCTGACCGGCTACGCGTACCAGGCGCAGTCCGGCGACACGGTCGTCCAGAAGCCGGTGACGCAGGCCAGCCTCGTGGCCTCCCTTCGCGAGGTCCTGAGCCGGGCACCGAGCGGATAGGATTGCTAGGCTTCTAGGGATGCGAACGAGAGCGAGCGCCTTCGCCGCGGTGGCGTTGCTCGCGCTCTCGGTATGCGTCGCGGCGGCGTCGTGCGGGCTCGATACCTCGGGCCTCGGCGAAGCGGCCCACGACGGCAGCACGAAGCCGAAGGTCGACGCGCCGGCCTCGAAGGACGGTCCCGGCCCCAAGGGCGACGCGCCGGGGGGCGAGGCACAGGGCGACGCGCCGGACGACGTGAGCGCGAACGACGCGCCGATCACGCCGGACGTGCAGCCGGGCGACGACGGTCCCTCGGAGGACGCCCCGTCGCTCGAGGACGTCACGGACGACGCACCGCCGCCGCCGACGTGCACCGGGTGCATGGCGAACCAGTGCTGCAACGACAAGGGGATGTGCGCCAACGCCGGCAACAAGTCGTGCGGCGGCGGGGGAGCGACGTGCGTCGACTGCACGAACTCGCCGCTCGGCAACCAGTGCGTCCTCATCACCGGCGTCGAGACGTGCGGCTGCGCCGGACCGGGCAACCAGAATCAGTGTCCGATGAACAACGCGTGCCACAACAACCAGTGCGGCACGTCGTGCGACGGTCAGCACCCGTGCAACGGCGGCTGCTGCTCGGGAAACGACCTCGCGACGTCGACCTGCGTGACGGCCTGCACGGGCGGAATGATGTGCACGATGAACTTCTGCCACTGACGACTTAGCGCAACCACCGGGTTGCACATCGGCGCGGCCTGCGTTAGAAGATGCGCAACCAGGAGGTTGCACATGGGAACCGACACCGATCGCATCCAGAAGCGCGTGACCCTGAAGGCGCCGCTCGAGCGCGTGTGGAAGGCCGTCAGCGACTCGAGCCGGTTCGGCGAATGGTTCGGCGTGGCGTTCGAGGGGCCGTTCGTCGCCGGCAAGGCGGTCAGGGGCAAGATCCTCCCGACCAAGGCGGATCCCGAGATCGCCAGGACGCAGGAGCCCTACGCCGGCGCGCCCTTCGATTGCATCGTGGACCGCATCGAGCCGATGACCCTGTTCTCCTTCCGCTGGCATCCGTTCGCGATCGATCCGAGTGTCGACTACTCGAAGGAGCCCACGACGCTCGTGACGTTCCAGCTCGAGCCCGTGCCGGGCGGAACGCAGCTCACGATCACCGAGTCGGGGTTCGACTCGATCCCGGTCTCGCGCCGCGCCAAGGCGTTCCAGATGAACGACCAGGGCTGGACGGGCCAGATGAATCTCATCGAGAAGTACCTGGCCACCCATGCGAGCTAGCAGCGCGGCGCGGACGCTGCGCGAGACCGCTCCGGTGTTCGCCGCACTCGGCGACGAGACGCGCCTGCGCCTCGTCGCACGCCTGTGCGACGACGGACCTCAGTCGATCGCGAAGCTCACCGAGCGCTCGGACGTCACGCGGCAGGCCGTCACCAAGCACCTGCGCGTACTCGAGGACGCGGGCGTCGTCCGCGGCAGCCGTGAGGGGCGCGAGAGCGTCTGGGAGATCGAGCCGCGGCGCCTCGAGGCGGCGCGGAGATCGCTGGACCTCATCTCGGCACGCTGGGATTCGGCGATCGAGAGGCTCCGCCTGGTGGTGGAGCGTGAGGAGTGAAGAGGCGGTAGCTCGTCACCAGCGAACGTCGGGCCGGTCGAAGACGTCGCGCACGAGGGGCAGCAGCGCGTCGGCCTCGGGGCGCGAGAAGGCGCCGATGTGCGGCGAGTCGAGATCGAGGACCGCCCGGAGCTCACCCCGGGCGACGACGGGGACGACGAGCTCGGACCGCGTGCGCTCGTCGCAGGCGATGTGTCCGGGGAACGCGTGGACGTCGGGAACGAGCTGCACCTCCCGCGTCCGCGCGCACGCGCCGCAGACACCGCGGTCGAAGTCGATCCGAAGGCAGCCCATCGTCCCCTGGTACGGACCAACCGCGAGCACGGATTCCCCCACGCGCCGGTAGAAGCCGCACCAGTTGGTCTGCGCGAACGTCTCCCATAGCAGGCACGCGAGGGTCGCCTGCAGCGCGACCGCGTCCGTCTCGCCTTCGACGGCCGAGCGGATCAGCGGCAGTGCTTCCTCGAGGCGAGCCAGCCGCGCCGCCGGTTCGAGGAGCGTCCCGCGCGCCAGCGGTGCCAGAGCGATTCCCTCGGACATGGCGCGAGGAACTAGCACGCCGGAGCCGAGCCGCGCGCGGAGTCGCGTCGCGCCACGCCGAAAACCGCGCCTGATCCGAGCATTCCACGGAGCACAGCGCGCAGTCGACGCGGGGAGCGTCGATTGCACAAGCCGCCGCGGGAGCCGGACCGTCGTGCCGGCCGAGGAGGTGGCACATGAATTCGAAGCTGATGCTGATGGGGGCTGCGTCTGCGTTGCTGGTGAGCTTCGCGAGCGGTTGCGCCGCGGAGACCGGCGGTGACGAGCGCACCTCCGACGAGGGGAACCCCGTCGAGAAGACGGCGACCGACGAGAGCGCGATCGTCCGCGACAACGGGACGCAGGACAAGAACGCGCGCGACACGAACGCGCACGAGACGAACCCGCACGAGACGGCGGGCAAGGGCGACGACCGCGACGACGATCGGTTCGACTACCGCCGCGGGAATCCTCCCGGGTACAACCCGCCCGGATACAACCCGTATCATCCGGCGGCCAACCCGCCCGGGTACAACCCGCCCGGCAGAGGACCTGGATACGGCTACGGCCCCGGGTACGGCCGGTACAACCCTCCGGGCTACAACCCGCCTGGGTACAACCCGTACGCGCCGGCGTACAACCCGCCGGGTTACAACCCGCCCGGATACAACCCACCTGGGCGATGGTGAGTTTCGTAGAATCTTCACAAATCTATGGGATCCAACTGATCGTCCGTCATGGAGGGTATAGACCCCCATTTCGGTCGTGATCATTGCGGTCTTGAAATCTCACCATCGCAAGCCCGCATGTGGGCAAACAGCCGCATCGGCAAAATTCAGGCTCGACCGTTGTCGCACGGCTCATGCATCGGCTCCTCCCGTCCCCAAGGAGGAGTCCGATGCACCGAGCTATTTCCGTCCCCGTCGTCCTGATCGCTCTCGCCGGCTGCTCGACACAGGTGTCGAGTGGCGAGCCGAGTGCAACGGAAGGACAGGACCTCACGTCCGGAAAGCCGTACCTCGCGCTGGGGGACTCGGTGCCGTTCGGATACAACCCGGTCGACGCCGTCAACGATCCGACGAACATCCGCGCGTTCACGGGCTATCCCGAGATCCTGCCGATCGCGGGCAAGTTCGCGCCGAACCCCATCGCCAACGCCTCGTGTGAAGGCGAGACGAGCGGCAGCTTCATCAACGTCGCCGCGCCCGACAACGGCTGCCAGCAGTGGAAGCTCGCGGGCGACGCGATGCACGTGGCCTACGCGGCCCCGACCGAGTCGCAGCTCCAGTACGCGGTCTCGTACCTGGTGGCGCACCCGACCACGGCGACCGTCTCGATCCAGATCGGCGCCAACGACATCCTCCTCGTCCAGCTCGGGTGCGAGGCCGCCTACGATCCGACGAAGGATGCGAACTACGTCGCCGACGTGACGGCGTGCGAAGAGGCGGGCATTCCGCAGGCGATCGGAAACGCGGTCAACAACATCGGATACATCGCCGGGGCGCTGCGCCAGGGCGCCGGTTACACCGGTCAGATCGTGGTCATGACGTACTACGCGCTCCAGTACACAAACACGAGCGATCCCACCTTCCAGGCGGTGTACGGCCTGGACCAGGCGATGGTGGAGCTCGCGCAGGCCGTGCCCTCGCTGAACCTCTACATCGGCAAGAGCTTCAGCACGTACGCGGCGGTCGCGACGGCGCTCGGCGGTGGAGACTCGTGCAAGGCGGGCCTCCTCTACAAGCTGTCGGACGGCACCTGCAACAAGCACCCGTCGCTCGCCGGTCAGGCGCTCCTCGCCGGCGTCGTGGCGACCGCGGTGCCTGCGTCGCAGATCAACCTCGCCGCGTCGACGCCGCAGTTCTGAGAGCGGCTCCTCACACCCACGACAGCTTGTACGTCACGGCGTCGTGCACCATGGCGCGCGCGGGGCTCTCCCGCGCGTAGGCCATGGTGGACAGCGCGCGCGCCAGCTCGACGATGATCCCGCGCAACCCGGTGCGCCAGTAGGCGTAGCGCGCGAGCGAGTTGCCGCGAATGACGATCGTCGCGTCCTTTGGCCCGGTCTTGCTCACGGAGAGCTCGCTCCCCTCGTACATTCGCCCCCAGTAGGTCGGCGCTCGCTCGAGCACCGTCCACGGGGTCGCTCCGGTGGTCTGCGCGGCCCGCAGGATGACCTTCACCCCTGACGCCGCCGTGGGCGCGACGATGGCGCCGATCTTCATCATCTCGTCGACGGTCAGCGCGAGCGCGTCGCACGCGGCGTAGTGCGCCTCGGCCACGTCGATGGGCAGCCACTGCGGGATACCGACGGCCGAGAGCGTTTCGACCACGCGCGCATCGATGTGCGCGAGGTACGCGTCGCCGTGCCCGCGCGATCGGAGCGCCTGCAGCGATCCGACGAGGAGCGTGCTCTTGACGCGCGAGCACGGCTCAACTCCCGTCGTCCGCGACATCGCTGGCCCGAGGATACAGGAACGAGGGATGCACCCAAGTTCGCGTCATGCGCGCGGCCCTCCACGGATGCGCTGCTGCGTCGCTCATCCTGCTGCACACGGTCGCGGCGCACGCGCAAGAGGTTCCTCCGCAAGCCCCCGTCGGTGCGCAGGGGAACGCGTTCGAGCTGGGCATCGCGGGAGGCTACGAGCAGTCCTTCAGCCCTGCCTCGACGGCGGGACCGGGCGCGTTCATGACGACCGGTACGGGCGGAGCGCTCGATGCGGACCTCGGATGGCGCGCGAGCTCGAACCTGGCGATCGGCGCATGGGGACATGGCGCGCAGCTCGGCATCACGGCGGCTCAGGCTCCACCGGCGATACCGAGGAACCTCTACGAGGCCTCGGCCGGCGTGGTCGGCACATGGCACTTCCAGCCCTCGGCCGCGCATCTCGACCCGTGGTTGTCCGTCGGAACCGGCTGGCGTGGCCAGTGGTACGGCTTCGGAAACGGCGACATGTACGCCGCCCACGGGCTCGAGCTCGTGCGCGCCCGCGTCGGCCTGGACATCCGCGTGAGCCGCGCCGTCGCGATCGGCCCCATCGTCGGCGGATCGCTGGACGACTACCTCACGCAGCAGCTCCCCGGCGGCAGGTGGGTCGCCGTCTCCGGTCGCCCTCTCGCCGGCTCCTTCTTCGCCGGCATCCGCGGCACCCTCGACGTCCCTCTGGGCTCCCGCTGACGCCGACGCCGCCGCTGTCGCCGGCGCCCGCGCCGGCCCATGTCACGTCACGTCACGTGACATGACGACCCTTGCGCGCGAAGCGCGTCCTTGAAGTGGCCGAGCACGGCGGCACAATGGGAAACGCCGGGCGAAACCACCGATGAACGCCGCGCCTTGGATGTGTCTCGCCGCCTTGGTCGTCGGTCTGTGGGAC
>DATJYG010000252.1:0-9150 GCA_035499695.1 Polyangiaceae bacterium
GAGAGCGGCGCGCTCTACGCCGACCTGCGTCGCACGGCGCTCGCCGCGCAGCAACCGGTCACCGGCACGACGTTCGCGTTCGAGAGCGTGAGCGAGGGAGTCGAGGTCTTCGCGGAGTGGCGCTGGTGGTTCGATGGGCCCTTGCCCGAGCTCCACTCGGCGTTCTCGCTCAGCCTGCCGCCCGGGCAGGTCGCGACCTTCCGGCCCGGCTCGGGGGCACGACCGACGCTCGAGCGCAGCGGCAACGCGTGGACGTGGACGCTCGACGACCAGCCCGCGCGGCGGCCCGAGTCCCTCGCGCCCGAGCCCGGGGACATCGGCGCGTGCCTGTTCGTCACGACGCGCGACACGCTCGGAGCGCCGCCCCTGCCCGCGAACGGCCCGGCTCGCTTTCGCTCCTGGGGTGAGGTCGCGAGCTGGCTCGATGCACTCGAGACGCCGCAGTGCGTCGTGACGCCCGAGATCGCCGCGCGCGCGGGTGCGCTCACCGCCGGGGCGCCCGACACGCTCGCGCGTCTGGCTGCTCTGGCGCGCGACGTCCAGCGCACCAACTACGTGCAGGTCACGCTCGGGCTCGAGCGCGGCGCGGGCTACCGTCCGCACCCGGCGGCGCAGGTGATGGCCGCGGGCTATGGCGACTGCAAGGACAAGGCGAACCTGTTCTGCGCGCTGGCGCGAGCCGCAGGCCTCGAAGCCTTCATGGTGTCGGTCGAGGCCGAAAACCGCGACCACGTGGTTCCCGACTGGCCCTCGCCGTCGCAGTTCGACCACTGCATCGTCCTCGTCCGCGTCCCTCCGGGCACCCGCCGACCGGCGGTGTTCAGGCACCCGAGCCTGGGCCCGGTGATGGCGTTCGATCCCACCGATCCGTGCACGGCGTTCGGCGACCTGCCGCGCGACGAGCAGGGCTCGTGGGCGCTGGTGAGCGCAGCGAGCGGCGGGACGCTCGTCCGCCTGCCCGTGGCCAGCCCCGAAAGCGCACGGATGAGCCGCGCGATGGATGCGACGCTGAGCGCGCAGGGTGCGCTCGAAGCCCACGTCGAGGAGCGAAGCATCGGCCAGTCCGCGGCGTCCGAACGCGCGGCGCACCGGCAGAGCGCCACGGAGTATCGCAACGGGCTCGAGCAGTGGCTGGCCGGGGACGGCGCCAGCGTGGAGCTGACGCGGTACGACGCCGCCGAGGACTCGGTCACGGGGGAGTTCCGGCTCGAGCTCGATTTTCGCGCCCCGTTGTTCGCACGCATTGCGGGCGGCCGGCTCATGACGTTCCGACCGGCGCTGCTCTCACCCCGCGTCGAGAACGCGCTGGTGGACAGCGCGCGTACGAGCCCGCTCTCGCTCGAAGCCAGCTGCTTCAGCGAGAGCGTCAGCGTGCACCTGCCGGAGGGCTGGAGGGTGGACGATCCGCCGGCCACGATCGACCGCAACACCGGCTTTGGCCGGATGCACGCCGAGTGGCGAGTGAGCCCGGGACTCCTGACCTTCGTGCGCGCGGTGCGCGTGGAGACGACGACCCTGCCGGCGACGCGCTACGCCGAAGTGCGCGACTTCTTCGCGGCCGAGCGCCAGGCGACGAACGAGCCGGTCGTGCTCATCGCGGACTGAGCCACGCGTTTGACGCGTCCGCGAGCGGGTGCCAGCCTCGCCGCTCCGATCCGCCACCCGACCTGCACGAACTCCCGGAGAGAGCGCCATGGCCCGAAAGCCCACGCACGCCGACGCCGAACTGCTGCTCCGCCTCTACGAGATCCGCCGCGACCCCGAGCTGCGCCGCGCGCGCGCGTGGTTCATCTCCGAGTTCAAGCCCGGACCGTGGGAGCAGGTCAAGACCGGCTACCTCTCGCATTCCGACGAAGACCGCTGGTTCCGCATGACGTTCTCGTACTGGGACATGGTCGCAGGGCTCGTCAATCGCGGCCTGCTGCACGACGAGCTCTTCTTCGACAGCACGGGCGAGGACATCGTGACGTGGGAGCGCTGCAAGCCGTGGATCGAGGGCGCGCGCGCGAGCATCCGCCCGAGCTACCTGCGCAACTTCGAAAAACTGGTGACGAACCACCTCGCGTTCCGCGCGAAGGTCAACGCGAAGCTCGTCGCGGAGGCGGCGGGCAAGCCGCGCGCGAAGGCCCGGAAGCGCTGAGATGTCGTCGACGTTCGGCCGGCTCTTCACCGTCACGACGTTCGGCGAGTCGCACGGTCCCGGCGTCGGCGTGCTGATCGACGGCACGCCGCCCGGCCTCGCGGTCGACGTCGCGGCGATCCAGCACGAACTCGATCGCCGCCGCCCCGGCCAGAGCGCGATCACGACGCAGCGGCAGGAGGCCGACCGCGTCGAGATCGTCTCGGGCGTCTACGACGGCGTGACGCTCGGTACGCCGATCCTCATGCTCGTGCGCAACTTCGACGCACGCTCGAAGGACTACGGTGCGCTCAAGGACGTCTACCGTCCGGGCCACGCGGACTACGTCTACGCCGAGAAGTACGGCGTGCGCGATCACCGCGGCGGCGGCCGCTCGTCGGGCCGCGAGACGGTCGGGCGCGTCGCGGCCGGCGCGCTCGCGCGGCTGGCGCTCGCGACCGTCGGCGTGAGCGTGCACGGCGGCACGGTGCGGGTCGGCGACGTCGAGGCCAGGCGCCGCGACTGGGACGTGACCGAGCAGAATGCGGTGCGCAGCCCCGACGCCGAGGCGGCGACGCGCATGATCGCGCTGATCGAGCGCACGCGCGACGCCCGGGACTCGGTGGGTGGCGTGGTCGAGGTCGTCGCGCGCGGCGTGCCCGCGGGCTGGGGCGATCCCACGATGAGCAAGCTCGACGCGATGCTCGGCGCGGCGATGCTCAGCATCCCGGCGACCAAGGGCGTCGAGATCGGCGGAGGCTTCGGCATGTGCGCGCTTAACGGCTCGCAGACGAATGACGTGTTCGACGGCGAGCGCTACGCGACGAACTACGCGGGCGGAATCTCGGGCGGCATCTCGAACGGCAACGAGGTCGTCGTGCGCGTCGCCGTGCGGCCCGCGACCAGCATCGGCAAGCCGCAGACGATGGCGAAGGCGGGCGGGGGCGTCGAGACGGTCGCGATCGAGGGTCGCCACGACCCGTGCATCTGCCCGCGGGTCGTGCCTGTCGCCGAGGCGATGATGGCGGTCACGCTGATGGACGCGTGGATGCGCCAGCGAGCGCTTCGCGGCCGGGGAAAATGAGCGGTCGCGCGCCGCGCGCGTTGACCCTCGCTCGCGGCGGGTGCTACGCTTTTCGTTGCGATTTTCGATCGTCGGGGGAGCTCCATGAACGTCCGTCGTCCGGCAGGGGTGCGCTGGTGGCGCGGCCACGAGGCTGGTGGCCGGGAGACGGCGTTGGCCCGCTGAGCGGATCCGTCCCGAGTCGAGTCCCAGCCCATGCCCTCTCCGGCGTGGGCTTCTTCGTTGAGCCCCGAGAGCGCCGATGCTCGTCCTGCTGAAGCCCGGAACGCCCGAGTCGGTCGCGAGCGACGTGATGACCCGCCTGCGCATGGCGGGCCTCGCGATTCATCGCACCGAGCACGACGGACGCATCCGCATTGCCGCGATCGGCGACCTCTCGGCCGTGCACTGGGACGACGTCGAGGCCTGGCCGGGGGTCGAGGGCACGAAGCGGCTCGAGCGGCCGTTCAAGCTCGCGAGCCGGGCGTTCCACCCGCACGACACCGTAATCTCGGTCGGACGGGCGGTGATCGGCGGGCCGGCGCTCACCATCATGGCGGGACCCTGCTCGATCGAAGGTGAGGAGCAGGCGTTCACGATCGCCGCAGCCGTCGCCGCGGCCGGCGCGACCGTGATGCGCGGTGGCGCGTACAAGCCGCGCACGTCGCCCTACGCGTTCCAGGGACTGGGCGAGGAGGGCCTCAAGATCCTCCGGCGCGCCGCGGACGCGCACGGGCTCGCGGTCGTGAGCGAGGTCATGGACTCGCAGCTCGTGCCGCTGCTCGCGCGCTACGCCGACATCCTCCAGGTCGGCGCGCGCAACATGCAGAACTACGCGCTGCTGCGCGAGGTCGGGCAGCTGCAGAAGCCGGTGCTCCTCAAGCGCGGGCTCTCGAGCACGATCGAGGAGTGGCTGCTCTCGGCCGAGCACGTGATGGCGCAGGGCAACCAGCACGTGCTGCTGTGCGAGCGCGGCATCCGGACGTTCGAGACCTACACGCGCAACACGCTCGACCTGAACGCCGTGCCGGTCGTGAAGGAGCTCTCGCACCTTCCCGTGATCGTCGATCCGAGTCACGGCGTCGGGATCCGCGACAAGGTCGCGCCGATGGCGCGCGCCGCGATCGCGGCCGGCGCCGACGGGCTGATCGTCGAGGTGCACCACGACCCCGACCATGCGCTCTCCGACGGTGCGCAGTCGCTCTACCCGGCGCAGTTCGAGGAACTCGTCGCGCAGATCCGCACCATCGCGGGCGCGATCGGGCGGCAGCTTTAGCCGCTGTCGGAGAACGCCGGACGGGCCCGTGGCGGCCACCGCCGGACCGGTCGGAAGGGACGGCGACGAGTGCGGCCCGGCTTGACGCCCCCCGGCGCCTACGATTTACTCCGCGGCCCCGAGGGCGATTAGCTCAGCTGGTAGAGCACTTGCTCGACAAGCAAGGGGTCACTGGTTCAACTCCAGTATCGCCCACCACCTTGCGGGCGCGCGGTGGCGCCCCGCGCCCGGGCGCCGCGCCGCCTGGCGACGCACGAAAGGCTTCCATGTCGCAGCCCGCCGCGAGCGCCGGACCCGATCTCACGCACTATCCGGGCGGCGAGGCGCTCTACCGCATGCGCCACTCCGCGGCGCACGTGCTCGCGACCGCGGTCACCGAGCTCTTTCCCGAGGTGAAGGTCGCCGGCGGGCCGCCGGTCGACGGCGGGTTCTACTACGACTTCGCGCGCGCCACGCCGTTCACTCCGGAAGATCTCGTCGCGATCGAAGCGCGCATGCGTGAGGTCGTCGCCGCGGACCAGAAGTTCGAGTACGGCGAGATGACGCGCGAGGAAGCGCGCGCGCACTGGGAGAAGCTGGGCGAGCGATACAAGCTCCACTTCCTCGCGCAGATTCCCGAGGGCGCGAAGATCACCACCTACCGCAACGACGGCTTCCTCGATCTCTGCCGCGGGCCGCACGTCGCCAGCACGGGCGAGGTGAAGGCGTTCAAGCTCACGCACGTCGCGGGCGCCTACTGGCTGGGCTCCGAGAAGAACGAGATGCTGCAGCGGATCTACGGCACCGCCTTCCTCACCCAGGCCGAGCTCGACGAGCACCTGAAGCGCATCGAGGAGTCGCTGCGCCGCGACCACCGCCGTCTCGGGCGCGAGCTCGACCTGTACTCGATCCACGAAGAGGTGGGGGCGGGGCTCGTCCACTGGCATCCACGCCTCGGCATGGTGCGTCACGTGCTCGAGGGGTTCTGGAAGGAGGAGCACCTCAAGGCCGGCTACCAGCTCGTGTACACGCCGCACCTCGCCAGCGAGAAGCTTTACGAGATCTCGGGCCACCTCCAGAACTACGGCGACATCATGTACTCGCCGATGGACATCGATGGGCAGGCGTACCGCGTCAAACCGATGAACTGCCCGAACCACATCATGATCTACAACAGCCGCAAGCACTCGTATCGCGAGCTGCCGATCCGGTTTGCCGAGCTCGGCACCGTATACCGCTACGAGCGCAGCGGCGTGCTGCACGGCATGGAGCGCGTGCGCGGCTTCACGCAGGACGACTCGCACATCTTCTGCACGCCGGAGCAGCTCCAGTCCGAGATCGAGGGCGTGCTATCGCTCATGCACCTGCTGCTCTCGACCTGCGGCTACGACTACCACTGCTATCTCGCGACCCGGCCGCACGACCGCTACCTCGGCAGCGACGCCGAATGGGAGTTCGCGACCGGCGCGCTGCGTCAGGCGCTCGAGACGCGCGGGCTGCCCTACGAAATCGACGAGGGCGGCGGTGCGTTCTACGCCCCCAAGATCGACGTCAAGCTGCGCGACGCGATCGGCCGCGAGTGGCAGTGTCCGACGATCCAGGTGGACCTGAACCTGCCCAAGCGATTCGGCGTGCACTACACCGGGCCGGACGGCCAGGACCACGAGGTCATCATGCTGCACCGCGCGCTCTACGGTTCGCTCGAGCGCTTCGTGGGCATCTTCATCGAGCACACCGGCGCCGAGTTCCCGGTCTGGGTCGCGCCCGTGCAGGCGATCGTGATCCCCGTGAACGCGAAGGCGCTCGACTACGCGCAGCAGACCGCCGCGATGCTGCGCGAGGGCGGCGTTCGCGTCGACGTCGACGTGCGCGAGGAAAAGCTCGGCGCGAAGATCCGCGACGCTGAGCTGCTCAAGGCGCCCTACATGGTGGTCGTGGGGCCGCGGGACGCCGAGGCCGGGACCTGCGCGCCGCGCCGCAAGGGCCAGGGCGACCTGGGGGCGATGCCGCGCGAGCAATTCCTCGCGCGCATCACGCAGGAGATCCGCACCAGGGCGCACTGAGCGCCGCGCGCGGGATGCGCGGCGTCAGCGGTCGTCGTCGCCACGCCGGCCACGTCGCCGGTTGTCGTGCGGCAGGTTCGGCACGCGGTACATCACCTTGAACACCCACGTCTGCACGTTGTCGCCGTTGCGCGCGAGGGTGCTCGTCCGCAACTCGAGCGAGAGCGGAGCCTCCGGCGCGGGCTGGAAGTCCCAGCGCGTCGAAGCGGTCCATGCCCAGCCCCAGCCGCTCGTGAGCGCGCCGGGCAGCTTGGGCAGGTTGATCGCGCCGTAGTCGATGTCGCTGCCGTCGAAGCCGCTTCGCATGTAGCCCACGCCGAGGCCACCGGTCAGCCAGAAGTCGCCGATCACGCGCACGCCCGGCTCGAGTGCGAGCGTCCCGATCCAGGCCGCGTTCTGATACGAGTAGCCTGCGGTGTCGAGCACGGCCTGCCCGGTCGAGGTCTCCGCGGTCACGACGATCAGGCTGTCGTCGTGGTTCGCCTGCAGGATCTGGTAGGCCATTCCGAGGCGCAGCGCCCAGCGGTTGCCGAAGCGCCCCTCGAGGCCGGCGCCGAACTCCTGGCCGGACTCGTAGTGCGATTTGACGCGGGCGGGGCCCGACATCCAGCCGCCCCCGATCTCCAGCCAGGGCCGGATCCAATCCGGCAGGAAGCGCGTCGTGTCGCGCGCGGCGTGCGCCGGAGCGGCCGCGGGCGGGGGGGCGCTCTGCGCGCGAGCGGGACGCGCGGCGGCGGGAGCCAGCGCGAGAGCGAGTGCGAGTGCAATGGTGCAGACCGTGCGCGACATGTTTCCTCCGGGGTGAGCCGCCTCACCCGGATGATGGACGAACGCCCCGAACATCGGGTCCGGGGCGTTCGCCGGGACGGCCGCGGCGGCCTGGGGTTTCAGCGGTGCCCGAATGCGAATGCGAGCGAAGCGTCGCCGTAGGTCGAGCTCGTCCACCAGCTCGACTTCGCCCCATCCTGGCTGCCGTTGGCGAGCCCGAAGCTGTGCCCGATCCGGCCGCCCATCCAGACACTCTTCGAGACCGCGCAGATGACGCCGATCCGGCCGTCCAGACCGTAACCCACGGCGGCCGGCGAGGTGGTCGTCGTGACGCCGTCGTCGTACTTGAACTGCCCGCTCTGGTAGTAGACGCCGCCTCCCGAGTAGAGCTGCGCCCGCTCGCCGACGCGAGCGAAGTGGTCCGCCCCCAGCCTCGCGTGCCAGCTGTCGAGCGTGGACTTGAGATCCGGCGCACCCGGCGCCGCGGCCGTACCCGGCTGGTCCGTCTCCGAGAAGAACCCCGCCCCGCCCGAAACGTTCCATGCCATGTCGTTGGAGGTGAACTGCCAGAGCTCGGCGCCGACGGTGATCTGCGGCAGCGGCGACTGCGAGGTGATGTACCCGCTGCCGCCCGCCGGCTGGAGCCACTCCGCCTCGCCGCCGCCCACGTTGATGGCGAACAGCCCCTGGCCCTTCTGGAATGCCGAGGCGTTCGACGCCAGCGCGAGCAGCCCCGCGACCATGCCCAGTGCCCAGACTTTCTTCACGGTTCCCTCCTCGATCGGGATCAGGTGCGGGCCGGACGCCGGGAGCTCCGATGCGCCTGCCATCCGGCGCGGCCGCGGGGAAGCGGGGGCGAGGCTAGGGACGCGGCTTCCGGGCTGTCAACCGTGGGCGACTTGCAACGGCCGCGCGGGATTGGGTAGGATGCGACCCATTCGAAAGTAGAAGCCCCGCGCTTCTCACCCCCGCGGACCTCGGGTCTCGCAAAGGGTTGGAGCCACACCGACGCGGTGTGGCCACCAGGAGCTTCCGGTTCGCCTTCCGAGGCGCCGGGCGGGGTTTCGTGCGAGAGCCCGCTCGGCGCTTTGCTGTTTGGGAGCCTCGGCCGGCGGGAAACCGCGCATCGCTGACAGTGGAGGAACCCGCCATTACGATTCCCGTGAAGCAGCAGGAAGCGCGCGTCAACGAACGCATTCGCGTTCCGCAGGTGCGCGTGATCGGCGACGACGGTTCGCAGGTCGGCATTCTTGCGACGCGCGATGCCCTCGCGATGGCCCAGTCGAAGGGATTGGATCTCGTCGAAGTCGCCGCCACCTCGCGGCCTCCCGTCTGTCGCATCATGGACTACGGGAAGTTCAAGTACGAACAGAACCTCAGGGCGCGCAAGGCACGCAAGAACCAGCACCAGATGCAGCTGAAGGAAGTCAAGATGCGTCCGAAGATCGAGGACCACGACTACGACTTCAAGCTGCGGCACGCGCGGACGTTCCTGGAAGAGCGCGACAAGGTGAAGTTCACGGTCACCTTCCGTGGCCGTGAGATGGCGCACCAGCACCTGGGCTTCCAGATCATCGAATCGATCATGGCCGACCTCGCGGACGTCGCGGTGGTGGAGACGCCACCCCGGCAGGAAGGCCGCACGTTGAGCATGGTGATGTCACCCAAGGCGCGCGTCGTCGAGCCCAAGAAGGGCGCTGACGCTCGCGCGACGGATGGCGCGCCCTCCTGACGGAAGGAACAACGCCCGATGCCCAAGCAGAAGACGAATCGCGCCGCCCGCAAGCGCTTCAAGCTCTCGGGGACCGGCAAGGCCAAGCGCCGTCAGTCGAACTTGCGGCACGGCATGATCGCCGACAGCCGCTCGAGCAAGCGGCAGAAG
>DATJYG010000253.1:0-8089 GCA_035499695.1 Polyangiaceae bacterium
GGCAAGCCCGTCTTCGCCTACGAGTCGGCCACCGAGGCCGCGTTCGCGCACGTGACGAAGGCGCCCGAGGCGCCGAGCGCCAAGGCTCCGCGCGGGTGGGTCACGAAGGAGGTCGACAACTTCATCCTCGGCCTGCTCGAGAAGGATCCGGACAAGCGGCCGCGCGACGCCGCGACGGTGCTCGACGTGCTCGAGTCCCTCGGGCGCGCCTCGGCCGCGATGCGCGCGTCGCAGGCCGCGTTCCCCGAGGAGAGGCTCACGAGCCTCATCGACATGCTGATCGCCGCGCCCGACGACGCCGAGGCGGCCATCGGGCTCGAGGCGGGCATCGAGCAGGGCGCCGACGCGCAGAAGGTGGCCGACGCCTTCGCCACGGCGGCCGAGAGCATCGACGTGGCAGACGCGGACGAGGACGCGCTCGAGACCAAGAAGTCCCTCCTCTACCGCGCGGCCCGCATCTTCGACACGGCGGTCAAGGACAAGGAGCGCGCCGAGAAGATCTACGCCGAGATCGTCGGGCTCGACCCGAAGGACGAGATCGCCCAGATCGCGCTCGACGACGTGAAGAAGGCGCTCGGCAAGCACGCCGAGATCGTCGAGTCGCTCATGGCGCGCAGCGAGGCCGTCGGCCCTGGCGAGGAGCGGGCGCGCATCTTCGCCGAGATCGGCCGCATCTGCGCGACCGACCTCGAGGACGCCGAGCAGGGCATCGTCGCCTACGCGCACGCGCTCTGCGAGTCGCCGACGACGCGCGAGTTCGCCGAGGAGATCGAGACGCTCGCCGAGGGGAAGGTGAACCTCTGGAACGAGGTCGTCACCACGGTCACCGAGGGCAGCAAGAGCGAGGCGCTGTCGTCCAACGAGCGCAACCACCTGCTCGCGTACGTCGGGCGCTGGTACGAGCAGAAGCTCGCGCGCGCCGACATGGGGCTGCTCGCGTACCAGCAGATCCTCACGACGGACCCCGCCAGCGAGGAGGCGTTCGAGGGCATCGAGCGCATCTACCGCAAGGCGCAGCAGTGGCCGGAGCTCGTGGGCGTGCTCGTCGCGCGCTCCGACGTGGCGGGTGCCTCGCCTCGCGGACGCGAAGGGCGGGCCGAGGCGGCCGAGATCTACGAGCAGAAGCTCAACGACCAGGGGCGTGCGAGGGAGCTCTACGCGCAGGTGCTCTCGGAGGACCCGGGGCACGTGCGCGCGGCCGACGGGCTCGGACGCATCGCCGAGCGCACCGGCGACTACAAGTCGCTCGTCGGCATCCTCGAGCGCCGGGCGGACGCGCGGCGCGGGCGCGAGAAGGCGGACGCCCTCCTCAAGATCGCCGAGGTCTACGAGGATCACCTGAACGACCTGGGCGAGGCGACGCGCCGCTACGAGGCGGTGCTCGCCATCGACGAGGGCGACCTGCAGGCGCTCAAGGGCCTGGACCGCATCTACAACCGCGGCAGCAAGTACCGCGAGCTCCTCGAGGTGCTCGAGCGCCAGGTCGCCATCGCGGCGACGCCGCGGCAGAAGATCAACCTGTACGAGCGCATGGCGGGGCTCCACGACGAGGAGTTCCTCGATCACGCGCGGGCCGCCGAGTGTCTCGAGGCGATCCTCGGCCTCGATCCGGCCAACGACCACGCGCTGACGACGCTGCCGCGGCACTACCGCGCGCTCGGCAAGTGGGAGAAGCTCGACAAGCTGTTCGAGAAGCACGCGAGCGTCACCGGCGACGAGGCGCGCCGCGTGGAGCTCCTGATGCAGCGCGCGCGGGTGCTCGCCGAGAACATCGGCTCGCCCGACCGCGCCACGCGTGTCTACGAGCAGGTGCTCGAGCATCAATCGGGGCACGCGGGGGCGCTCGAGGCCCTCGCGCGGCTGCGCGAGATGACCGGCGACGCGCACGCGGCGCTCTCGGCCATCGAGGCGCTCGCGGCGAAGGCGGCGACGCCGGAGGCGAAGGCGGAGCAGTGGATCCGTGCTGCGCGCCTGCTCGAGGGGCGAGGGGACCGCGACGGCGCCATCGAGCGCTACAAGCTGGCGCTCGAGGCGAACCCGAAGGACGGGGCCGCGTCGGCCGCGCTGCGCACGTCGTACACGGCGCGCGGCGATGCGGCGAGCGTCGTGGCGCTCATCGAGAAGGAGCTGGTGCACGCCGAGGGCAAGATGGCCAAGGCGCGCCTCTACGGGGAGCTCGCGCGCGTGCAGCGCGAGAGGCTCCGCGACGCCGACAAGGCCGAGACGAGCGCCAAGTCGGCCATCGAGCTCGATCCGACCAACGCCGAAGCGCTGCTCGTGCTCGGTGACCTCGCCTTCGAGGGACAGCGCTACGTCGAGGCGACCAAGTACCTCGAGTCGCTCGTGGGCCGCACGGGCATCCTCGACAAGCCGGACGCGG
Organism: Polyangiaceae bacterium; assembly: GCA_035499695.1. Taxonomy (GTDB): domain Bacteria; phylum Myxococcota_A; class Polyangia; order Polyangiales; family Polyangiaceae; genus Palsa-1150. Next base: position 2,381 of record DATJYG010000253.1, read on the forward strand.
TGCGCGCGATCGTGCGCTACGTCGAGGCGTACGGGCACTCGCAGCTGTCGCAGCGTCCCTCGCAGCCGTCGATGAAGGCGGCCGGAGAGAGCCGCGAGTCGCTCCCGCCCGGGTCGGTCACCGGGAGCCATCCGCGCCTCGCGGCTGCCGTGGGCGCTCTCGAGCAGATCGCGCCGGACGATCCGCAGGCGCTCGCGAAGATCGCGCGCGTCATGTTCGACGCGGGGGACGCGCAGACCGCGAAGGACATGTACGACCGGCTGCTCGAGCGGCACGGGCACGACATCACCCCGAGCGACTACGCCGACGCGCTCTGGCGCATGGGCGAGTCGCAGCGCCGCCTCGGTGAGCTCGACAAGGCGGTCGATTGCCTCCGCGAGGCGGCCGACGCCGACCCGGGCAGCCCGTACCCGCTCGCCGCGCTCGCGCGCGTCTACGAGCAGACGGGTGACTGGGAGGAGTACGTGCGCACCAAGCGCCGTCGCCTCGAGCTGGCGGTGGGCGCCGAGCGGTTCGAGCTGCTGCTCGAGATCGGCGACGCCGAGTTCGGCAAGCTGAACGACCGCGCGCGCGCCGGCAAGACGTACGTCGCGGCGCTCGAGGAGCGACCCGACGATCGCAAGCTCCTCACGAAGCTGATGCAGCTCTACTCGGAGGAGAAGGACTGGGCGAAGCTCGTCGAGGTCGTCCAGCGGCTCGCCGACTTCGTCGAGGACCCGAAGCAGCGCGCGAAGTACATGCACACTGCGGCCATCGTGAGCTCGCGGCAGCTCGGGGACGTCGACCAGGCGCTCACGTTCTACGAGAAGGCCATCGAGTTCGATCCGACGCTGACGAAGGCCAAGGACGAGGCGCTCGAGCTTCGCCGGCAGAAGGGCGACCACGAGGGCGTCGAGCGACTGCTCAAGGCGCAGCTCGAGGAAGCCAAGACGGCGCAGGACAGGGCGCGCATCGTCACGGTCCTCGGGCAGCTCGGGGAGCTGTATCGCAAGTTCCTCAACGAGCCGGAGCTCGCCATCGACGCCTACGAGGCGGCGCAGGCGTTCGAGCCGGACAACCGCGAGCGCGCCGAAGTGCTCGCCGAGCTCTATGCGAGCGACGTCGAGCAGTACCTCGACAAGGCCGTGAAGAGCCAGTCGGCGATCCTCAGGCGCAACCCGTACCGCGTCGAGAGCTACAAGCTGCTCCGCAAGCTCTACACCGAGGCGCGGAAGGCGGACCCCGCGTGGTGCCTCTGTCAGGCGCTGGCGGTGCTCAACCTCGCCGAGCCCGACGAGGAGCGGTTCTACAGGCGCCACCGCGGCGACAACGCGGCCCCGGCGCAGTCGGTGCTGGACGAGGAGGATTGGGGCGACCTGCTGGCTCACGAGGATGCCGACCCGCTGGTCACGCGCATCTTCGCGGCGATCCAGCCGACCATCATCCGCTCGCGCACGCAGCCGCTCGAGGCGCTCGGGTACGATCCGCGCTACCGCATCGATCTGCAGCAGCACCAGTACCCGGTGTCGCAGACGCTCTACTACGTGCAGGGCGTGTTCGGGTTCCCGGCGCCGCCGGTGTTCCAGAACCCGAACGATCCGGCGGGGCTCGGGTTCCTCCACGCGCACACCCCGTCCATCGTGCTCGGGCGCGCGGCGTTCGAGAGCGTCGTGCCCAACCAGTCGCTCGCCTTCGTCGCCGGCCGGCACATGACGTACTACCGGCCCGGCTTCTACGTGCGGCACCTCGTGCCGACGGGGACGGGGCTCAAGGCGTGGCTCTTCGCGGCCATCAAGCTGTGCGTCCCGCAGTTCCCGGTGGCGCCGGACCTCCAGGGTCAGGTGGCCGAGGCGATGGCGCTGATGAAGCAGGACTTCCAGGGCGTCCAGAAGGAGATCATGACGAGCATGGTCTCCAAGCTCCTGCAGTCCGGGGGGGCCATCGACCTGAAGAAGTGGGTCGCCGCCATCGACCTGACCGCCGATCGCGCCGGGTTCCTGCTCGCGCACGACCTGGCCACGGCCACCGAGGTGATGCGAGCCACCGAGGACGCCTCCAGCGTGCCCGCCAAGGAGCGCGTGAAGGAAGTCGTCCTCTTCAGCATCAGCGAGGAGTACCTGGCGCTCCGCGAGAAGCTCCAGGTCACGGTCGAATCGTAGTTCCAAGCCCGCGCGGAGCGCGGGCGCGACTGAGCCGGTCGCGAAGCGACCGCACTCAGCACTTGCCTCGCGGCGGGGGTCGGGCGAAGAAGTACCCCACGATGTACCGTTCAGCTCCTGTCGCCGTCGGGCTCGCTACCTGGGCCCTCTTCGGCGCCGCCTGCTCGAAGGATCCGCCGCAGACGCTGGTTTCGCCAGCGCACGCCGGCGAGCCGGCCGCGTCGGCCTCGGCCGCGACGGTGGCCTCGTCGGCGCCGGCTGCGACGCAGAGCGCGTCGCCCGTCGCTTCCGCCGCTCCCGCTCCGGAGGCGCCCGCGGGGCCGCGGAAGGACGCGAACGTCATCGTGCTGTCGATCGACAGCCTGCGCGCCGACATGCCGTGGGCGGGCTATCCGCGCCCGATCGCGCCTCGGCTGACCGACTTCGAGAGCAAGGCGGTGAGCTTCACCAACGCGTACTCCGTGTCGTCGTACACGTCGATGAGCCTCGGCGGCTTCCTCGGCGGGCGCATCCCGTCGGAGCTGACGCGCAGCGGGTACTTCTTCGGCACCTACAAGAAGGACGTGTTCTTCCCGAAGCTCCTGCAGTCGGCGGGCATCCACACGATGGGCGTGATGGCCCACATGTATTTCAAGAGCGCCGGCTTCGAGCAGGGGTTCGACGACTGGAAGCTCGTGCCGGGCATCACGTTCGACCCGAACACCGACCGCGACGTGACCTCGGAGCAGTCGGAGGCCATCTCGGAGCAGCTCCTCGGTGACGCGGCCAACGAGTCGCGCCGGTTCTTCTTCTGGGCGCACTTCCTCGACCCGCACGACCAGTACATCCGCCACGAGGGGATCGACTGGGGGAAATCGAACCGCGACCGCTACGACGGCGAGGTCACCTTCACCGACCGCGCCGTGGGCAAGCTGCTCGACTTCATCGCGGCCCGCTCCTGGGCGGGGCGGACGATCATCATCGTGACGAGCGACCACGGCGAGGAGTTCGGTGAGCACAACATGAGCCGCCACGGGTTCGAGGTGTGGAACACGCTCGTGCACGTGCCGCTGATGATCCAGGCGCCGGGCGCGAAGGCCCGCCGCGTCGACGTGCCGCGCAGCAACGTGGACCTCGCCCCGACGATCCTCGAGATGTACGGGTTGCCGACGCAGCCGACGTTCGAGGGGACCTCGATCGTCAAGGAGATCTACGGCGCCACGAGCGAGCCGCGGGACGTCCTCGTCGACCTGCCGGCCACGAGCGACAACGCCAAGCGCCGGGCGCTCGTCCACGGCAGCCAGAAGATCATCTGCTTCGACGGCGACACGTACTGCAAGCTGTTCGATCTCGAAAAGGATCCGCTCGAGAAAGATCCGACGACGCGCGGCGATGCGTTCAAGGAGATGAAGGAGCGGATGATCGCGCGCGAGAAGGACATCAAGGAGGTCCCGCCGTACGCCTGCACGGGGGACTGCATCAACAGCAGCCTGCGACGCATGCAGCAGCAGCAGGGGAACTGAGCCATGCGAATCGTCCCGGTCCCGTGCCTGAAGGACAACTACGCGTACCTGGTGATCACCGCGTCCGGTGACACCGCGGTCGTCGACGCCTCGGAGGCTGCGCCGGTCCGGGCGGCACTCGCGCGCGAGGGCGCGAAGGCACGCGTCATCTGGAGCACGCACCATCACTGGGACCACGTCGGCGGCAACGAGGAGCTGGCGAAGGAGCTCGGCATCGAGGTCGTCGGTCACGTGTCGGACGCCGGTCGGCTGCCGGGGCTCTCGCACAAGGTCGATACGGGGGACACCGTGCGCGTCGGAGACGTCCAGGCGCGCTGCATCCACATCCCTGGGCACACCCTCGGGGCCGTCGCGTACTACGTGGAGGCGGGCGGCCAGCGCGTCGTCTTCACGGGCGACACCCTCTTCTGCGCCGGATGCGGCCGGCTCTTCGAGGGCACGCCGGCGCAGATGCACGACTCGCTCTCGCGCCTGCTCGCGCTACCGGGCGACACGCGCGTGCACTGCGGTCACGAGTACACGGAGAGCAACCTGCGCTTCGCCGCGCACACCGAGCCGTCGAACGCCGACGTCACGCGCGCCCGCGAGCGCGCGGCGAAGCTGCGCGGGGCAGGCGAGCCGACGATCGGGACGACGCTCGACGAAGAGCGCCGCACGAACCCCTTCCTGCGCGTCCGCTCACCGGAGATACGCCGCACGCTCGGCATCGCGCCGGACGCAGACGACGTCACCGCGTTCGCCGCGGTGCGCGCCGCGAAGGACAATTTCAAGTCGTAGGCGTAGGTCGCCGAGCGCCGGTCACTCTCCGTCCATCGGCGACGGCTGCGGGAGAATCGGCGTGGAGATGGGCGGCCGCGCCACCTTGTGCTCTCGGCGCGGGACCCAGCGGGCCTTCTGCGCGCCCGACAGGTCGATGACCTTCAGCCACCCGAGCACGCGGATCATCTGCCACGCCGGGTCGATCTCGAACCAGCGCACCGCGAAGTTCGGCGACTGACCCCACTTGTGGTGGTTGTTCTGGAAGAGCTCTCCCATCGTCAGCACGTCGAACACCAGCGTGTTCTTCGAGTTGTCGTCGCTGTCGTAGTTCCGGTACCCGAGCTTGTGCCCGAACCAGTTCACGATGGCGCCGTGCGTCGGGCCGAGGAACCAGTGGAAGGGCAGCAGGAGGAACATCCACCAGTGGGTCGCGAACGCGATGTAGTAGAGCGCGTAGAGCGTGCCCCACGCGACGCTCGTCGTCATGCCGCCAAGCGTCTCGTCGATGAGCTTCCACTCGGGGTAGCCGCCGTCGAACCGGGGCTCCACCTCGACGCGGCGGTACTTGATCTGCTCGTACTGCTCCTTGGTGCGCCACATCATGGCGAAGAAGTTCGTCTGCTGCACCGGCGAGTGCGGGTCCTTCGGCGTATCGCTGAAGGCGTGGTGCATGCGGTGCATGACCGCGTACGCCCTGGGGTTCAGGTAGCTCGACCCCTGAACCGCCCACGTGAACACGTGGAAGAAGCGCTCCCACCCCTTGCTCATCGTGAACTGCCGGTGCGCGCCGTACCGGTGGTGGAAGAAGCTCTGCAGGAAGACCGAGAGCTGCCAGTGGATCACGAAGAACAGGAGGATCGCCACAGCCTCTACCTAGGCTGCGGCCGCCACGGTCGCCGCCATCCTTCGGTCATCCCCGGGCGGCGATTGTCATGGTTCCGTCAGAAACGAGCGAATCCGCCTTCTTTCGTGCTCGAGCCATGGGCCCAGGGCGCGCCGCATCCGCGCGTCCGCCAGCCAGTGGACGCTGCGCGTCATGGTTGGCGCGAAGCCGCGCGAGTGCTTGTGCTCGTCGCGGCCGGCGCCTCCCTCGAAGACGTCGATGCCGCGCTCGATGCACCAGCGGATGCCTTCGTAGTAGCAAAGGACGAAGTGCAGGTTGGGCACGTCCGAGAGGGTGCCCCAGTAGCGGCCGTACATCCGCTTGCCCTTGGCGACGTTGAAGGCGCCGCCGATGGGCTTCCCGCTCCGCACGTCCCGCGCGATGACCCACGCGAGGCGGTCCTTGAAGTGGTCGACGAGCCAGTCGA
>DATJYG010000254.1:0-2862 GCA_035499695.1 Polyangiaceae bacterium
CACCGGCATGACGATCGCCCTGCTCCAGTCCCACTACGACCAGGCGATCCCGGGTAGCGACTTCGTCAACGGCAGCGGCACCGAGGGCGGCAGTGTGACCTCCCACGTGACGCCGGCCGCGTCGGCGTACTGCGTCTACTCCATCGTCGGCAACTGGTACGCCTGGAAGGACGGCCCCTCGGGGACCATCCAGCAGTCGACCGACCCGACGGCGGTCTGCAACCCGTAGGTCTGAGCCTTCGGCTCGATCGTGACTGGGGGCGCGGGCCACCCGCGCCCCCAGCACGGGCCCTTCACGGAGCTAAAGCGCATGCAGACCTATCCCGATAAGGAGAGGAAGATGACGCCCCGGATCAGCCACCTCGTCTCGCGCGTGCAGCGTCGCCTCGACGGCGAAGAGGGTTTCACGCTCGTCGAGCTCACGATCGTCATGCTGATCTTCGGGATCATCCTCACCATCGCCCTGCCGTCCTACCTCAGCCTCGAGGACCGCGCGAACAAGACGGCTGCGAGGCAGGACGTCGCCCAGGCGATGAAGGCCGTGATCGCCTACGGGAACGACAACTACAACCAGAGCCCGGCGGACCCCGATCCCGCCGTGAGCACGACGGACAACGGCTACCAGAACATCTCGCTGTCCGCGCTCGCGACGAAGTACGACGCGTCGATCTCGACCACCGCGGGCGCGCCCTTCGTGCTGAACCCCGCGGGCTACACCGGTAGCTCCGCCACCGATTTCTGCCTCACCGCAGCCGTCGGCCGCTGGATCGCCGTCCAGCACGGCGTGGCCGGCGGCATCAACGTCGGCACGCTCTTCACCCCCGGCACCTGCACCGTCAGCTGAGGCCCGGCTCCGCCGTCGCCGCAGACGAGGAAACGACGTGACCTTCGAAGTCAGCACTCCGATCAAGATCGCGGCGGCGCTGGGCCTCGTGCTCATCGTGGTCGCGGGCGCCGGCTCGATGCTCCTCGGCCGCTCGGCCGGGAAGACGGCGACGCAGACGCCGCCGCTTCGGCACACCGTCCACAAGACGACGGTCACGAAGACGAAGCACGGGACGAGCGCGACGAAGACGACGGTCACGAAGGGCAAGCACTCGACGACCGTCCACAAGACGACGACCACGAAGACCGCGCACGGGACGAAGACGGCCACGAAGACGGCGACCGTCACGCACACGCACAAGCACGTCCACAAGGCGGTCGCGCGCGGCAACCTCGTCAACGCCGACCTCCCGGCGCCGCTCCAGTGGCAGCTCGCGCAGCATCACATCGTCGTCGTGAGCATGTACGACCCGAATTCGGACGTCGACTCGATCGCGGTCGCCGAGGCGCACGCCGGCGCCGTCCAGGCGGGCGCGGGCTTCCTGCTCGTGAACGTCCTCAACAACGCGCTCGCCGGCCCGCTGACCGCGCTGCTGCCCGGAGGCGGGCTTCTCCCCGACCCGGGCATCCTCGTCTACCGCGCGCCCGGCACCGTCGCGTACCGGATCGACGGGTTCGCCGACCGCGACGCGGTCGCGCAGGCCGTCTCAAACGCGTTCGCAGGCGAGAACGGAACGACGATGTCCTCGGACGCGACCGCGGCCGCGGCGCCGGCGACGACGCCGTGAACGCGATCGCCGGCACGCAGCTCTGGCTCCGCCACGTGAAGCTCGACGACCGCTCCGTCGCGATCCTGCGTGCGATCGACACGGGCGACGGCTGCACCGTGCAGGCCGAGGTCTACCCGTCGACCGGCGCCGACCCGATCGAGCCGGGCCCGTACCTCTTCGCGGACGCCGGGCAGGCGACCGCGTTCGTCACCGAAGCGGTCAACAGCCTGATGCACCTGGGCTGCGAAGTCTTCGCCGAGTAAGGCGTAGGGGAACCCAGGGTTCCCCTACGGGACCCCTCCTTTCGGCGCTCGTGGCGAGTTCGTGTGACGCTACGGCGAGAGCGCGGTCTCGCCTTCGCGGGCGAGTGCGCGAGGAGTGTCGAGCGATGTGGGCGAGTTGCCTCCCCCGCGCGCCGCGTGGCGGCCGTCGGCCGTCCCGCACCGCTGGTCCGCCTCCGTCCAACGCGCCGTTCCGGCAGCGTTGGCCTCCGGCTTCGGTCGCGCGCTTGCCGTAACGGTTCCGACGACAGGACGCTCGCGCAGCCGAACTACCCGTCGCCTGACCACAAGCGCCTCAGCAGCTCCTGGTCGTTGAGGAGCGAGCGCGTCTCTTCTAGCCAGGGCTGCTGGACCGCCGCAACGACCGCGGTCCGCATGTCGGGCGGCTCGTCTTCGGGTATCGCCAGTTCGAGGGCGAAGTACAGCGCCTCGACCAGAGACTCCTCCGGATGCAAGCTTGACATGACAACAGCGTCGTCGGCCGACCAATCGGACAGCTCCAGGTCTGCGATATCGAAGCAATCGTGAACGCGCGAGCAGTCCTGACCCCAGACGCAGACGTACACACAACCAGCCGAGATCGCGGCTGCAGCATACGACGCGAGAACCTCGTCGCTCGCAGACGATGCGTCGGCAGCGACGAACAGTACGAACCGATCGGCATCCGGTTGCACCCAACGCCAGTCCCGCGAGAGTTCCCCGACGAGGATCCGCCGGCCGTCCACCACATCGAGGTCAAGTCCATCCACTCGCGCCGTAGCCTAGCCTCGGCTCGGGTGACATCCCCGACGCTGGCCCAGGCCACGAGTCATCTGCTGGTGGCGCGTGCACCCCGCCGCTGGCAGACTCCCGGTGACGCCATGCGTACCGCGACCGTGACCACGCTGGTCGTTGCGAGCCTCGCATTACTGGCTTCGGCGGCGGCTGCGGTGGAGCGTCCAAGCCTCTACTTCCTGACCGCGTCAGGAAGCGTGCTCCTTCCAGTT
>DATJYG010000255.1:0-16419 GCA_035499695.1 Polyangiaceae bacterium
GCCGAGGACGGTGAGGGCGCCACGAAGCTCGTGGAAGTCCGGATCTCGGGCGCGCCCGACGTCGCCATCGCGCGCGACCTCGCGCGCTCGGTGGCCAACTCGAGCCTCGTGAAGGCCGCCATCTTCGGCGCCGATCCGAACTGGGGCCGTGTCCTCTCCGCCATCGGCGCTCGCGTGGGATCGCGCAAGTGGGCCGTCGACCCGACGCGCGCGACGGTGCAGGTGCAGGGCGAGTGCGTCTACACGGCGGGCGGTCCGACGGGAGCCGACAGCGTCGCCCTGCGCGCCAGGATGCGCGAGCCGCACGTGGCCATCGACGTGCGCCTCGCCGAGGGCAACGCCTCGGCGGTCGCGTGGGGCTGCGACCTCTCGTACGACTACGTGAAGATCAACGCGGACTACACGAGCCTGACGCACGCGACGCCCGACGGCACCGTCGCGCGCGACGACCGCCTCACCAACTACAGCCCCGGCTTCAAGCGCGCCCTCGTCGTGGAGGCGCTGAGCTACATCTCGCGCTTCACCAACAAGCGCGCCGTCATCAAGTACGGCGGCGCCGCGATGGTCAAGGACTCACTCAAGGCGAGCTTCGCGAACGACATCAACCTGCTCCGCAGCGCGGGGCTCCTGCCCATCGTGGTGCACGGCGGCGGGCCGGAAATCACGCACACGATGGAGAAGCTCGGTCACGGCAAGAGCCAGTTCGTCGACGGCGTGCGCGTCACGGGGCGCGAGGACGTCAAGGTCGTCGAGATGGTGCTGACGGGGCGGATCAACACCGAGCTCGTCTCGCTGCTCAACCAGACGAGCGCGCACGCCGTCGGTGTGTCCGGCAAGGACGCGGGCCTGCTGCGCGTGCGCAAGCTCGTCGGCGAGGGTGGGCGCGACCTCGGGATGGTCGGCGAGGTGACGCACGTCAACCACGAGCTCCTCGAGGTGCTGCTCGAGAAGAAGTACGTGCCCGTCGTCAGCCCGGTGGGCCTGGGGGAGGACGGCGAGGGCTACAACATCAACGCGGACGCTGCGGCTGCCGAGATCGCGATCGCCCTCCGCGCCGAGAAGCTCATCTACCTCACCGACGTCCCAGGCATCCTCGAGAACGGGGAGCTCGTGAGCGAGATCGGCGCCAGCGAGCTCACGCGCAAGATCGAGACGGGCGTGATCGTCGGCGGCATGGTCGCCAAGGCGCGCAGCGTGCTCCGCGCCATCGCGGGCGGCGTCGGGATGGTGCACATCATCGACGGCCGCACCCCGCACTCCGTCATCGCCGAGCTATTCACCGACAAGGGCGTGGGCACCCTGGTGAAGAAGGACTGAGCTCTCGCTCGAGGCGCCCGCACCGTTCGGAACGACGGGTTTGCGCCAGCCGCCCGGGATTCGAGCGACGAGTCGATCGGCCTCCGTCGGTCCCCAGGAGCCGGGCTCGTACGGATATGGTGCGGAGTCGAGATCGAGCACGGGGTCCACGATGCGCCACTGCGCCTCGATCGCGTCTTCGCGGGCGAAGAGGCTGGCGTCCCCGCGCATGGCATCGCCGAGCAGGCGCTCGTAGGGCAGCATGTCTCGCGCGATGTCCTCGGACGCGAGGAGCTCGACCTCGCGGCCGACCATCGCATCGCCCGGACGCTTGACGCGCATTCCGAGGGCCAAGGCCGAGACGTCGGGCCCGACGCGGAAACGGAAGTACTGCGACGAGGGAGCGCTCTCGCCGAAGATCTCGCGTGGGGGACGCCGCAGCTGAACGCGCAGCTCGACCGCGTTGACGGGCAGGCACTTGCCCGCGCGGATGAAGAAGGGCACTCCCGCCCAGCGCCAGCTCTCGATGCGCAGCTCCACGGCCGCGAACGTCTCGACCCTCGAGTCTCGCGCCACCCCCGGCTCGTCGCGGTATCCGCGATACTGCCCGCGCACCACGTGCTCGGCGTCGAGCGGTGCGATCGCCTTGAGGATCCGCGCCTTCTCGTCCCGCAGAGCCTCCACGTCGTCGCCGACCGGCGGATCCATGGCCAGGATGGAGACGAGCTGCAGCATGTGGTTCTGGATGACGTCGCGGATGGCGCCGGTCTCCTCGTAGAACTTGCCGCGGCCCGCCACGCCGAAGCGTTCGGCCATGGTGATCTGCACGCTGTCGACGTGCTCCCGGTCGAGCATCGCTTCGAGCGACAGGTTGGCGAAGCGGAAGTAGAGCAGGTTCAGCACCGGCTCCTTGCCGAGGTAGTGGTCGATGCGAAAGACCGAACGCTCTGGGAAGAACTCGTGGATCGTCCGGTTGAGGGCCTCCGCCGACGCGAGATCGCGACCGAAGGGCTTCTCCACCGCGACGCGGGCGTTCGCCGCGCAGCCGGCGCGAGCGAGGCCGCCGATCACCTCCGAGAAGGCGCTGGGAGGGATCGCGAGATAATGGAGCGGCCGCTGCGCTGCACCGAGCTCGTGGCGCAGGCGTTCGAACGTGCCTTGGTCGGCGTAGTCACCATCGACGTAGCGGAGCAGCCCGCACAGCTTGTCGAACGCTGTGGGATCGACCCCGCCATGATGCTCGAGGCTGTCGCGAGCGCGTGCGCGCAGCTGGTCGAGACTCCAGTCGGACCAGGCGACTCCCACGATGGGTACGTTCAGCTCGCCGCGACGGATCAGCGCCTGGAGCGCCGGGAAGATCTGCTTGTAGGCGAGATCACCGGTCGCGCCGAAGAAGACGAGTGCGTCCGATGGCTGTGGTGTGCTCATGCGTGCTTCTCGCGGTGGCCGCCGAACTCGAAGCGCATCGCCGACAGCACCCGGTCCGCGAAGTCCTCCGCGCCGCGGGACGCGAACCGCTCCGCGAGAGCCGTCGCCAGGATCGGCGCCGGCACGCCCTCGTCGACGGCGGCCTTGAGGGTCCAGCGCCCCTCGCCCGAGTCGGAAACGCGCCCTGCAATCCCGGCGAGCTCCGGGTTCCTCTCGAGCGCGGCGGCGGTGAGGTCGAGCAGCCAGGATGCGATGACGCTGCCGCGCCGCCACACCTCTGCGACGTCGCGCAGGTCGAAGTCGTAGCGGTAGAGCTCCGGTTCCTCGAGCGGCGCCGTCTCCGCGTCGGTCGTGCGCTGCTCCTTTCCGACGTTGGCCCGCCGCAGGATGTTGAGGCCTTCCGCGTACGCTGCCATGACCCCGTACTCGATCCCGTTGTGGACCATCTTGACGAAGTGACCGGCGCCGCTCGGTCCGCAGTGAAGGTATCCGTGCTCCGCCGGCGTCGGTGTCCCGGTGCGCCCAGGCGTACGTGGCGCGGCGTCGACCGAAGGAGCGAGCGCGGCGAAGATCGGATCGAGCCGCTGCACGACGTCCGGCTCACCGCCAATCATCAGACAGTAGCCGCGCTCCTTTCCCCAGACACCGCCCGACGTCCCCACGTCGACGTAGCGGATGCCCGCAGGCGCCAGCGCCGCCGCTCGCCGGATGTCCTGACGGTAGTGAGAGTTACCCCCGTCGATGATCGTGTCCTGATGCTCCAGGAGCGGCTCGAGCGAGGCGAGGGTGCCGTCCACTCCAGCCGCGGCCACCATGAGCCAGATGGCTCGCGGAGGTGCGAGCTTCTCGACGAGCTCCCGCAGCGACGCGGCGCCGACCGCTCCCTCTTCGACCAGCGCCTCCACCTTCTCGGGGTGCCGATCGAAGGCCACGACGCGGTGACCGGCCTTCAGCAGGCGCGACGTCATGTTGGCGCCCATCCGACCGAGCCCCACCATTCCTATCTCCATGGTGCCCATCTCCTTTCTCGGCCCAGCAGCGCGCTCATGGTCAGCGCCGACGCCCCGAGGACAAGCGCGGCGCCCAAGCCCGCAACGAGCGGGGCGGGGAGTCTCTTCCGTCGGGAGGGGCGGACGCTCGAAAACAGCGTGCTCAGCCCCTCGGCCATCGTCGGATGCGTGAGGATGGCTTCGCTCACGGTCGTGAACGGGAGCCGCGCGAGCATGGCCATCTGGACTGCCGCCATGACCTCGCCCGCTTCGGCGCCGAACATCGTGAACCCCAGAATGTCGTCGCGCCGATCGTCGACGAGTGCCTTCAGGAACCCGCGTGTCTCGCCGGTCGTCCAGGTACGCAGGATCTCCCGTGCGGGCAGCGTCGCAACGCGGACCTTCACGCCACGACGACGGGCCTCGACCTCGTTGAGCCCCACGCGCGCCAGCGGAGGATCCGTGAAGATGCAGAACGGAATCACGCGCCCGCGCGTGCTCCGGTGACCGCCCTCCAGGTTGTCGCGAATGATCTGGAAGTCATCGACGGAGACGTGCGTGAACTGGGGGCTGCCTGCGCACTCGCCGATGCCCCAGACACCGGGGGCGGTGGTCTCGAGTCGCTCGTTCACGGCGATGTACCCGTGGTCGTCGAGCTCGACGCCGGCGACGTCGAGACCGATCCCGGTCGTGTTGGGCGTCCGCCCCGTCGCCGCCAAGACGTCGCTCGCCTCGATGACCCGCTCTCCGTTGCTCGTCTGCACGGCCACGCGGAGCTCCCCGCGCCTGCCGTCCACGCGTGACGTGGAGGCGTCCACCAGCACCTCGATTCCCTCGTCGGTCAGCAGCTGGTGGAGCGCTTCCGCGACATCCGGATCCTCGCGGGCGAGGATCTGAAGCCCGCGCTCGACGAGGGTGACGCGACTGCCGAAGCGCCGGTACGCCTGAGCGAACTCCAGACCCACGTATCCGCCGCCGAGGACGACCAGGTGCTCCGGCACCCGGTCGAGCTCGAGCAGCTCGATGTTCGTGAGCGCCGTCTCGGCCAGGCCCCGGATGGGCGGCACGTGCGGCCTCGTCCCGAGGTCGAGGAAGACGCGATCACCGCTCAGCAGCCGCGTGCCGCCGTCGTTCAGCGCCACCTCGACCGTCTTGGGCCCGACGAAGTGCGCCTGCCCGAGAACCAGCTCTGCGCCGGCCGTGCGGAAGGTGTCGACCTGCGCTGCGACCAGTCCTTCGACCATCCTGCGTTTGCGGGAGACCACCTGGGCCATGTCGACGCGGGCGTTCGTCACGACCGTCCCGAACGGCCCGGCGTCGTAGACCGTGTGGGCCACCTCGGCGCTCTTCACTTCGTTCTTGCTGGGCAGGCAATTGATGTTCGGGCACGAGCCTCCGATCCACTTGCGCTCCACGACGACCGTTCGACGCCCTGCCTTGGACATGTGCGAAGCGAGGAGCTTTCCTCCGGCTCCGCTTCCCAGCACCAGAACCTCCGCGTGCTCCGCTCGCGGCATGCCCGCCTCGCGAGGTTGCTCGCTGCAAGACGGCAACCAGGCGCGGGAGCTTCGCTCGCCCTGTCAGCGCACCTCGTTCAGCGTGCGATCGAGGTTGTACGCTGCACTGATGAGCGCGAGGTGCGTGAGCGCCTGCGGATAGTTGCCGAGGGCTTCCCCCGTGTTGCCCGTCTGTTCGGCGTAGAGGCCCAGGTGGTTCGCGTAGCCGAGCATCCGCTCGAAGAGCAGCCGAGCCTTCTCCAGCTTCTCGCGGTCGGCGCGGCCCGCGCGCGTCAGCGCCTCGACGAGCCAGAAGGTGCACATGTTGAACGTCCCCTCCTGTCCGGGCAGGCCGTCCGCCGGGCGCTCCGTGTCGTAGCGGTAGACGAGGCTGTCCGAGAGGAGGCCGCCCTCTCGCGGAGGGCTCATCACGGCCGCGAGCGTGTCGAGCATCTTGGGATCGACCGGCGAGACGAAGAAGACGAGCGGCATGAGCAGGTTCGACGCGTCGAGCGCGGTCCCGCCGTAGGTCTGCACGAACGCCTTCCGCGATGCGCTCCAGCCGCGCGTCATGATGTCGCTGTAGATCGAGTCGCGCTCGGCGAGCCAGCGCGCGCGGTCGGCGGGGAACGAGCGCTTGTCGGCGAGGCGGATGCCTCGGTCGACCGCCACCCACGCCATCAGCTTCGAGAAGACGAACTGCTGCTGGCCGCCGCGCGTCTCCCAGATGCCCTCGTCGTCGCGCCGCCAGTTGTCGCAGAGCCAGTTGACGATGCGCTTGAGGTGCGTCCACATCTCGGACGAGATGGGCATCCCGTACTTGTTGTAGAGGTACGCCGAGTCCATCAGGTCGCCGTAGATGTCGAGCTGCAGCTGCTTGTACGCGCCGTTGCCGATGCGTACGGGGCGAGAGCCGCGGTAGCCCTCCAGGTGGTCGAGGGTCGACTCGGCCAGGTCGGCGCCACCGTGCACGCAGTACACGATCTGCAGCGGCCGGTCGGCCAGCGCCTCGCGGCTGCGTGCCTCGAGCCAGTCCATGAAGCGCGCGGCCTCCTCGGTGAACCCGATGCGCAGGAAGGCGTACAGCGTGAAGGCCGCGTCGCGCACCCACGTGTAGCGGTAACCCCAGTTGCGCACGCCGCCGATGCGCTCCGGCAAGCTGCACGTCGGCGCGGCCACGATGGCGCCCGTCGGCTCGAAGGTGAGGAGCTTGAGCGCGAGCGCCGAGCGATGCACCATCTCGCGCCAGCGCCCGCGGTAGGTGCACCGCGAGAGCCACGATCGCCAGAAGCGCACGGTGTCCTCGAAGAGCATCTGGGCTTCACCCGAGTCCGGCGCCGGGGCGCACGCGTCGCAGCTCATTCGCTGCAGCACGAACGTCGTCTGCTGACCTTCGCGCAGGGTGAACTGGGCTCGGACGCCCCGTGGCGTGACGGCCAGCGGCGCCTCCGTCGAAAGTGCCAGCCGCTGACCGGCCCCATGGAAGACGGCCCCGTTCGGCACGATCGTCGTCCCGGTCGCGGCGCGCGCGTAGTCGAAGGCGGGCTCGCACGAGGCTTCGAAGGCGAGGGTGCCGCGTGCCACGCGAACGCGGCGCACGACGGTCTCGCGCGTGTCCGCCCTGCAAGGCATGAAGTCCTCGATCTCGCCGACGCCGTCGGCGGAGAGAAACCTCGTGATGAGGACGTTGGTGTCCGGCCAGTAGAGCTGCTTGTACGCGACGTCAGCCGCGGACGGTGCGATGGCGAACCGCCCGCCCCTCGCGTCGTCGAGCAGCGCTGCGAAGATGCTCGGCGAGTCGAAGTCGGGAAGGCACAGCCAGTCGATCGAACCGCGGACGCTGACCAGCGCGACCGAGCGCATGTTGCCGATGACGCCGTAGTCCTCGATCCGCTGATACACGCGGAAACGTAGGGACCGCCGCCCGGGAAGCAACGATCAAGGACACGCGAGGTCGAGGTCGCGCCGGCTCAGTCGTCGCCGCCCTCGCCGAGCAGGGGGTTCGCGGCCGCCGTCGGGCCCGCGCCGAGGGCCTTGGCGAAGTGCAGGAGCAGCTCGCGGTTGTCGAGGACGCCGAGCGACTGCATCTCGAGGGCGCCGATGCGGTCCTCGGGGCTGAAGGCGCTCTCGGTCTTCTCCATCGAGAGCTTGTGCGGGTCGTACGCGCTGCGGGCGGCGCGCGTGTCGAGCAGGGTCCAGTCGTCGCCGCGTCGCAGCTCGAGGGTGACCGTGCCCGTCACGGCGCCGGCCACCCAGCGCGTCAAGGCCTCCTTGATGACGAGCGCCTCGGGGTCGTACCAGCGCCCCTCGTAGAGGATGCGACCGAGGCGACGGCCCAGGGAGAAGTAGAGGTCCGTCGTGTTCTCGTTGTGCACCGCCGAGAGGAGACGCTCGTACACGATCGAGAGCATCGCCATGCCCGGCGCCTCGTAGATGCCGCGGCTCTTGGCGTCGATGACGCGGTTCTCGATCTGGTCGCTCATGCCGAGGCCGTGGCGCCCACCGATCGCGTTGAGCGTGACGAACGTTTCGAAGAGCGACGCACCCTTCTTGCCGTTCACCGCGACGGGAACCCCGCGCGCGAGCTCCACCGTGACCTCCTCGGGCTCGACGCGTACCTCGGGCCGCCAGTGAGCGACACCCATGATGGGGTCGACGATGCGCATCGACGCGTCGAGGCGTTCGAGGTCCTTCGCCTCGTGCGTGGCGCCGAGGACGTTGGCGTCCGTGGAGTACGCCTTCTCGGTGCTCATCGTGTACGGCATCCCGACGGAGACGAGGTACTCGCTCATCTCCTTGCGGCCGCCGAAGGCCTCGACGAAGGCGCGATCGAGCCAGGGCTTGTAGATGGCCAGGCGCGGGTTGACGAGCACCCCGTATCGGAAGAAGCGCTGGATGTCGTTGCCCTTGTGCGTGCTGCCGTCCGAGAAGATGTCCACGCCATCCTCGCGCATCGCGCGGATGATCGCGGTCGTGGTGACGGCGCGTCCCAGGGGAGTCGTGTTGAAGTAGCGCTTGCCGCCCGACGTCAGGTGAAAGGCGCCGCACTGCACGGCGGTGACGCCCTCGCGCACGAGGGCCTCGCGGCAGTCGACGAGACGCGCGACCCTCGCGCCGTGCTTGAGCGCCGACGGGGGGATGTCCGCCGGGTTCTTCTCGTCGGGCTGCGCGAGGTCGGCCGTGTAGGCGTACACGTCGAGGCCCTGACGGGACATCCACGCGACGGCGGTGCGCGTGTCGAGGCCCCCCGAGTAGGCGATTCCGATTCGGGTGCCCTTGGGCGGTAGGGTTCGGTGGATGCGGGGCATGGTTCGCTCGGGAGGAGGTGTAACAGAAAGAACGTGATACACACCCCCTCGGCATGAGCGGCATCGCGCGCACGCGGGCGACCGGGGACGAGGGCATGCTGGCAGAGCTGCTCGCCTGGTCGTCGTCGCTCGCGGTGGACCGGTCGCTCGTGCGCGAAGACCTGGTCGGCAGCGCGGCGCACGTCACGATGCTGGCGCGCACCGGGATCCTGCCGGCGCACGACGGGCGCGTGCTGCGCGAGGCGCTGCGCGTGATGTACGGCGAGGCCACGGCCGGAACGCTGGTGCTCCCCGACGGCGAGGAGGACGTGCACATGGCCGTCGAGGTGGAGCTCGGCCGGCGCGCAGGTGCGGCCGCGGCGCGGCTGCACACGGCGCGGTCGCGCAACGACCAGGTCGCGCTCGACCTGCGCCTCCACGTGCGCGACCGCGGTGCGACGCTGCTCCGCGAGGTCGCGACGCTGCTCACGGCGCTCGCGGAGCGAGCCGCGCGCGAGAAGGACACGCTGCTGCCAGCGTACACGCACCGGCAGCGTGCCCAGCCCGTGTCGGCCGCGTTCCTCGTCTGCGCGTGGGCCGTCGGCCTCGCGCGCGCGGCGGACACCGTGGGCTTCGCGCTCGACCGGCTCGAGATGCCGCTCGGCAGCGGCGCCTGTTCGGGCTCGTCGCTGCCGATCGACCGTGCTCTCGTGGCGCGCCTCTTCGCACCCTGGGCCCCGACGCGCAACGCGCTCCACACCGTCGGCGATCGCGACTTCGCCCTCGACTGGACGTGGGCGGCGGCGCGGGTGGTGCTCGCCCTCGGGCGCGCCGCCTCGGACCTCGTGGACTTCTCGACGAGCGAGTTCGCGCTCGTGAAGCTCGGCGGCGCAATCGCGGCCGGCTCGTCGATGATGCCTCAGAAGAAGAACCCCGACGTCTTCGAGCTCGTGCGCGGCAAGGGTGCGCGCGCCGCCGCGAACGTCGTCGCGCTCCTGACGCTCATGAAGGGCCTGGCCAGCGGGTACAACCGCGACCAGCAGGAGGATCGACTCGCGCTGCTCGAGGCAGGACCTCTCGCCATCGGCTGCGCGCGCGTGATGCAGCTGGCGCTCCCCCACGTGACGTTCGACGGCGCGCGCGGCACGCAGGCCCTCGCCGAGGGCTTCACGCAAGCGACCGATCTCGCCGAGTCACTCGTGCGCAAGGGTGTCCCCTTCCGCGAGGCGTACAAGGCGGTCGGCCGGCTCGTCGCCGATGCGGTCGAGCGCGGCGTGCCCCTTCGCGCGATCGACGCGGCACATGCGCGCGGGATCCATCCGGCCCTCGACGAGGGGACTCTCGCCGCGCTCGACCCGATGACGGCGGTCGCGGCCAAAGAGAGCGTCGGCGGCACGGGTCCGCGCAGCGTCGAGGCCCAGATCGGGTGGCTTCTCGAGTCGGCACGCGCGGTCCTCGCGAAGGCGGACGAGCACGGATCGATCGAGAAGCTCGCGGCGCGCGTCTTCGCCGAGCCCCTGGAGTGAACCATGTCCAAGCGCGACTTCCTCACCCTGACCGATCTCTCCCGCGACGAAGCCCGCGAGGTCCTCACCCTCGCGCGCAAGCTCAAGGCCGAGCCCAAGGGTTCGCGTACGGGGCTGCTGCCAGGGCGGGCGCTCGCCATCGTGCTCGAGAAGGCGAGCACGCGCACGCGAGTCTCCTTCGAGGTCGGTGCCGCGCAGCTGGGAATGCAGCCCGTGGTGCTCGGCATCCAGGGCAGCCAGCTCGGGCGCGGCGAGCCCATTCGCGACACGGCCCGCGTCCTGGCGCGCTACTGCGACGCCATCGTGTACCGCACGTCCGCCACCACACGGCTGCGCGAGATGGCCACCGCGAGCGTCCCCGTCGTCAATGCCCTCACGGACGACGGACACCCCGTGCAGGTGCTCTGCGACGTGCTCACGGTGGAGGAGCAGCTCGGGTCGAGCATCGCCGGCAAGCGCATCGCCTTCGTCGGCGACTGCGGGAGCAACATGGCCCGCTCGTGGCTCGAGGCGGCACCTCTCTTCGGATTCGACGTCGTTCTCGCGGGGCCCGAGGCGCACATGCCGCCGGCCGTGGAGGTCGCTCGCGCGGGTGCGCGCGTGACGCTCGTACACGACCCCGCGCGCGCCGCGGACGGGTGCGACGTCGTCAACACGGACGTCTGGACCAGCATGGGGCAGGAAGCCGAAGGACAGGAGCGCGTCGAGGCCTTTGCAGGCTGGTCGGTGAACGCCGCGATGCTCGCGCACGCAAAGCCGGGCGCCATCGTGCTGCACTGCCTGCCGGCCCACCGCGGCGAGGAGATCGACGAGGAGACGCTCGAAGGCCCGCGCTCGCGCGTCTGGGACCAGGCCGAGAACCGCCTCCACGTGCAGAAAGCGCTGCTCGTGTGGCTGCTCGGCGCTGCGGGTGCCGTGCGGTGAGCGATGCCGGTGCGCACGCGCTTCGCCCCGTCGCCCACCGGTGACCTGCACCTGGGCGGGGCGTGGACCGCCGTGGCGTCCTGGGTTTGGGCACGGCGCGAGGGCGGGGAGCACGTGCTGCGCGTCGAAGACCTCGACCCGCCGCGCGTCGTCCGTGGCAGCGAGGCGCGCATCCTCGAGGATCTTCGCTGGCTCGGGCTCGACTGGGACGGGCCGGCGGTGCGTCAGAGCGAGCGAAGCTCCTTCTACGAGCAAGCCATCGCGACGCTCGGCCGCGAGGGCCTCGTCTACCCCTGCGACTGCTCACGCGCCGAGATCGCCATGGTCGCGAGCGCACCCCACGGCGGCGAGGACGTCGTGTACCCCGGCACGTGCCGCGACAAGCCTCCTGGCCGCGGCATGCGCCGGACGCCGTCGCTGCGCGTGCGCGTGCCCGACGAGACGCTCGCGTTCGACGATTTGATCCTCGGCCGCATCGCGCAGAACCTCGCGCACGAGGTCGGCGACTTCGTCGTGCGACGCGGCGACGGGGCGTTCGCCTACCAGCTCGCGGTCGTCCTGGACGACGTGGCGACGCGCGTGACGCACGTCGTGCGCGGCGCGGACCTCGCGTCGTCGACGCCACGCCAGATCTGGCTGGCACGCGTGCTCGGCGCCCCGGCGCCGCGATACGCGCATGTGCCACTCGTCGTCGCTCCCGACGGGTTGCGCCTCGAGAAGCGAACGCCTCGCTCGACGGTGCGGGAGCTCCGGGACGCGGGCGTCGCTCCGGAGCGCATCGTCGGCGAGCTCGCGTTCGGTCTGGGGCTGGCCCCGACGGAGGAGCCGATCACGCCGCGCGACCTGGCGCGTGCGAGCGCCGGGAAGGACATCGCGTGGCGGCGCGAGCCGTGGCCGATTCCCCGCTTTGTCTAGCGTTCGAGTCTGCTCTCTTCGAGCGTGCGGCACTCACTCGTAGACGGGTGAGGGCGTCGCCAGCGGCTCGCCTCGAACGCACCGGAAGCCGAGCGCCGGGACCTGGTAGCCGTAGTGCGCCGCCCCCCGGTAGGTCACGACCATCGCCGCGTACGATCGATTCCACCCTCCGCCGCGGATGCCGTGCACCGCGACGTCGAGGCGCAGCACCGGATCGACGGCGCGCGTGTCGAGCGCGTACGGGCCGTACGAGTCCTCGACCCACTCCCAGACGTTGCCGGCGAGGTCGTGGATGGCGCCGCCGGGCCAGACCTTGTCTCCCTTGGGATGCGAGCCGACCGGAGACGGCCCGCCTCCGCCGCAACCGAGGTCGCCGCCGGCCTCCCACTTGGGCGCCCCGAACCTCGTGTAGTCGACGTAGTCGCACGACGGCTCGGGCTCGTCTCCCCACGGGTACCGCGTCTGCCCGGGGCCGGTGGCGGCCCATTCCCACTCCGCCTCGGTGGGCAGGCGCCTCCCGGCCCACGCGCAGAAGGTGTGCGCTTTGCTCCAGCTCACCATGTTGACGGGTTGGTCGAGCTTCGTGGGGTAGGTGGACCACGGGTCGCCGCGCCCCGGCTCCTTGCACGCGCCGGCTTCGACGCAGCGAGCGTAGTCGCGCACGGTCACCTCGCTCGCGTCGACGCAGAAGCCGTGGGTGAGCACCACGCGATGCTCGCCCTTGATCGCCTTGCCCATCACGAAACCCCCGGCGCCAGTCGGCGGCACCCACACCTCACTCTCCGGACAGGGAGTGCCTGAGGTTGCAGCGTCGGGCGCTGACGGAGGCGTGGCAGTGGCCGCCGGTCCGGCCTCGGGGACCGTCTCGCTGGCCACGGGCGCCGGCCCCGGAGGCGGAGGCGGGACGGGGAGCGGCGCGGGCGCAGGCGGTGCGGCCGGCGCCGGTGCGGCGCACGCAGCGAGGGCCGCCAGGAGCACCACGACCCGCACCCGCATCACTTTCCCGCGTGCAGGGAGAGCCAGGCGCCGAGCGCAATCCCGGCGACCGCGGCGACGACGCAGATCACGATCCACCAAGGCGACGAGCTCGCCGCAGGGACCGGAGGCCGCACGCTCGAGACGGGGGGAGGCCGCCCGGAAGGATTCGTCAGGCGTATCGGGGACGGGATCGTCGCTCCGTGCGCATCGGTCGTGTCGATGCGGACGTGCACGCGCGTCGACGGGCGAACGGCCTCGACGTCTTCCGGTGCCGCCACCGCCGCGTTGATCGCCGCCGCGAGCGCGCTGGCCGTCGGGTAGCGTTCCGCGGGGTCCTTGGCGATCGCGTGCAACACGACGGCCTCCAGCGCACGCGAGATGCCGCGGTCGGGCGCGCGCACCCGCGGAGGCACGGCGGTCTCGGTCATCTGCGCCGTGAGCACGTTGAGAGGCGTCGGGCCGCTGAACGGCACGGCGCCGACGAGCAGCTCGTAGAGAATGATGCCGGCCGCGTACACGTCGCACCGCGCATCGAGCTCGTCGCCTCGCGCCTGCTCGGGCGCCATGTACTCCGGCGTGCCGAAGACCATGTTGTGTTGCGTGAGGGCCGTCGTGCCGGTGCCGCCGCCGGTCATGATCTTCGCCATCCCGAAGTCCACGACGACGGCCCGCGCACCCGTGTCGTCGCTGCGCAGGAGGACGTTGCCCGGCTTGAGGTCGCGGTGAATCACCCCTTGAGCGTGTGCTTCGCGAAGCGCGTCGCACACGTCGAGCAGGATGCGCACGGCGCGGTCGATGGGGAGCAGGCGCTCGCGCTTGAGCACGGCGTCGAGCGCTGGCCCGTCGACGCGAGCGAGCACCATGTAGAGCAGGCCGACGCTCTCGCGGCGGGGGTCGGAGATCTCGCCGAACTCGAGCACGGGGCAGACGCGATCCCCCTCGAGGCGCCGAAGGATGGCCGCCTCGCGGGCGAAGCGGCCGCGGATCTGGGGGTCGCCCGCGAGGTGCTGGTGAATCACCTTGAGCGCCACGCTGTCGCCCTCGGCGACCCGTCGCGCGTCGTACACGATGCCCGTGCCGCCCTCGCCGAGCACGCCGAGGATCTCGAACTTGTCGCCGAGCTTCCTCCCCGCACTGAGCGGCGGCAGCGACGTCGCGTGGGCCACGTTCGCAGGTTAGCGTGCGTCGCACGCGGCGCGAATCTTCGGGGACACGCGAACCGGATCGAGCGCGGCATTGGGCTCGTTCGATCGCCACGCGGCGCATGCTGCCGACGCGGACGAAGACGCGCCGAGGGCAACGTAAGCCTCGAGCATCGCGCGATGCACGACGGCGAGCTGCGGGTGCGTCAGGGCTCCGCCCCCCAGCAACCGGTTTCCGCGCGCGACCGCTTCCGCGTAGCGGCCGTAGCGCACGTCGGCGAGTAGCTGGGGCAGCTCGGCATCGGCGCGCCGCTGCACCTCGAGGGCCATTCCTCCACTCGCGCCGTCGCGCTCGGCCGCGGCGCGAGCCTCGGCGCGGCCCACCTCCGTGAGCCGGAGCCCGGGCATGGGAACGAGCACGACCTCGCCGCGCTTCACGAGCACTCCCTGGCGCTTGTTGTAGTTGTTCAGCTCCCAGCCGCGATTGGGATCGCCCCAGAAGCGCCCCGCGATCGTGTTCACCGTCTCGCCGTCCCCCGCCAGGTAGGTCACGACCGCGGGGATCTCGATCTCCTGTCCCTCGACCGGCGGGACCCACGGCACGCCCTTGTTCGCGCGCGCGAGAACATCCGTGCGTGCGATGTCGCTCGTCCCGAGCCAGGAGACGGCGAGGTCCGCCCAGCTCTCGCCCTGCGCCACGGTGTGGTGACCCGGCGCCGGCACTTCGAGCCGCATGCCCGGCGTGATGACGGTCCCGCCCTGCACGTCGAGCGCGTTGGCGCCGACGAGCACCGTCTCGCGCCTGGCGTCGCCGTACACGCGCTCGGCGACCTGCGCCAGTGTCTCGCCGGGCTTCACGATGTGGTGGAACGCCAGCGCATCGGCCGGAGCCGACAGGCAGAGAGCCACCGCGACGGCTGCGAGCGGGGTGCGCATTCAGTTCTTCTCCCTCTCGGCGCTGGGCTGGGCGGCGCCCGCGTCGTCCTTCGGCGCGAGGTCAGGGACGGCCATGACCACGTCGAGCGTGCGCGTCTCGCCTGCGATCATGCTCACGGAGCGCTTCTCGACCGGCGCGTTCGGGTGCACGAGCGTGACGTAGTGCGTCCCCGGAGCGAGGGGGATACCGCGCGCGAAGGGAGTCACGTCGATGCGTTGTCCGTCGACCCAGACCTCGGCCCACGGCGTCGCCAGGACGCGCAGGTAGCCGGGGCTCGCCGGGACCAGCTCGAGCGGGCGGGCGCCCGCGGCGCGTCCTTCGCGGGGCGCCGTCGTCTGGACCGCGATGCCTCCACCCACGGCGATGGCTCCGAGGACCGCGAGACCGGCGACCGCTCGGCGGACCGACGCGCGCCGCCGGGCGCGGGGTGGCACTGCCGCGTGTGCTTCGTCGACGGCGACGAGCCCCGCGTGCTCGAGCGCCTGGACCACGAGGCTTTCGACGCGCAGTCCCGAGCGAGCGGTCGCGAGCTCCTCGAGCTGCTCGGCCATCGTCTCGGCGGACTGGAAGCGGTCCGCCGGGAGCTTTTCGATCGCCCGCATGACGATGCGCTCGAGGGCGTGGGGCACGTCGGGCGCGCGCCGGTGAAGCGGGATGGGTGGGTCGCGCCGGATGCGGTGCGCGCTCGGGCGCCGCTCGGGCTCGTCGCCGCGCTCGAAAGGCCTCGCCCCACACACGAGCTGATAGAGGACGACGCCGAGCGAGAAGATGTCGCTGCGCGCGTCGACGTTCTCGCCGAGGATCTGCTCCGGGGACATGTACGCCGGCGTTCCGAAGGCGGTGACGTCCTCGAGGCGCGTCGGGGCCAGGCCGACCGGCTCGTCGCTGGCGCGCTGCGCGATGCCGAAGTCGAAGATCTTCACCTCGCCGCGCTTGCTCACGAGCACGTTGGCCGGCTTCACGTCACGATGGACGATGCCGCGCTCGTGCGCGTGCGCGAGGCCCCGAGCCACCGCCGCGCCGATGGCGGCGACCGAGTCCGCAGGCACGCTCGGCTTCTTCTTGAGGAGTGTCCCGAGGCTGAAGCCGTCGACGAACTCTAGCACGAGGTGCATTCGCGCCTCGGTCTTCACGAACGCGTGGAGCGCTCCGATGTTCGGGTGTGACAGCTCGGCGAGCACGCGCGCCTCGCGTTCGAGTTGCGACGCGAACGGTGAGCCCAGCGCGATCGTGGGCTTGAGGACCTTGAGCGCGACGGTGCGCCCGAGCGGCTCCTCGACCGCCTCGTAGACGGTCGAGAGCGAGCCGGCCCCGAGCTCCTCGAGGATCCGGAAGCCCTCGATGGTCGGGAGGTCAGCCACGACGCAATCCTAGTGCAAGAGGAGGGACTTGCCGGTCATCTCGACGGGCTGGGGGAGGCCGAGGAGACCCAGCATCGTGGGCGCGACGTCGCAGAGGCGTCCGCCGGCACGGAGCCGCGCGCTGGTGTCTGCGTCGTTGA
>DATJYG010000256.1:0-2273 GCA_035499695.1 Polyangiaceae bacterium
GGCGGCAAGATGTGGGGCATCGAGCACTCGAGCGTGAAGCCGGACATCATGACGATGGCCAAGGGCATCGCCAACGGCTACCCCATCAGCGCGGTGCTCACGACCGGCGCCATCGCCGACGCGTGGAAGGGCGGCAACATCTCCACCTTCGGCGGCAACCCCATCTCGTGCGCCGCGGCCAACGCGACGATCGACCAGATCACGGGGGACAAGCTCGTCGAGAACGCCGCGGCGATGGGCAAGATCCTCCGCGAGGGGCTCGAGGCGCTCAAGGCGAAATACACGATCATCGGCGAGGTTCGCGGGCGCGGCCTCATGCAGGGCGTCGAGCTCGTGAACGACGAGAAGGGCGGCGACCGCACGCCTGCGGTGCAGGCGACGACGCGGCTCTTCGAGGAGACCAAGAAGCGCGGCATGCTCATCGGCCGCGGAGGCCTCTACGGCAACGTGCTCCGCGTCGCGCCGCCGCTCGTCGTAGGCAAGGCCGAGATCCAGGACGCGCTGAAGATCCTCGACGAGGCATTCGGGGCGCTCAGTAAGTGAATCGACTCTGATGAGTCTTCTGCAGCAACTACCGGCGGAACGGGTCGAGACGGCTCTGCCCGACAAGAAGCCCCTGATGACCGAGGGCGAGGCGCGCCTCGAGGCGGAGCGCTGCCTCTACTGCGCCGACGCGCCCTGCACCCAGGCGTGCCCGACGAGCATCGACGTGCCCGGGTTCATCAAGCGCATCGCGAGCGGCAACGTGCGCGGGAGCGCCAAGGTCATCTTCGAGCAGAACATCCTGGGATACTCGTGCTCGCGCGTGTGCCCCGTGGAGGTCCTCTGCGAAGGCTCGTGCGTCTACGAGGCGTGGCAGCACAAGCCGATCCAGATCGGGCGCCTGCAGCGGTACGCGACCGAGAAGGCGACGAACGATCTGGCCGAGCCGCTCTACGTGCGTCGGGCGGCGAGCCCGCAAACTCAGACGTCGGCGCCGACGAAGAGGCGCGTCGCGTGCGTGGGGGCCGGCCCGGCGTCGCTCGCCTTCGCGGCGTACCTCGCGATGGAGGGGCATCAGGCGACCCTCTTCGAGAAGCGCCCGCTGCCGGGAGGGCTCAACGCGACGGGGGTCGCACCGTACAAGCTGCACGCGGAGGACGCGCTGCGCGAGATCGAGTGGGTGCTCTCTCTCGGCGCGGAGCTCAAGACGGGCGTCGAGATCGGGCGCGACGTCACCGGCGCGCAGCTCCTCGCCGAGTACGACGCCGTCTTCCTAGGGCTCGGGCTCGGGGAGGACAACAAGCTCGGGATCCCGGGCGAGGACGGCCCCGGCGTCGTCGGCGCGACCGAATGGATCGAAGAGATGAAGCTCGCGAAGCGCAAGCGTCCGAAGCTCGCGCACGTGGTCGTCGTCGGCGGCGGCAACACGGCCCTCGACGTCGCGCGCGAGTGCGCCCAGCTCGGCGCCGAGGCCGTCATGATGGTCTACCGGCGCGGCGTCGAGGACATGAGCGGCTACGCGCACGAGCTCGAGGGGGCGCGAAAGGAGGGCGTGATCTTCGTCGACCACGCCCAGCCGGTCGCCGTTCTCCGTGACGCATCGGGCGCCGTGCACGCGCTGCGCGTCTCCAAGCGCGGGGCGGAGGTGGACCTCCCCGCCGCGTTCGTCGCCCTCGCCATCGGGCAGTCGAAGCTCCGCAGCGTGGCGCAGCAGTTCCCCGGGGTGAAGCTCGACACGCGCGGCTGCGTCATCGCCGATCCGAAGACGGGGGCGACCGGGAACCCCAAGGTGTTCTCCGGCGGCGACTGCGTCAACGGCGGCAAAGAAGTGGTCAACGCCGTCGCCGACGGCCGCAACGCCGCACGGCACCTGCAGGCGGTGTGGAATGGCTGATCTCTCGATCGACATCGCCGGCATCAAGAGCCCGAACCCCTTCTGGCTCGCGTCCGCGCCGCCCGCGAACACCGGCGAGCAGGTGATGCGCGCCTTCGAGGCCGGCTGGGGCGGCGCCGTGTGGAAGACCCTGGGCGACCCCATCGTCAACACCTCGAGCCGCTTCGGCGCCTGCGACTACGGCGGCGGCAAGGTGATGGGGTTCAACAACATCGAGCTCATCACCGATCGCCCGCTGGAGGTGAACCTGCGCGAGATCCGCGAGGTGAAGCGCCGCTTCCCGAAGCACGCGGTCGTCGTCTCGCTCATGACCGAGACGAAGCACGACTGGCACACCCTGATCCGCAAGGTGGAGGACACGGGGTGCGACGGCCTCGAGCTGAACTTCGGCTGCCCG
>DATJYG010000257.1:0-17630 GCA_035499695.1 Polyangiaceae bacterium
CGACCGGTGCCGTCGCCCTCGATGAACGGGATGATGGGGTTGTCGGGCACGTGGAGCTTCATCTCCGCGCCCATGGTGATCGGCTGCCCCCCCTGAGGCGGCGTGAACGCTGTGCTCATGGTGCGGCCCGCTTACCACGAGCGGGCAGGATGCGTCGCGTCAATCTGGCGGCTGCTACGCTTGAGCCGACAGGAGGCTTCTTATGCGGCTTGGATTGAGGACTGGTTTGGGCACCGTCTTGCTCGCATTCGCGGCGGTGCCGCTGGCGTGCTCGGGGCGCGTGGCCAGCAACGCGAACGACGGGGGGACCGGCGGATCCAGCTCCGGAACCGGCTCGAGCGGCAGCGGCTCGGGGAGCGGCTCCAGCAGCGGCGTCATCTCGAGCAGCAGCACTGGCGGCAGTAGCAGCGGGGGCGGGAGCGGCAGCAGCGGTGGGGCGGTGGCATGCACCGGCAACGACTGCTGCTCTCAGTTGCCGCCGGGGGCGTGCGTCGTCCCGCCGCCCCCCTCGGGCGCGTCGTCAGGCGGTTCGACGCCGCACAACTACGCCGTTCACAAGCTCTACCTCGGCGACACGGACCGCATGGGGCTGACCAACCCCGACGCGTGGAGGGCCCTCGGTTACAACCTCGACGGCAAGATCACGACCTCCGCGTCCACCGACGTGTGCACCCTCGTGGCCGGCGCGTCGAAGAGCGTCCAGATCGACGGCAGCGGAGGCATCGACAACTCATGGGGCGCCAACATCGTGCCCATCCTCGCGACGCTCGACAGCACCTTTTCGCAGACGGAGAACAACTTGCTCCAGGAAGGCTGGCCGACGCAGCTCTTCTACGCCGTCGGCTTCGACGACTCGGCCGGCAACATGACGACGGCGACCGGGCTGTCCGGCGCAGCGCTCTTCGGAGCGAACTACTCGATGGCCAACGGCGGAATGGCGCCCACCTGGGACCTGAGCACGCACTGGCCCCTCGGCCCCGAATCGTTGAATTGCTTTCCGAGCGGCGGAACTGACGGCTGCACGACGAGCACCGACCCGATCGGGGCGGCCGACGTGAAGTTCCCGGCCGCGTACCAGACGCAGGGCACGTTCGTGAACGGCGCTCCATCCCTCATCACGCTCCAAATCTCGATCGGACCGACACCCATGACGTTGAACCTGCACGGCGCCGTCGTGACCTTCGACCCGCAGGTGCCCGGCGCCGTGACGAACGGCACCATCGCCGGCGTCATCAACACGCAGGAGCTCATCGCGGCGCTGAAGCAGGTGGCGGGGCAGATCTCGACGTCCCTTTGCTCGGGCAGCGCTTTTCAGAGC
The DNA here is from genome assembly GCA_035499695.1 of Polyangiaceae bacterium. Lineage (GTDB taxonomy): Bacteria > Myxococcota_A > Polyangia > Polyangiales > Polyangiaceae > Palsa-1150. The sequence continues at coordinate 1,319 of DATJYG010000257.1, forward strand.
ATCGCGAGCCAGATCGAACAGACCTCGGACATCGTCCTCTCGGGCGATGCCGTATCGAACTCGCCTGGCTCGATGTGCAACGCGATCTCGATCGGCCTCGGCTTCGACGCGACCGAGGTCGCGCTTCCCACCGGGGCCGACATCGCTCCGCCGCAGCCGCCGGCGCCGGATCCCTGCGCCAGCGGCGGGTGAGCCGCAGCGCTCTCAGTCGCCCCAGATCTGGACGACGTACTTGCCGGTGCCGCTGCCGGCGGCGACGTTGATGCTCACGTCGTCGGTGGCGGTGAAGCACACCGCGCCGTCCTCGAGCAGAACGGCGTCCGGGCTGTCGCTGCCGTCCTCGGCGCACTCCTTCCCGGCCGAGTCCATCATCGCGATGTCGAGGTCCTGCAGCGCGTCCTCGGAGAGGCCGAAGACGCGGTAGCAGTGACCCGACTCGGCGTGCAGCGCGATGGGGTGCGCCTTGTCCATGTCTTTGAAGGTGTCCTGCGTCGTCTGGCCGACCTGGTGCATCTTCATGGCGCCCGCGCAGCCCTGGGCCATCGACGTGACGCCGGCGACGAGGTCGGCTCCGGTCTTCACGTCGTTGTGGCACTTGGCGAATGCCGGGTCCTGCTTCCACTTCACCTTGTCCGAATCGGGGTGAGTCGGGAGCGGCGGCTCGTTGGCCTTGGCGACGACCTTGCTCGGGTCGGGCATGTTGCTTCCGGAGCCCGTGTCGGCGGCGCCTCCGCCGCACGCGACGAGCGAGGCGATCGAGAGCAGGGCGAGGCTGGGCAGGATCGTGGGGATTCGCATGGCGGCGCCGAGGGTATCACGTGCCGCCGCCGCCATTGTCCTGGTTCTTGGGCGCCTGGTCGGTGCCCTTGTCGCCGCCGTTGCCCTTGTCGCCCTTGTCTCCGCCGCCCTTGTCCCCCTTGTCGTCCTTGGCCTTCTCGTCCTTGTCCCCGACGTCTGCCCCGAGCGCCTTCGCGAGGCACTTCCAGAACTTGTCGTCGTCGTCGGGTCCGCCGGTGAGGCGCGGCATCTGCTCGGGGTGGTGGATGTAGAGCTCCGTCGGCGCCGTGTCCTTCTCGCGGTAGGCCGTTATGACGTTGTCGCCGGCTGAGACGCTGCCGACGGGGTCGACCTTCCAGCCGCCGTCGGTGAAGCAGCCGCGCGCGGCGTCCTCGATGGTGGGCGTGTCGGCCTTCGTGAGCGCCTCGCGGAGGGGGCTCTTGGCTGCGGGGGCCTTGGAGCAAGCGGCCGCCGCGAGGAAGATGACCGGGATGATGAGCGTGCCGCACGCTCGAGGAGAGCGGACGCAAACACCGAACGGGTGGCGGTTCATGGTGCCGGCCATGGTAGCGGTCGCCGCCTACGCGCGCACCATCGGCTTCGGCTTCACGGGCCTGGACGACCGCGACCTCGTGGTGGACGACCAGGACTTCCTCGCCCAGGCCTCGAGCCTCTGGCGCGTGTTCGCGCCGGGGCGCGCGTACATGCACGTGGTCGACGCGGCGCACGGGTACTGGCGGCCGCTGGTGACGTGGACCTACGCGCTCGACGCGCAGCTCGGCGGCGCGCGGCCGCTGGCGTATCACGCGACGAACGTGGTGGTGCACGCGGCGGCGTGCGTGCTGCTGTGGCGACTGCTCCTCGCGCTCGAGCTGGGCGCGGGCACGGCGCTCGCGGGGGCGCTCGTCTTCGCCGTGCACCCGGCGCTCGCGTCGGCCGTCGCGTGGGTGCCGGGGCGCAACGACGCGCTGCTCGGGGTGCTCGTCCTCGGCGCATGGCTCGCCTTCGCGCGTGGGCGACCGGCGGCACACTTCGCCTGCTTCGCGCTGGCGCTGCTGACGAAGGAGACGGCGGTGGCGCTGGCGCTCGTGTGCGGCCTGCACGCGTTGCTGCTCGATCGCCCACTCGCGCGCCCGCGGTGGCTGGGGCTCCATGCGCTCGGGTGGACGGCGCTCGTGGTGCTCCGCCTCCTCGTGCACCGACCAGCGGACGTGCACCCGACGCTGGCGAACCTGCCGCTGCTCCTCGACGCGCTGGGGAAGATCGTGCTGCCGGTCCACCTCTCGCCCATCTCCGACGCGGCGGATGCGTCGCTCTGGCCGGGCGTCGTCGGTGCGCTCTTGCTCGCGGCCGCGACCTCCCTCGTTCCGGGCGTGAGGCGGCGCGTCGTCGCCCTCGGGGCGGCGACGTTCGTGCTCTTCCTGTTGCCGCCGCTCCTCGTGACCGGGTCGCTCGTGCTCGACGAGCGCCTCTACGTACCCGCCACCGGTGTCGTGCTCGCCCTCGCCGAGATCGTCCGGGCGCTCTCGCCGGAGCGACGAATGTTCGCGGCATTCGCGGCCGTCACCATCGCCGTGCTCGCGATGGTGACGCTCGCCTCCGAGAGCTCCTACCGCGACCGCCGCGCCTTCGCGCGCGACGCCGTCGACGGTTCGCCGCACTCGGCGCTCGCCCACTTCTGCCTCGGGCAGAGCGAGCAGCTCGACGGGCACGACGACCGCGCCCTCGCCGAGTACCGCGCGGCCCTCGACCTCGGCTCGACCGAGGTGGTGCACAACGACATCGCGGTCATCGAGATGAAGCGCGCCCTCTGGCCCGACGCGGAGCAGGACCTGCGCACCGAGATCGCGGTCAACCCGGGGTACGCCACCGCGTGGTCGAATCTCGCAATCGTCCTGCGGCACGAGGGACGCGCGTCGGAGGCCGACGAAGTCGAGCAGAGGGCGCTCGAGCTCGGACCCTAGGAAACCGCCTTGCCCATCGCGTGATAGCCCTTGTCCACGTACAGGACGCAGCCCGTGACGCCGCTGGCGAGCGGCGAGCAGAGGAACGCGGCGACCTCGCCCACCTCGCGTGCGCGCAGCGCCTCCGGCAGCGGCGAGTTGACCTTCACGTAGTCGACCATCTGCTCGATGAACGGCTTGGCCTTGGTCGCCCCCGGCACGTCGCTCGTCGCGGCGGCAGCGCCGGGCGCCGGCCGACCGATCGCGCTCGCCGCGCGTGACGCGAGCGGACCCGCGCTGATGCAGTTGACGCGGTGGCCCCACTTGCGCCCCGCCTCCCACGCGAGCACGCGCGTGTCGCTCTCGAGGGCGGCCTTCGCGCTCGACATGCCGCCGCCGTACCCCGGGATGACGCGCTCGCTCGCCATGTACGAGAGGCTCACGAAGGCGCCGCCCGGCCGCACGAGCGGCCCGAAGCGCTGCACGAGCGAGATGTTCGAGTAGGCGCTCGCGCTGACGGCGCCGAGGTACCCCTTGCGGCTCGTCGCGAGCAGATCGCGGCTCACCTCCGAGCCGTTCGCCAGCGAGTGCACGACGACGTCGAGACACGGCTCGCCGAAGTCCTGCTTCATGCGCGCGGCGGCGCCGGAGATCGTGAAGTCGCCGCGCTCGCGGTAGCGCTTGTTGTTGCGGACGTCCTCCGGGACGTCCTCCATCGTGTCGTACTCGGCGTCGAGCGGGAGGATTCGCTCGAAGGCGAGCTTGCCTCCGCCGGGCATCTTCAGCGACTCGTCCATCTTGCCGCGCTCGAGCATCGTCTCGAAGATGTTGAGCGCTGGCGGCCACGTCCCGACGCACACCGTGGCGCCCGCCTCGGCGAGAGCCTTGGCGATTGCGAAACCGAACCCCGCGTCGTCGGCGACGCCGGCGACGAACGCGCGCTTGCCGGTGAGATCGATGCTGAGCATGGGTAGCGCCGCGATATCGGTGAACGGGCGCACCCGTCAAGAGGAGACGCGCCGCAGTACGGCCGCGAAGAACCCGTCCATCCGGCCCTGCGCGTACCCGTCCGCCGGCTCTGCGAAGCGCCAGGTGCGCAGATACTTGCCGTCGGGCGTCGTGAGGCCCTCGGTGCGGGCCCGGCCGAGCACGTCGCGCGCGGTGACGACCGCGAAGTCCGGGTGCTGCTGGAGGAAGAATTCGACGGCGAGCTCGGCTTCGCTCGGGAGGAAGGAGCACGTCGCGTACACGATGCGACCCTTGGCCGAGATCATCGGGATGGCCGCGTTCAGCAGCGCGGCCTGCGCCGCGACGAGCCTCGGCAAGTCCGCCGGCTGCAAGCGCCAGCGCGCCTCGGGGTTTCGCCGCACGGCGCCGAGTCCCGTGCAGGGCGCGTCGAGCAGCACCCGCGAGGCGGGGCCCTCGAGCTTCACGGGGTCCGCGAGCCCCCCCCGGCGAGGGTCGAGAAGGTCGGCGCGGATCGCCTGCACGTTGCTCGCCCCCGCGCGTCGCGCCCGGCGTCGCAGCTCCTCGAGCTTGCCAGCGGACGAGTCGACCGCGACCACCTTGCCGCGCCCCTCGAGCAGCGCCGCGAGAGCGAGCGTCTTGCCCCCGGCCCCCGCACAGGCATCGACCGCGAGCGACCGTGGCGGCGGCGCCACCAGCTCCGCCACGAGCTGCGACGCCTCGTCCTGCATCTCGACGTCCCCGCGCGCGAAGGCCTGCGTGCGAAACGGCGAGCGCCTCCCGAGGAGCTCGAGCCCGTGCGGCGACCGCGTCGGGGTCGTCTCGACGCCCTCGCGGCCGAGCGCATCGGCGCACGCCTCCCGCGTCGTCTTGAGCGCGTTGACGCGCAGGACCCTGGGCGGCAGGTCGTTCATCCGCGCCAGCGCCGACTCCGCCGCTTCCCCGAGCTCGCCGCGCAGCAGGTCCACGAGCCAGTCGGGGAACGAGTACGTCGTTCCGAGTCGCTCGGTGGCGCTCTCGATGCGCGCGAGCCGCGGCGCGAGGTCCGTCTCCCCGCGCACGAGCGACCAGAGCGCCTCGTAGCGCGCGTCGCTCGCGTCCGAGCCGCACGCGAAGGCGAGCCGCCGGTCGTACTTCACGAGCGCGTGCACCGCCCCCGCGACGATGGCCCGATCCTCCTCGCCGAGGCCGCGCAGGGGGCCCTCGAGCACGTCGCTGAGGAACGGCCAGCCGCCCGCGCGCGCCTCGTCGTACGCGCGCACGACGAGCGCGCGGTGCGGCGCCGCTTCAGCTTCTGTGCAGGCGACGTGGTGCGTGAGCATTTCGTTCGGGAGGTACCAGACACCCGGGGCCGCTGCCGATGAGATCGCGCCGACCCGCCTTGCGCAGGGCCTCGCGCGCGAGCGGCTGCTGCGCGGGATCCCACCAGTAGAGGAGTGCCTTCATCATCTTCTTCTCGCGCAGGTCGCGCACCACGGGCACGGGCTCCATCGTGAGCGGGTCGACGCCCGTGTAGAACATGGTCGTGGCGATCGCCATCGGTGTCGGGATGAAGTCCTGCACCTGACGCGGGCGCATGTTGCGAGCCTTGAGCCACAGCGCGAGCTCGACCGTGTCCTTCAGCGTCGAGCCCGGATGCGCCGTGATGAAGTACGGCACGAGGTATTGCTCCTTGCCGGCCTGCTCGCTCGCCGCGCAGAAGCTCCGCGCGAAGCGCTCGTAGTGCTCGACCGGCGGCTTCTTCATCTTGTCGAGCACGTCCGGGCTCGAGTGCTCGGGCGCGACGCTGAGCTGCCCACCGGTGTGGTGGCGCGCCAGCTCGGTGATGAACTCGGGGCTGCGCTCCGCGAGGTCGTAACGCACGCCGCTCGCCACGTAAACGCGGTCGACGCCCGGCTCGCGCCGAACCTTGCGCAGCAGCTGCACCAGCGGTCCGTGATCGGTGCGCAGGTTCTCGCAGATGCCTGGGTGCACGCACGAGAGGCGCCGGCACGCGCTCTCGGTGCGCTCGTCCTTGCAGGCCATCTTGTACATGTTGGCCGTCGGACCGCCGACGTCGGTGATGGTCCCGCGGAACCCGTCCATGCGCGAGAGCGCCCGCACCTCGCGCAGCACGCTGCTCTCGCTGCGGCTCTGGATGATGCGCCCCTCGTGCTCGGTGATGCTGCAGAAGGTGCAGCCGCCGAAGCAGCCGCGCATCGTCACGATCGAGTTCTTGATCGTCTCGTACGCCGGGATCTTCTCGCCCCTGTAGCTCGGGTGCGGCAGCCGCGTGAAGGGCAGATCGTAGAGCGCATCCATCTCGTTCTCGGCGAGAGGCAGCGCGGGCGCGTTGAAGTACACGGCCTGGTCGCCGTGGGGCTGCAGCAGCGGGCGGGCGTTGTGCGCGTTCGTCTCGTACTGGAGCATCCGCGACATGCGCGCGAACGCGAGCTTGTCGGCGCACACCTCCTCGTACGACGGCAGGAGCACCGCCCTGCCGTCGCGCACGAAGCGGCTCGGGTCGGCGGCGACGTCGGTCCACTCTCGCCGGTTCTTCCTGACGTGCGCCGTACCGCGCACGTCGTGCAGCTGGTCGACGTGCTCGCCCGCCTCGAGCCGCCGCGCGATCTCCCAGGCCGCTCGCTCGCCCATGCCGAAGACGAGCAGGTCCGCCTTGCTGTCGAGCAGGATGCTCCGGCGCACCGAATCGCTCCAGTAGTCGTAGTGCGCGATGCGCCGCAGCGAAGCCTCGATGCCGCCGACGACCACCGGGAGACCCGGGAACGCCTGCCGGCAGAGGTTCCCGTAGACGATGGTCGCGCGGTTGGGGCGCATCCCCGTCCGCCCGCCGGGGGAGTACTGGTCCTCGGAGCGCATCTTCTTCTGCGCCGTCAGCTTGTTGAGCATCGAGTCGAGGTTGCCCGCGGTCACCCCGACGAAGAGCCGCGGCCGTCCCATGCGCGCGAGGTCGTCCGGCCGGTCCCAGCGCGGCTGGGCCACGATGCCGACGCGGAACCCGCGCCCCTCGAGGAACCGCGCGACGAGCACCGGCCCGAACGCCGGATGGTCGACGTACGCGTCGCCGGTCACCACGAGCACGTCGAGCTCGTCCCAGCCGCGGGCGCGCATTTCCTCGCGGTTCGTCGGGAGAAACATCCGAAGTCCGTGCGTGGTATCACGGGCCGGGCACATGGGCCGCCTCCACGCCTTTTTCATCCTGGCCTGGGCCCTGGTGCGCTCCCTGCTCGCGCCGCTCTTCGGCGCCCGCCGCGGTCTCGCCGATTTCCGCCGTAGTTACGCGCCCGACCGGCTGCCCCCCGTGACGCCGGACGAGCGGCGGGTGCTGCCCACCCTCGGCGGGTGCATCGCGTGCGGGGTCTGCGACGTCGGCGAGGGAGCCCGCATCGCCCGCTCCGGAGGCGTCTACGCCGGCGTCATGGACCTCATGCTCGCCAGCTCCCGCAGCATGCCGGACTACGACGCAGCCGCGCGCTCCTTCGCGGCCGTCGGTGACGATCGGCTCGCCGAGCTCGAGACACGCTGCCCCACCCAAGTCCCGATGCGCAAGGTCGCGGCCTTCGTCCGGGCCAAGGCCAGCGAGGTCGCTGCGCGACCGTCCAACGCGACGGCAACCACGCAGGACCACCGTAACAGGGCGTAACACCCTGGCACACACCCGGCGCAGTTACGCCCGTCGTTACGCTGTTACGGCGCACGCCCACTGAACCTTCCCTCGCGTTTGCCGGGAAAAAGCGCCGATCCGCCCTCGCCACGTGCGGCAGAGCCGCTGGCACGACGGCTGCTCTAGGGCCCGATGCCAGCGCAAGACAGCCAACGCGCCGGCCACTTGAGAGGGCAGCCACAATGGGTCAGTTCATCGTTCAGCAGCAGCTCGCTCCGCACGCTCCGCAGGAGAGCGGAGCGGAACACCAGACGCGCGCCACGCGTTGCGACAGCGGCATCTTCCTGAAGGTCGACCGCATCGCCGAGGAGCAGGCCAGCGACGCGACGCTCGTCGCCCGCCTCGTCGTCGACGAGCCGGCCGCCTGGGCCGAGTTCCAGAGCAAATACGACCGCCTCGTCATGCGGTGCATCACCAAGGTCACGAAGGGCTTCGCTTCGGTCACGCTCGACGACGTCTGCGAGATCCGCGGCCAGCTTTACCTGTCGCTCGTGGTGAGCGACCACGCCAAGCTTCGTTCCTTCGACCCGTCGCGCGGCAGCCGGCTCTCGAGCTACGTCGGGATGCTCGCCATCCACTGCGCCTACGACTGGCTGCGCACCGTGCGCCGCGAGCCGCAGCGCGAGGCCCTCGCGGCCGCCGAGGACCTGACGAGCGAGACGCCCGACCCCTTCGAGGCGACCGCCCAGGCCGAGCGCGCCGAGCTCGCCGCCCGCGTCATGGCGGGCTTCAGCGAGCGCGATCGAGTCTTCGCCGCGCTCTACTTCGGCGAGGGCCTGGAGCCCCACGAGATCGCGCGGTCCATGAAGATCAGCGTCAAGACCGTTTACTCGAAGAAGCACAAGATTCAGTCCAAGCTCGAATCCATCGTGGCCGGGCTGCGGAGCGAGCTCTCGGCGGCGTAGCGAGCCGTTCGCCGTTGTAGTAAGGCGTAGCGGCTCTCGATGCGCCTCGCCGTCGCCACCCTCGCACTCCTCGTCTGCGCCGCCTGCTCCACGATCCCGCAGGACGAGCCCGCCGGAACCGACGCTGGCGGAGGGCTGACGATCGCCCAGGTCCAGAATCCGAAGTCGCCCGACTACCACCCCTGCGCGAGCACCAGCACGACCTGCAACACGCAGACGATCACGAACGCCGTGGTCACCTGGCTCGACAAGTTCGACGAGACGAGGGACGGCAAGAGCGCAGGAACGCTGTACATCCGCGACGTCGGCCCCAACCACGTCTACGGCGGCATCGGCATCTACGAGCCGAACTTCGTGCCGGCGAGCCTCGATCCGCTCCCGGGCGACGTGCTCGACTTCGCGGGGCCGTACCAGGAGGCGAACAGCATCGGCAGCGCGGTGTTCAACCCCCACACTTTCCTGCCGCAGCTCTACAAGCCGGTCGGCACCTTCCGCTACGAGTTCGCGGCCGACTTCCCGACGACGTGGACCACGCCGCAGACGGTCCAGCTCTCGGATCTGAACGAGAACAGCGGCACGAACGGCGCGACGACGGACGGCAACTTCGCCCACGCGCGGCAGTACATGCAGATGCTCGTCACGGTGAACGACGTGTACGTCAGCAAGGGCAGCTCCGCGTCGGGCGGCCAGGGCTTTCGCGTGACCTACCCCCTGGGGACGTGCGCGGACGTGACGAGCAAGACCTGCTTCCCCACGAGCGGGGCCCAGATCTCGAACGAGCTTTTCGATCTGCAGTCCACCGACTATCAAGCGGGGGCGCATTTCGCGTCGGTGACGGGGATCGTCACGTGGTTCTACAGCTTCCACATCGCGCCCCGCACCAAGGCCGACCTGGTGCTGGCCCCGGGCAGCGACGCCGGCACGGAGTGAGCGCGGCGCGGCGCCTCGCCCTCGCGGCGATCTCGCTGCTCTTGGCGTGCGGAGGAGGCCAGCAGGCTGCGCTGCGACCGGACGCGGCGGGAAGCATGGCGCGGTCGGTCGGCAAGGGTCGGCCGCCGCTCGCCGTCGTCGTGCGCGACGGGGACGCGGGTGGCGGCGTCGCGGTGGCCGTGAGCACCGAGGGGATCGCCGCCGAGCGCGGGGCCGTCGCGGGGGTGTCCCTCGCGGCGCTGGTCGAAGCCAGGCTCGCGGCGAAGGGGGTGCCGGTCGAGGCCGTCGGAGGCTGGGGCGGATGGAGACTGAGGGCGCTCGTGGCGGCGGCCGCCGACGTGAGGGGTGTCGTCTCGGCGGTGCGCGACGCGATGCTGGCCCCGGTGGCAGCGGGCGAGCCGGCCCTGGAGGCCGTGCACCGGAAGGTGGATGCGCTCGGGAGGCGCCCGCTGGCGGACAGGGCGCTCGTCGAGGTCGCGCGATGCACGGGTGAGCCCTTCGGCCTCGGCGCGGACCCGGGACCGACGGCGGCGGAGCTCGAAGCCTGGCGCGCGGCGGCGCACGGCACCGGGCGGGTCGCCTTCGGCGTCGCCGGGAGCGCGGCGCTGGTCCAGGCGGCCGGAGACGCGCTGGCGGCGGGTCCTACGTGGCCGTTGGCAGCTGCCGCCCCACCGTCGGAGTGGCCTTCGGGGGAGGAGCCGGTGGGGGTCTACGACGCGTCGGGCGAGATCCCTCCCGGGGCGGCGCGCGTCGTCGTGACCGCGTGGACCGGCACGCCGGAAAGGGCCGTCGCCGCGGCGTCGGGGCTGGGGGATGCTCGTGCGGCGCTCGCCTCGAGGCTCGCGGCGCTCGACGCGCCAGCGCGCATCGCCTCGGTCGTCGCCACGGCGCACCCGGAGGGCGGGTGCGTCGCCGCGTCCATCGACATGGCGGCGCGCGACCTGGGAGGCGACGTGCCGGCGCGCATCGCGACGGCCGCAGCGCTCACCCGGCAGGAGGTCGCCGTCGAGATGGCCGACACCTCCGCGAGCGCAGACCTGGGGGAGCGCGTCGCCTTGCACGCGACCGACCCGCGCGACGCCGCCGAGCGTGCGGCCTGGTGGTCGCTCGCGGGGCGCTCGGCAGGGCACGAGCGAGATGCGCACGTGGCGCTGTTCGTAGGGGTCGCGGTCGCGCGTGATGCGGCGCCCGGAGCGGCAGCGCCGGCCGCGGAAATACGCGCCGCGATCGACCGTGCGACGCTCGCGTGGCACGCGCCGGTGGTCGAGGCGCGCGTGCGCACGGAGCACGGGCAAGGCGAGACGTGGGTACTCCTCGCGTCGCCGTGCGGCACGCTCCCCGAGTCGGCAGCGGACGCCGGAAGTGGGGCTGCCGTGGCGACGGCTGCGGCCGTCGAGTCGAACGCCGCCGGGGACGCGCGCGTCGAGCCATTCGTCGCGACGGACGCCGTGGGCGTGCTCGCGCACGGTCCGGCGCATCCGGGGGAGTCGCCGGCGGCGCAGGCGCGGCGCATCGGTGACCTCGCCGCGCGCGCTCTCGCGGGCGAGGCGCTCGACCCGGGGGCCACGACCCGAGCGCGCACGGCGCTGCTGGGGCGCGCCGGGGGGCTCGACGCACGCGTGCTCGGCGCGCTCGGGGCCGCCGTGTCGCCTGGGCATCCCTCGTGGGTGGACCCGCTGGGGACGGCGATGGGCATCGGCTCGGGCTCCGACGAGGACCTTGCCCTGCGGGCAGCGGCCATCCGCTCCGGCCCGCTGCGCGTCGCGGTGCTCGCCAACGCCGACCCGACGCAGTCCGACGCAGCCGTGCGCGCCGTCGACCGCTGGGTCGCACGGAGGCCGGGCGAGGTGCGCGCATGCCCGGTCGCACCGACGCCCGTCGTCCCTCGCGCCGGGACGTATGCCGTGCCCCTGCCGCCGGGAGCGACGCCGGAAGCCCTCCTCGCCGTCCCGCTCCCACCGGGCGACGAGGATGCCCGCGTGGCCGCGACGTGGACTGCCGCAGCCCTGAGCGGCAACGACGGCCTGCTCGCGCACGCCCTCGGCGCTCCGTCCGGCGCCACGACCTCGACGCTCGCGAGCGCGTCGAGCGCCGTCGTCCTGGGCGCTCCGCGCGCTCCGGTGCTCGCGATCCGGATCACCGCCGACGACGCGGCGCTCGACGCCGCGGTCGCTCAGGTCCGCGCGCTGCTCGACCGGCTCCGGCAGGGCGCGATGCGCGAGGAGGACCGCGCGCGCGCCGCCCAGTCGCTGGCGCGTTCGGCTCTCGCGGCATCGCTCGACCCGCGCGCGCGCACCATCGACCTCTGGCGGGGCGCCGCTCCCTCCCCTGCTCCCTCCATCGAAGCGCTCCGCGCCTTCGCCGCGTCCACGCTCCACGACGAGGCGCTCGTCATCGTCGCGGCGCGCGTGCCGCGCCCGCCGCCGCCCCCGCCGAAGGACAAGAAGGCGGGCAAATGACGACAGACCACCAGACGCCGTGGTTTCCGGTCGGCGCCGACTCGGTGCGCCTGCTGCGCGACGGGGCGCAGGCGTTCCCGGCCATGCTCGAAGCGATCGCCGGCGCGCAGCGCGAGGCGTTGCTCGAGATGTACTGGATCGGGGAAGACGCCGTGGGAGAGCGGTTCCGCGACGCGCTCGCCGAACGCGCGCGGGCCGGCGTGCGCGTGTGCGTCATCTACGACGCCGTCGGCAGCATGGGCGTCACTCCGGCCTGGTGGCGCCCGCTCTTCGCAGCCGGCGGTCGCGCGGTCGAGTACCACTCGATCTCGCCGCTCGACCCGCGCTTCCGGCTCGAGCGCGTCGAGCTGCGCGACCACCGCAAGATGCTCGTGGTCGACGGCGCGATGGGCTTCACCGGCGGCATCAACCTCGCCGTGCCCTGGCTCGGCGCGCCGGATGGAGGGGAGGGCTGGCGCGACGACGTCATCCAGGTGCGCGGCGACGCCGTGCAGGAGCTGCGCTCGCTCTTCTACCGGACATGGCGCAAGCTCACGCGCGAGAGCCCCCCGCTGGACGTGCGCCCGCTGTCGCGACGCCGCTCGCGCCCCGTGTGGGTGCTCGCGAGCCAGTGGCGCACGAGGCGCAGCATCCACCGCGAGTACTGCGTGCGAATCGCGAGCGCCCGCGAGCGCGTGGACATCGCCAACTCCTACTTCGTGCCGGACCGTCGCGTGCGCGCCGCGCTCTTCGCCGCCGTGCGGCGGGGCGTGTGGGTGCGCGTCCTCGTGCCCGACAAGAGCGACGTGCCCGTGGTGCAGTTCGCGGTCGAGGCGCTGTTCGACACGCTGCTGCGGCACGGAGTCGACATCTACACTCTGCCCGGCGCGATGCTCCACGCGAAGACGGCGATCATCGACGACGCGTTCACGACGATCGGCAGCTACAACCTCGACGAGCGATCCTGGCGCAAGAACCTCGAGGTGAACCTCGCGGTCGAGGACGCCGCCTTCGCGCGGCACGTGCGGAACTGGTTCGAGCGCGATCTCGAGAATGCGACTCGCGTGGACCTCGCGACCTGGCGCGATCGCTCGCTCACGCGTCGCGGGTTCGAGTGGCTGGCCTTCGCGATGAGGCGCATGTGGTGACGCTCCGTCAGGCCGCACGCATCGCGGGGTTCGCCGGCGTCACCGCCGGGATGCTCCCCGTGTTCGTGGCGCACGAAGCACTCACGCGCCAGAGCGACCGCGAACGTGTGCGCGAGCGATGGGTCGCGGCGTGGGCGGGCGCGCTGCTCGCGCTCTTCGGCGTGCGCGAGACCGTGCGCGGCGAGGCGCCGCGAGGCACGCGCGGCCGCCTGATCGTCGCGAGCCACCGCTCGACCGCCGACATCCTGCTGCTGCTCAAGATCATCGGCGGGCGCATGGTGAGCCGGTCCGACCTGGCACGCTGGCCCCTCGTGGGCGTCGCGGCGCGTTCGGTCGGCACGCTCTTCGTCGACCGCAAGGACGCGAGCAGCGGCGCGACGGCGGTGCGCACCATCCGCACGCGCCTCGCCGCGGGCGACACCGTCATCGTCTTCCCCGAGGGCACCACGTTCCCGGACGACGAGGTGCGCCCTTTCCACGCCGGGGCCTTCGTCGCCGCGGCGAAATCGGGTGCCGACATCGTCCCGGTCGGCATCGCGTACGAGACGGGCTCCGGCGCCGCCTTCGTCAACGAGAGCTTCCCGGCGCACCTCGCCCGCATGGCCGCGGCGCCCCCGTCGCGCGTCGCCCTCTGCATCGGCGACGCGATCCCCGTCGGCCATGGCAACGCAAAAGCGAGCGAGCTGCGCGACCTTGCGCACGAGCATGTGCAGGCGCTGGTGAGGAACGCGCGGTCGGCCGTCGACCCTGAACGGAGCCCCAGTCGGTCATAAATCGCCACGTCCCCCGACTGATCCGGATAGCGTGAAGGATCAGGGACTGAAGGGGGTACGGGGGATGCGGCGACGACCGGGGTGGTGGATTGCGTGTGTCCTGGGCCCGCTAGCAGGGTCTGCCGTAGTGCTCGGCGCCGGCGGCTGCGCGGCCCCGACGCTGGATGCGTTCGAGAAGGCGCGGGGGGAGGATCTCGCGAACATCGCGTCGCTCGATCCGCAGGCGAAGGCCGTCGCGCTGCGCGAGCGCATCCTGCGCGACGGGATGCAGGCGAAGGTCCCCGCTTTCCTGAACGACATGAACATGGTCGCCGACGGGCCCAATCCGAACCTCGTCAACGACATGCGGTACGTCTATCTCTGGGCGCCCGTCCGCGAGCACGTGGGCGAGGACTACGTCGCCCTGGGGGACTGCCTCGCCGGAAGCGGAGACGTCGACGGCGGCATCCGGGCGTACGAGGACGCGATCGCGGTGGCCGACGGATACGTTCTCGGCGGCGAGGCTGCTGCGAAGATCCGTCTGGCGGCGCTGCGCGGCGAGAACAAGACGTGGACGGCGCGCGGCGAGGCGGTGAGGGCCGCGGCGGCGAAGGCGATGGCCGAAGCCGAGGACCGGTGGCTTTCGTCGCCCGAGGCGACGTCGGCCCGCACGGAGTACCTGAGCCTCCTCGATCAGTCGAAGTCCGCGATGGCCGCGCAGGTTGCCCAGCAGAACGCGGCGGCGCTCGCCTCTCTCCAGAGCGGTCTGAGTCAGATGCAGCAGCAGCTGGCGACGATGCCGGGCGCCAAGGGACAGGCGCCCAATGCGAATGCGAGCGCGTCGGCTGCCGCCGGCATGACAGTGCGCATGACGCAGATGATCGCCACGGGCACACGCATCGCCACGACCATCGCGCAGCAGGCGAACGCGCTGCGCGCGGGTGGCGACCTGAGTGCGCTGCGGGGCATCGTCGGCCAGCTCCCGGGGATGCTCGACGCGTTCGACGCAGGACACATCGAGGCGTTCCTCGGCTCCGACACTGGGCAGAAGGTCGCCATGAGGTTCACCGAAGCGCTCGTGGGGTTGCGCCGGGGCGACACCATGGACCGTGTGATGGGCACGGTGCACCAGGCAGCGGAGCTGGCGAAATCCCTGGCCCCGCCGCCGGCGCCACCTGCCCCGCCGCCGCCGCCCGCACCGACGGCATCGGCGCCGGCTCCCGTGAAGGACCTCGCGACCAAGCTGCGGGAGCTCGACAACCTGCACCAGCAGAAGCTCATCAGCGACGACGAGTATGCGCGCGAGCGTGCGCGCCTGCTGAAGGAGGGCCTGTGATCCCGCGCCTGCTCGTGCTCGGCGCCGCGACCGCGCTCGTGTGCGGCTGCGGCGGGCCGCTCATCGATGGCTACCAGGAACCGTCTTCGACGGGGCACGTCCTCTCGGTCGACGCGCCCGCGCCGGCAGCCGGGGCGTGCACGATCGGCGTCGCGCACTTCACCGACGACACCGGGCTCGACTTGGGCGTCGACCTGCGGAGCTACCTCCGCGACCACGGACCGTGCCGCGACGTCCTGCTCGTCTCCGACGCGAACGATCCTCGTGCCGACGTCGTGGTCTCGGGTGACGCGCGTACGAAGATGATGCGCGAGCCGATCACCGCGGAGGCGAACTGGGGCGCGATCCTGACGGGGGTCGGCCTGGGCTCGGCGCTGGGCGGCGGCATCATGGCGGCCATCGCGACCGGGAGCGATTGCAGCGGTGACACCGCCGACCCCGCCGGCTGCCAGTCGACCAACGACACGATGTCGAAGATCGGCGTCACCATGGCGGAGGTCGGGCTGGCCGCCGCAGTGGTCGGCGTCTCGATGTTCGTCATCGACTCGGCTGCGACCCGCAAGATGAAGGTCTTCGGCACCATCGAGGCCGACGTCGACGTCGAACGGGATGGCAGCTCGCTGTCCCGGTGGACGGCGAAGGACAGCGTCGTCTCGCGCGGCAGGCATCCCCACGGGAGGCCCGAAGGACGCGACACGGTGGAAGCGACGGGGCCCCTCTACCCCGAGTTCTACACGGGGATCTTCGGAGACATCGCGACGAAGCTCGATGAGCTCGTGCGGAACCTCCCGCCGCGTGCGCCGGCGCCCAAGGCCGCGCCGCCGGCGCCGCCGGCTGCACCTCCTGCACCGGCGCCTCCTCCGCCTGCGGCCCCCGTTCCTGCTGCGGCTCCGTCCACGGCTCCCGCTGCAGCGGCCCCCGCCGCTCCAGCCGTGACCTCCGCTCCCGCGCAGAAGCCGCTCCCGCCCCTGAAGCACCCGCCCGCCGATGCCGTGCCGAAGGACTGGAACTGAGTCATGGCCACCCGCCTCCGTTCGCCGAGCTTCCTGTCGCTCCTGGCCGCCGCTGCGGCCGTCACCTTCGCGCCGTCGATCGCGCGAGCCCAAGGCGCCGACGCCACGTCTGCGCCGGCTCTCTTCAAGCAGGGCCAGCAGCTCGCCGCTGCCGGCAAGCTGGGCGAGGCATGCGCCAAGTTCGAGGCGAGCCTCGCGCTCGCGCAGAAGACGGCGACCCTGCTCAATCTGGCCGACTGCTACGAGCGCGAGGGCAAGTATGCGACGGCGTCCGCGCGGTTCTCGGACGCTGCCGCCCTCGCGCACCAGCAGAAGCGAGCCGACAGGGAGGCGCTGGCGAAGCGCCGCGTGGCGGCGCTCGAGCCCCGGGTCGCCAAGCTGACGGTCGTGCCTCCGGCCGGCGCGTCGGGCATGGCCGCGAAGCTCGACGGCACGGCGCT
>DATJYG010000258.1:0-5179 GCA_035499695.1 Polyangiaceae bacterium
AGCGTGGGCGCCTGGATCTGCAGCCGGTAGTGCCCCATCGACCCGACGAGGTCGAAGCTCCCGTCGGTCCCGGTCGTCACGCGGTTGGCGAAGTAGTGGTGGTTCGCCGTCGACGTCATCGTCTCCTCGCGCTCGAGCACGACCATCCAGCTCTTCGTGGCGGCGCCGTCGAGTACCACGGTGCCCTTCACGTGCACGGCGGTCGCCGGCGCGGGCCCGCCGCTCGCCGTCACGGTGAGCTGCGAGCAGGGGTTCTTGTCGATCTTGCTGTAGGTGGGCGATTGCATCGGGCACGCGGCGAAGGCCGTCTGCAGGGGGTCGACCGCGTAGCGCTCGTAAGTCGCCGGCGTCGCAGACTGCGCGTCGCCCGTGATGCGGAAGACGTAGAGGTACGTCCCCGGCGGGAGCATGGCGGTCCCGGACCACGCGCCGCCGGTGCCCATGGTCAGCGAGAGGAACGACTGGGTCTTGCTCCAGTCGCTCGCCTGCCCGAAGCCGCCGACCACGTCGACCTTCTTCACGCCGCTCCACTGCGGCGTGTACGAGAAGGAGACGCTCACGGGCGCGCCGCCCTCGCCGCCGTCGCCCGCCGCGTCGCTCGGCGCTGCGTCGGAGCCGCCGCCGCCGTCCTCGATCGGCGCCGCGTCGCTCCCGCCGTCACCGGCGGAGGGATGCGCGGCGTTGCCGCCGCTGCAGCCGAGGACCATCAGTGCCGCGAACGTGAGCGAGCGGTGGCTCGCAAGGACCCGAGTGCGCATGGCTGCCCCCCACAGCAAGGCCCGATCCACCAGCGATTTACCGCATTGCGCGCGTTTCCCTCGGGACGAGACGGCGACCATGACCCACTTCGTGTCCACCGTGCGTGGGGTCACCTTTCGATAGGATGGTCACGTGGCGAAGATCGCCGGAGGCTCCGTGCTCTCGCTCCGCATGTTCCTCGAGGAGGCATACGGGGCCGGCACCTTCGAGCGCCTCGTCGAGCGGTTGCCGCCGGAGCAAGCCGAGGCGCTGCGGGGCATCGTGCTGCCCGTGAACTGGTACCCGGTCCACGCGTTCCTCGGGATCCTTCACGCCGCGGAAGCCGAGACCGGAGACGCCGACCTCTGGGAGCGCTACGGCGCCTACGCCGCCGAGTTCGAGATCACCGCCTTCCAGCGCTTCGTGCTGCGTTTCACGTCGCCGATGTTCTTCCTCGAGCGCGCCGGTCGCATGTGGCACCGCTTTCACGACTCGGGGGAGTGGCAGGTCGAGGGCGGCGACAACCACCTGCGCGGCGCCCTGAGCGGCTTCTCCGTGGTCGACGAGAAGTACTGCCGCGTGCTCACGGCCTGGATCCAGCACGCGGCGCAGATGACGGGCGTGCACGGCGAGGTGCACCACCCCGAGTGCCGCGCCCGCGGCGCGCCCGCGTGCGTGTTCGCCGGTTGGTGGACCTGACGGCTCAGCCGCGGACGCGGATCGCCCACGTGAGCTTCGCGAGGCTCTTCATCACGTTGGGCACGCGCTTGAACAGATTGATGCTCGGCGGGCGCTTCTCGATGACGTGGACGGGGATCTCCTTGGTGGGGATCCCCCCGCGGTCGGCGCGGATGACGAACTCGCTCGCGAAGACGTCCTTGTCGACGAGGCACGCGCGCACCGTGTCGATGAGTGCGGTGCGGCGGAACGCCTTGAGGCCGTGGGTGTCGGTCCCCCGGAAGCCGAGCATCACCTTGAGCAGCGACGAGTAGGCGATGCTGGCCGCGTGGCGGATGAGGGGACGCTCGTCGGCCGCGCCGCTCGCTAGCTTGCTGCCGATGACGAGGTCGGCCTCGCCCGTCTCGAGGATGTCGACGGCGCGCTTGTGGAAGTCGGCGTCGCAGAGGTCGATCTCGTCGCAAAGCACGATGTCGCCGCGCGCCAGCAGGATCCCCTGCTTGAGGGCCTTGCCGTAGTTCGGCTCGCCCATCGAGATGATCTTCACCTGGCCGTCGTTCGGGTCGCCGTACTTGGCGGCGAGCTCGTGGCCGATCTCGATGGTGCGGTCCTTCGAGCCGTTCTCCGCCAGGATGATCTCGTAGGTCCACCCGAGCGGCTTGAGGCGCTCGCGCAGGTCCACCACGGCGGCGTGGAGGATCGCCTGCTCGTTGTAGATGGGGATGACGATCGAGATGTGAGGCTCGGCCTGAATAGGCACGACGCGGGGACGTTCCACGGCTACCACGGGTGCCCTTTACTACGAATTCCAGCTCGAGACGAGCGCGCGAGCTTCCACGATGTTGTCCTCGATGGCGCAGTACGTCCAGCCGCCGTAGCGGCCGAGGGACCAGACGCCGCGCTCGCGCAGCCCGGCCGCCAGGCGCCCGTGCTCGGCGAGGGAGCGCTTGGTGATGTGGACGTAGGCCGGGTCCAGCACGACCGAGTGCTCCGCCACGAGGCGCTGCGTCGTGACCACGCCCTCTCGCTTCAGGTCCACCAGGACGCGCTCGCGCATGGCGGCGACGTCGATGGTCGCGTCCTTCGGGAAGCCGATCTCGACGTAGAGGCTCATCCGGTCGGTGTCGAAGATGTTGTCGTACCAGCCCACCCGGTAGAACGAGGTCTCGCGCGAGGGGTAGTAGACCCAGTTGACCTTCTCGTAGCCTTTGGCGTCGAAGCCCAGGTTGAAGACCAGGACCTTGTTGTAGTGCCAGGTGGACGGATCGTGGTCGAGCCGGCAGATGGCGGCGAAGCGGTCGAACGGCGCGCTCGAGACGAGGCGCTCGAAGCGGATCTCGCGTCGCGTCGTCGTCGCCACTTTGCGCGCGAGATCGACGGACACCAGGCCCTCGCCGAGGGAGATGCCTCCCTTGCGCACCGCGCCCTCGAGCGCCCTGACGTACTCGATGGCGCCGCCCTCCGGGTACGTGAAGGTCGCGTTGTAGCTCGCGTTGTCGGCGAGCTTCATGTTGCGAACGATGTCCGTGAGGTCCGCGTAGGGGAAGAAGCGGCCCATCGCGTCCACGTCGAGCGTCGCGAGGTCGCAGGCGTAGAGCTTCTCGTTGTACGGAAAGAGGAACCGCTCGCAGATGCCGCGCCCGAAGCGCGTCACGAGCATCTCCTTGAAGTTGGCCGGGGGCGGGGAGGGCGCAGCCCGCTTCACGTCGCTCGAGCGCGCGAAGTAGAGATCGTACAGGCAGTCGATGAAGTCCTGCTGCGGGAGCTGGTGGATGTTCTTCTGGAACGGGAAGTCCACGAGCTTGCCGCCGAAGGCGATGAACGACTTCTTCTCGACGACGCGGATGCGCTGGCCCGGCATGCGGTCGCGCAGCCACTGCTCGATCTCGGGGTGCTTGAAGTGGAAGAAGTGCCCCGAATAGTCCCAGACGAATCCGTCCTTCTTGACGGTCTTGCACCAGCCGCCGATCTCGCGATCCGCATCGAGGACCAGGTAGTCCTCGTCACGCCGGTCGGAGAGCGCCGCGGCCGTCGCCAGCCCCGTGACGCCCGCGCCGACGATGAGCGTGCGGAAGGTGTCCATACGGAAGAACGGGCAGCATAGCCCAGGGATATCGGGCGGTGCGAAGCGCTACGCCTTGCGGGCGCGCGGGTAGCTGCCGAGGTGCTTCACGAAGGGGCAGCGCTCGCGGAGGCGCTCCATGGCGCGGGCGACGTTCGGGTCCTGACGGTGCCCCTCGAGGTCGGCGAGGAAGATGTAGTCCCACTTCTTCTCGCGGCTCGGGCGGGATTCGATGCGCGTCAGGTTGATGCCCTCTTCGTCGAAGATGGTGAGCACGCGAAGGAGCTGGCCGCGGCCGTCCGGAACGCTGAAGGCGACGCTGGTCTTGTCGTTGCCCGACCGCGCCGCGTCCTCGAGCGACACCATGACGAAGCGCGTGATGTTCTCGGCGTGATCGTTGATGCGCTCGCGCACGATGGGGATCCCGTACAGCTCCGAGGCGAGGCGGCCGGCCACGGCGGCGCCTCTCGAGTCGCTCAGGGCTTCGCGCACGGCCGCGGTGGTGGACGAAGTCTGTACGAGCTGCGCAGTCGCGAGGTTCTTGGCGATCCACACGCGACACTGCCCGAGGGCCTGGGGATGCGAGTACACGCGCTCGATCGAGGCGAGCCCCGGCGCGCGCGAGAGCAGGCACTGCGCGACCTCGAGCTCCATCTCGGCGCGGATGAGCAAGTCGCCGGCGATGAGTGCGTCGACCGCGTTGTCCACCGAGCCCTCGCTCGAGTTCTCGAGCGGCACCACCCCGTACACGGCCTCCTTGCGCGCGACGGCGTCGAACACGCCCTCGAAGGTCGTCGCATCGGTGTAGGTCGCCGCGAGACCGAAGAGCGCGCGTGCCGCGGCGTGCGAGAAGGTGCCCTCCGGCCCGAGGTACGCGATGCGCAGTGGTTCCTGCAGCGCGAGGCAAGCGCTCATCACCTCGCGGTAGACGGCGCGGATGGCCTCGGGTGGGAAGCGCCCTGCACGCGAAGCGAGGCGGTCGAGGATCAGCCGCTCGCGGTCCGGATCGTACGTGGGAAGATCCGCGTCCTTCTTGGCGCGTCCCACGTCGGCCACGACGCGTGCACGCAGGTCGAGCAGCTCGAGGATGCGATCGTCGAGCTCGTCGATGCGCTTGCGTAGATCGTCCAGGGCCACGGCAGCGCGAAGAGCGTAGCTTCCTGAGGCGCTCACGCCACCCGGATGCCTCGCCGGCGCCGAGCTCGGTATCGGCGAGCGGCGTTTCGCGCCAGAATGGGCACCCGACCCATGCGATACCTGCACACGATGCTGCGCGTTCGCGACCTCGACGCGGCGCTCGACTTCTTCGTCCACAAGCTGGGACTGCGCGAGGTGCGCCGCCGCGAGAACGAGGGCGGCCGCTTCACCCTCGTCTTCCTGGCGACCGGCGCCGACGGCGACGCTGCCCAGGTGGAGCTCACCTACAACTGGGACCAGAAGGAGCCGTACTCCACGGGCCGCTTCTTCGGACACCTCGCCTACGAGGTGGACGACATCTACGCGACTTGCGAGCGCCTTCGCACCGCGGGCGTCGACATCCTGCGGCCGCCGCGCGACGGGCACATGGCGTTCATCAAGTCGCCCGACGGGCACTCGGTGGAGCTGCTCCAGCGTGGGGGCGCGCTCGAGCCGCGCGAGCCCTGGGCGTCGATGAAGAGCCATGGAGAATGGTGAGCGCACCGTCCGCACGAGCCGTCTGAT
>DATJYG010000259.1:0-5496 GCA_035499695.1 Polyangiaceae bacterium
CGTCGCCCATCGCCGACTGCGCGAAGGCCGACGACTGGGCGGTCGTGAAGCTCGCCGGGATGGTCGAGGGGTACCGCGAGCGCATCTTCAAGGACGGGGGCGGCAAGATCGCGTTCTTCGAGCTGGAGGACCTGACGGGCCGCATCAGCGTGAAGGTACGCGCGCGGGAGATCGAGCAGTATGCGCACCTCCTCACCGCCAGCGAGCCGGTGCTCGTCGAGGGCAAGGTGAGCTTCCCGCAGCGCGCCGAGGACGAGGTCGAGGAGCCGGAAGGGCCGCGCGAGCCGACGATCCTCCTCAACACGGTGCGCCCGCTCGCCGAGGCCGTGCGGGCCGACACGCGGTCCATCGCAATACGCCTGCGCGCCGACCGCACGCGCGCGGCGGACCTCGAGAAGCTCGCGCGCGTCCTCTCGGGCGCCAAGGGCACGTGTCCCGTGGCCCTCTACATCGGGTTCCCGGACGGCGCCGAGGCGGTGCTCACCTTCGCCGAAGCATGGCGCGTCGAGGTAGGGGACCCGCTGCTATCGGGCATCGAGCGGGTCTTCGGCGAGCAGGTCGCAGAGCTTCGCTAGATCCTCCGTAAGGCAGGTGCGTCAAAGCCGTTACGCATCTCGCGTGTCGCGAGATCGGAGGGTTCCATGCGCAAGGTCCTGCTTTCGATGTCCGCCCTGGCCCTGGTCGGGTGCGGTGGGGCGACGAGCTACGTCCACACGGACACGACGCTGGGGCGCGTCGTCATATACCGCAACGGAGTCGCGTACTTCGAGCGGACGGCGCACGTCGACGACGACAAGCTCACGCTGGCCGTGCCGGCCGACAAGGTGGACGACTTCCTCAAGTCGCTGACGGTCGTGGACGCCAAGACGGGGGAGCCGACGCCGGTGTCGTACCCGACCGACCCGGGCGCGACCGAGACGGGGACGGGGCTCATCGACATGAAGATCGAGCTCCCCGGCAAGCGCCCGCACGACCTGCGGCTCTCGTACGTGACCGAGGCCCCGGCGTGGAAGCCGAGCTACCGCGTCGTGCTCGGCGACGACAAGAAGGTCGACATGGTGGGGTGGGCCATCGTCGACAACACGTCGGGCGAGGACTGGAAGAACGTGAAGCTCGGCGTCGGCGCGAGCTCGGCGCTCTCGTTCCGGTTCGACCTTCGCTCGGTGCGCCTCGTGGAGCGCGAGACGCTGCAGTCGAACGACATGTTCGCCCAGGCGCCGCCCACGGGACAGGCGACCTACGGCGGCCCCGAGGTCGTCGTCGCCAAGAAGGTCCTCGGCGACGTCAGCGACGAGTCGATCCGGAAGGAGGACACCGAGAAGGACGTCGACGGCGCCGTCGCGTTCTCGGACGACCCGCTCGCCACCGCGATGGCCAACCAGTCGTCGGCCCAGGGCGCTCCCAGCGCGCCGAGGCCCGCCCCCTCGACCACCGCAGGCGGGCGGCGTGGTCCTCCGCCGCCCCCCGCCAAGCCCAAGGCTGCGGCGGACCCCCTCGCGGGGCTCGCGCAGCGGCTGAAGAACGAGACGGGGACGATCACCATCGAGGGCTACGCCGGTCCTGGCGACGCCGACAAGCAGGTCGCATCGCTCGACCGGGCCAACCGCCTGCGCGACCAGCTCGTCCAGCACGGCGTGGACGCGAGCAAGCTCGTGGCCGTCGGCAAGGGCGCACAGCCGGGTCGCAACGGCGGCGCGCGTGTCCTCGAGGCCGAGGGCCAGGTCGCCGCGACCGGCGGCGCCGCCGGCGCGCCCGCGGGAGGGCAGGGGACGCAGCAGCAGCCCGTCTCGCTCGACCCCATCGGCACGTCGCACTTCGAGTCCGGCCAGGCGATGAGCGTGACCCGCGGGACTTCAGCGATGATCTCGATCCTGCACACGCCCACCGAGGGCGAGGTCGTCTACCTCTACGATCCGGAGAGCGCGCGCGGCAACGCGCAGTTCGCGTTCCGCTCGCTGCGCCTGCGCAACCCGACCGACTCGCAGCTCGAGAGCGGCCCGGTCACCGTGTTCGGCGACGGGCGCTTCATCGGCGAGGGCATGAGCGAGCCGATCCCCGCGCACCAGGTGGCCTTCGTGCCCTTCGCGCTCGACCGGCAGGTGGTCGTCGACCGCGTGGGCGGCGAGCGCGACGAGATCGCGCGGATCATCTCGGTCAACCGCGGCGTCTTCTCGACGCAGGTGCAGCACATCAAGCGCACGACGCTGGTCGTGCACAACCGGCTGCCGAACAAGGTCGTCATGTACGTGCGCCACACGGTGACGCCGGGGTACCACGCGTCCAAGGCGCCGACGGACCCGGAGCACGTCTCCGGCGCCGACCTCTATCGCGTCGAGGTCGACGGCTTCGGCAAGCAGGAGGTGATCCTCGAGGAGTCGACGCCGGTGTACCGCACGGCGGACCTGCGCACGCCCGACGGCATGGGCCTGGTGCGGGCGTACCTCACGTCGGCCGTCATCAACGGCCCGCTCAAGGGTCAGATCGAGGAGCTGGTGCGCGTGCAGAAGGACATCGCCGACGACGAGCAGCGGCGCGACACGCTCCGCGAGCAGATGGGCGAGTACCGGCAGCGCATGGACGAGCTGCACGCGCAGATCTTCACGCTGCGCGCGGTGCGCACGGCCGGCCCGCTCATGGTGAACCTGGAGAAGAAGCTCCAGGAGGTGAGCGACAAGCTGTCCAAGTCGACCATCGACGTGGTGGCGCTCGAGGAGAAGCTGATGCTCGCGCGCATCAAGTTCCAGGACGGCGTCGCCGATCTCTCCCTCGAGGCCGACGGCAAGGTGGCCGCCGCGCGATAGCGAACCGACGTCCCACTCTGGCTACTCGGCTGACGCGAAGGAGAGCTCGCGAAACCACAGTGAGACGAGAGGAGAGTGAAAGAAGATCAAGAAGATCAAAAGATCAGAAGAAGGATTGGGTGTGGGTGGAGCCGAACCCACACCCTTCTTGATCTTCTGATCTTTTGATCTTCTTTCCTCTCCTCTCGTCTCACCGTGGCGTCTGGGGCTCTCCTACTCCGTCAGGAGGGTCGCAGGCTCTCGACGCTGATCTCGACGATCTCGGCCTCGCTCTCGTCGCGCGCCGAGGTCCCCCAGGGCAGCGCCGCGAGGATCGTCTGCGAGTGGACGCGGTGCTGCGGGTCGAGCGTGCCCTTCCACGCCGACCGCAGCGCCGCGGCCACCTCGAGCGCCGAGTTGAAGCGGTCCGACGGGTCCTTGGCCATCGCGATCGCGAGCACGAGGTCCACGTCGGGCGGCAGCCCGTGCACGATCTGGGACGGGCGCGCCGGGTTGCGGTAGACGACCTGGTAGAGGATCTGCGGCGTGTCCGGCCCCGAGAAGGGAGGCTGCCCGGTCAGCGCCCGGTAGAGGACGGCGCCGAAGGAGAACACGTCGCTCCGGTGCGTCGCCTCGCGGCCACCCGCCTGCTCGGGCGACATGTATCCCGGCGTGCCGACGATCTGGTCCATCGTCAGCGTCCCGGTGGTGCCGGCGAGGCGCGAGACGCCGAAGTCGAGGATCTTCCACGCGGGCGCCGCGGCGTGCTGCTGCGCGAGGAAGAGGTTCTGCGGCTTCAGGTCGCGGTGCACGACGCCCGCCTGGCGCGCCACCTCCAGCGCCTTGCCGACCTGCTCGGCCAGCGCCACCACTTCTTCCAGCGGCAGCGACCCGCGCTGGCGCAGGTGCCACCCGAGATCGTGCCCGCGCAGGAGCTCCATCGCGATGTACGGCGCGCCGTTGGCGCCGATGGTCCCCACCTCGTAGATGTCGACCACGTTGGGCGCGATGATCTGCGAGGCGGCCTGCCCCTCGCGGAGGAACCGGGCGACGAGCTGCTCGTCGGCGAGCATGTTCGACTGCAGCACCTTGATGGCCGCGTCCTGCCCGCTGTCGGTGTCGGTGGCGGCGTACACCTCGCCCATGGCCCCGCGCGCCATGAGGTGGCGGATGGCGTAACGCCCCGCCGTCAGCCCCGTGTACGGCCCGGCGCGCCCGGCCGCCATGCGCATGAGGAAGTCGAGATCGCGGTTCGCCTCCTCGAGCTGCGCCTCGCGCGTGCGCATCTCGCGCATCGCCTCCAGCGCGCGCTGGAGCGCATCGAGCATCGCGAGCCGCGTGATCCGCGCCTGCCAGACCCCGAGGCCCATGACGAGCGGGATGAGGATCACCGCTGCGAAGCGAGGCACTTCGCTCACGGCGAGGACGGACGCGAGGCCATCGTCGGGCATGACCCCCGTCGCGACGAGCGCGGCGAGAAGGGCGTACCCGCCTGCCGCCACGGCCGGCATGCCGAAGGCGACGACCGGGTCGTCGCTCATGGCGAAGAAGGCGACACCGAGCACGACGAGCATCGGCGCCGGCGACAGGAAGCCCAGGTACCACGCCACGACGAGCGACGTGAGCGCGCAGCTCAGGCCGAACACGCGCGCGACCGTCGGCCCGTAATCGAGCGGGTGCCGCGCGAGCCACCACGTGCGCATCCCGATGGCCCCCAGCGCGCCGAGGGATACGCAGAAGGCCATGCGCAGCCAGGGGGAGCCTCCGAGGAAGAACTGGGCCAGCAGGCCCGCCGCGCAGAGGAGGACGACCACCCGCGCGAACCCCTGAGCCCGCATGGCGTCCTGGCGGCGAAGTGCGAGATGCGACCCCTGTGTGACCAGAGAGACGCCGACCTCGTCGACGCCCGCGGTCGAGGGTCCCCCGGGCGGCGGCGTGGACGCCATCGCGCGCGGCAGGGTGGTCCCGCTCTCGGCGCCTGAGGGGTCGACCATATGTAGTACCATCATACCCTCGAACCCATGAGCACCGAGGCTGGTGATCCGGTCATTGTCATGCACGCCCTCCTGCCGGTCGCGGCGGGGGCTACCGACATCGGGCAGCGCGAGCACAACGAGGACCACGTGCTCCTGCGACCGGAGCTCGGGCTCTTCGTCGTGGCGGACGGGGCGGGGGGGCACAACGCCGGCAACGTCGCCAGCGCCCTCGCGTCGACCACCGTGGCCAACTACTTCGAGACGACCGCGGCGACGCTCGGGGCGCGCCCCGAGATCGACGAGTTCGGCCTCTGGACCGTCGCCCGCCGCCTCGCGAGCGCCGTGCAGCGCGCCAACGCCGAGGTCATCGAGGTCGCCAAGAGGACGGCCAAGTACCAGGGCATGGGCACGACGCTCGTGGCGGCCGCGTTCTCGCCGGACGGAGACGTCATCCACGTCGCGCACGTCGGAGACAGCCGCTGCTACCGGCTGCGGGGCGGGTTCCTCGAGCCGCTCACGAGCGACCACTCGCTCGTGAACGACGTGCTCGAGACGCACCCCGACGCGGACGACGCGCTTCTGGCCAAGATGCCGCGGCACGTGGTGACGCGCGCCCTGGGGATGGAGGAGAGCGTCCGCGTCTCGATGCGCACCCTGCGCGCGATGGCCGGGGACCTCTACCTGCTCTGCTCCGACGGCCTGAGCGACTCGCTCGACGACGGCGTCATCGAGGAGGCGCT
>DATJYG010000260.1:0-3082 GCA_035499695.1 Polyangiaceae bacterium
ACGGACGCTGAACAGCCCGCTAGCTCGGGACGGGTCGACAGCTGCTTCGGCGGCTGCCTCTGTTGACAACGCAGCCGCAGTGAGCCGCGAACGGCTGCTCTTGGACGCAGAACCTTGTGACGAAGTACCCCGCCGACGGCGCCGCGATCGATGCCGGGCTTCAGTTCCAGTGCCAGGCATCGCTGCCTTGTCGCCGGACGCTCCGAACTGCGTGAATTTGGACGGCGGCGGTCATGACTTCTTGGGTTCGTCAGCGTTCTTGTCCTTGCTGCGTATTCCGAGCGGACGTGACGGTCGATTCCGAGACGACATGACGGCCGGTTCCGACGCGACGTGACGGTCGATTCCGGGGCACCTGACGGCTCGTTCCGGAGCAGGTGACGGGGCGTTCCGATGGGGGTGACCGCCCCCGACGGACGGCGTGGTCGCAGACGCATCGCGTACACGGGCGCGATGTCGGAGCGACTGTCGATGAGGAAGGTTCGCGAGGTTCTGAGGCTGAAGCACCAGGGGCGGACGCGCGCGGAGATCGCGGCGTCCACTGGGATCGGCGAGAGCACGGTGAGCGGCTACGTCGCGCGCGCCGCCAAGGCGGGGCTGACCTGGCCGGAGGCGAGCGGCATGGCCGAGACGGAGGTCGAGGCGCGGCTGTTCCGCGACGTCGGCCGCAACGAGCCGCCGGCCCGCGTTCCGATCGACTTCGCCTGGGTGCACCGCGAGCTGTCGCGCCCGGAGGTCACCCTGCAAACGCTCTGGGTCGAGTACCGCGAGGGGGCCGCGGCGTCGGCACCGCTCAAGCCGTACGAGTACAGCCGCTTCTGCGAGCTGTATGGGCACTGGAAGCGCAAGCTCGCGGTGACGATGCGCCAGGTGCATCGCGCCGGCGAGAAGCTCTTCATCGACTACTCGGGACGCAAGCCACGCATCGTCGACGCGGCGACCGGCGAGATCACCGAGGTGGAGCTGTTCGTCGCGGTGCTCGGCGCGAGCAACTTCACGTACGCCGAGGCGACGCGCACGCAGAGGCTCGGCGACTTTGTCGGCTCCACGGTCCGTGCGTTCGAGTTCTTCGGCTGCGTCCCGCAGATCGTCGTGCCCGATCAGCTCCGAAGCGCCGTCTCGGGGCCCGACCGCTACGAGCCCGACATCAACCCGACCTACCTCGAGATGGCGCAGCACTACGGCGTCACCGTGATCCCGGCGCGTCCGCGCAAGCCGAAAGACAAAGCCAAAGTGGAGGGCGGCGTCCTCATCGCGCAGCGGTGGATCCTCGCGGCGCTGCGCCACCGCACCTTCTTCAGCCTCGCCGAGCTCAACACCGCCATCCGTGAGTTGCTCGCGCGCCTCAACACGCGGCCCTTCCAGAAGCTCGAAGGATGCCGGCGCTCGGCGTTCGAGACGATCGACCGGCCGGCCATGCGCCCGCTACCGGCGCGTCGCTACGAGATCGCCGACTGGAAGCACGCCAAGGTCAACATCGACTACTGCATCACCTACGACCATCGGCACTACAGCGTGCCGCACGCGCTCGTCGGCGAGCCCGTCGAGATCCGCGCGACGGCAAGCGTCGTGGAGGTGCTCCACCGCGGAGCGCGCGTTGCCAGTCATCCGCGGAGCCATGGGCCCAAGGGGACGGCGACGATCGCCGACGAGCACCGCCCCCGCACGCATCGAGACTACGGCAAGTGGCCGCCGGACCGCGTGATCGCGTGGGCCGAGAGCGTCGGAGCGCACGTCGGCGATCTTGCCCGCGCGTTGATGAGTCGGCGCACGCACCCCGAGACGGGCTATCGCGCGTGCCTTGGCGTCATCCGCCTGGCCGACCGATTCAGTCGCGACCGGGTCGACGCGGCGTGCGCACGCGCCCTCTCGATCGGGAGCCCCTCCTTCAAGACCGTGCAAGCCATCCTGAAGAACGGACTCGATCGCACGCCGCTATTCGAAGCGCCGCCGCGCACTGCACTCGATCACGACAACATCCGTGGACCTTCGTATTTCGACAAGGAGGAATAGAATGCTCAACGAGGAGACGATTCAGAAGCTACTCAACATGAAGCTGCTCGCGATGGCCGCGATGCTGCGCCAGATGGCGACCTCCCCACCGACCGACGCCATCTCCATTGAGGAGACGATCGGGTTGCTCGTCGACCACGAGTGGACCGCGCGCGAAAACAAGCGGCTCGAACGCCTCCTCAAGGACGCGCATGTTCCGCCAGGAGCGTGCATCGAAGACGTCGCCTGCGACGCCGCGCGCGGCATCGACAAGCCGGCCATACGCGCCTTCGCGTCGTGCCAGTGGGCGCGCGCCAAGCAAAACGTGATCGTTCTCGGGGCCACGGGCGTCGGCAAGACGTTCCTCGGTGGCGCCCTCGCCCAGAGCGCGTGCCGACATGGCTTGCGCGCGTTGTGCGTCCGCACCCCTCGTCTCCTGCAGCGGCTCGCCATCGCGCGAGCCGAGGGCAGCTACGCCAAGGAGCTCGCCCGCCTCGAGAAGATCGCCGTGCTCGTCCTCGACGACTTCCTCCTCGCGCCGATGTCCGACGTCGAGCGACGCGACCTGCTCGAGGTCCTCGAAGATCGGTACGACCGCTCCTCGACCGTCATCACGTCCCAACTTCCGACGAAGAGTTGGCACCAGGCCATCGGCGACGCGACAATCGCCGATGCGATCTGCGACCGCCTCGTCCACAACGCGCACGTCATCACCCTGCGCGGCGGCTCGATGCGAAAGAAGAAGGCGATCGCCACCGAGGGCACCGAGACCAAGAACTGACCACGCCACCCGTCGCTCCGCTCCGGCTCTACGCCGCGTCGGACCGCGACGTCACGTCACGCTGGAACGGCCGGTCAAGTCCTTCGGAATACGCACTGTGCTGTCGGCCGCGACCACCCGAAGGCCGGCCGTCGTGAACCTCTCCGGCGTTCACGAGCAACACGTCGCCCAGCCCGATGTCGTACCGTCGCAGTCCGTAGCGCGAGGTGTGCTCGCCGGCCGTGGCGAGCCCGACGACCACATGATCGTGGCTGTGAACAGGGAACGCGAAGTCGTCGAGCTCTGCTCGAACCAACGTGACGCCCGGTC
>DATJYG010000261.1:0-11117 GCA_035499695.1 Polyangiaceae bacterium
GTCGGCGACCGGGATGCCCTCGGTGATGCACACGACGAGGGCAACCCCCGCGTCGAACGCCTCGAGGATCGCGTCCGCGGCGCCCGGCGGAGGCACGAAGATGCACGTGGCGTTGGCGCCGGTCTCCTTCACGGCCTTCGCGACCGTGTCGAACACGGGAACCGCGGTCTTGTTGGCCTCGAACTTCTCGCCGCCGCGCCCTGGCGTCACGCCGCCCACGACGTGCGTGCCGTACTCGATCATCTGCTTCGCGTGGAAACCGCCGGCGCTGCCGGTGATGCCCTGCACGAGCAGCCGCGTGTCCTTGCCGACGAGGACGCTCATCGCGCACCTCCGATCGCGGCGACGACCTTCTGCGCGCCGTCCGCCATGGTGCCGGCGGCCTGGATGGCCAGCCCGCTCTCGCTGAGGATCTTGCGCCCGAGCTCCACGTTGGTGCCCTCGAGCCGCACGACGAGCGGCACCTTCAGCCCGAGCTCGCGCGCCGCCGCGACGACGCCGTTGGCGATGACGTCGCACTTCATGATGCCGCCGAAGATGTTGACGAAGATGGCCTTCACCTTCGGGCTCTTGAGGATCATCTTGAACGCCTTGGTGACCTGCTCCTGGTTGGCGCCGCCGCCGACGTCGAGGAAGTTGGCGGGCGCGACGCCGTGGCCGGCGCCGAAGTGCTTGATGATGTCCATCGTCGCCATCGCGAGGCCGGCGCCGTTGACGAGGCAGCCGACGTTTCCGTCGAGCGACACGTAGTTGAGGCCCGCGGCCTTCGCCTCGAGCTCCACGGGGTCCTCCTCGTCCTTGTCCTCGAGGTCGTGCCACTCGGGGTGGCGAAACTCGGCGTTGTCGTCGAGGTTCATCTTCGCGTCGAGGGCGACGATGTCGTTGCCCTTGGTGACGACGAGCGGGTTGATCTCGCAGAGCGAGCAGTCTTCCTTGACGACGACTTCGTAGAGAGCACGCATGAGCTTCACGAACTTGCCGAGCGTGTCCTTGCCGCCGATGCCGAGGCCGAACGCGAGCTCGCGCGCCTGGTAGGGCGCGAAGCCGACCGCGGGGTCGACGTGCACCGTGAGAATCTTCTCCGGCGTCTCGGCGGCGACCTTCTCGATCTCGACGCCGCCCTCGGTGGACGCCATGAAGGCGATGCGCCGGCGGTCGCGGTCGATGACGGCGCCGAGGTAGAGCTCGCGCGCGATGTCGAGCCCCTGCTCGATGTACAGGCGGCGCACCTTCTGGCCCTGCGGGCCCGTCTGGTGCGTCACGAGCTGCATGCCGAGGATCTTCTGCGCCAGCTCGCGCGCCTCGCCCGCGCCGCCCTTGGCGACCTTCACGCCGCCGCCCTTGCCGCGGCCTCCCGCGTGGATCTGCGCCTTGACGACGACGACGGGGCTGCCGGTCTCCTGCCCCAGCTTCTTGGCCGCGCTCTCGGCGTCGTCCACCGTGAACGCGGGGTAGCCGCGCGGGATGGGCACGCCGTAGCGGGCGAAGATCTGCTTCGCCTGGTACTCGTGGATCTTCATGGCGCGCGCAAGTTAGCAGGGTTTCATCATGGCGACGACGTCGAGCTTGCGCCCGCAGTGCTCGCAGACGACTCGCTTGGCGCCGGGCAGCACGAGCGTCGGCCCGCCGCAGCTGCCGCAGCTCCTGGTCTCCCCCTGCACCGGATCCGCTTCGACGTACTCGCCGCGAAGACCTGCGCGCTCGACCAGCGCTCGGGCCTGCGCCTCCTCGAGCATGGGCAACCAGCCCTGGACGAACATCGAGAGGCCGGCGCGGCGCTGGACCGCGCGCGACGCCCCGTCGGGGTTCAGCTCCCAGATTCCGCGCGCGTCGAAGAGCGTCGCGTCGTACTCCTGCTGCGCGAAGACGGCGTCGACCAGCGCCTCCCACGGCTGCGTCGCCACGCGGATCACCCCTGGCGCGAGCTGCGCGAAGGCCAGCCCCTTGGTGGCGCGTGCGACCGCCGCCTCGTGCTCCTTCGACTGCGCGTCGAAGGCGCGGACGACCGCGCCCTCGGCGGCACACGCGACGTACTTGGCCCTGTATGCCGGGTCGCGCACGCGGGGAGAGCAAGAGCCCGGCGCGGCGTCGACGTACGCATCGTACAGCTCTCTCTGCAGGGTGCGGTAGGCGTCGACGTCGCCGCGGGCCATCGCGTCGTCGAGCGACGGCTCGAGACCCGCGAGCAACTGCTCGTAGACGGGCCCGGGGCGCTCGAGGGGCTTCTCGCACGCCCGGGCGAAGTCGAAGTCGCAGAGCGCACCGCAGTAGTCGCAGTACACGTAGGCCGTCGGGCTCGGGCGCTGCTTCGGGGCGCCGCAGGTCGGGCACGTCGTGCGCTTGAACCGCACCTTGGCCGCCTTGGCGTCGAACAGCGTGATGCCGAGATCGAGGCTCCACGGCAGACGCCTCCAGGGGCTCTCCGCGTCGGTGCGGAGCCACGCGAGCGCCCTGGCCGTGGGCTCGTGAGGCGCGCCTTTCGCCCACGCGGAGCGACCCGCCTCGTAGGCGTCGGCGAAGGCGTCCCACGATGGGTAGGCCCGCTGCACCATGGCGGCGGCGGTCATCACGAGTTGCCAGGTCTCGAGCTCCTGGAAGAACCCGGCGCGGAAGCCCCAACCGGAGACGGCGACGGCGCGCGCGAGGTCCCAGGCCGGCGGGCCGCCGGCGCGCTGGAAGAGAAACGTCAGCGCCCGCTCGAGCTGCGGGCGCGACTCCACGCCGTACAGGGTCTTCAGCGCGTACTGGCACCAACCGACGCTCTGCGGATCGTCGTTCCGCCGCCCGCCGAGCAGCGAGACGTCGTGCCCCTCGGTGCGGATGACGGGCGCGCCGACGGCGAGGGCCCAGAGCTGGTGGTCGGGGTACGCCACGCCTCCGAGGGTAGCCGGTCCGACGCCCCGTCTTCCGCGGAGCTATGTCACGTCACGTCCCGTGACATAGCCGGCCCGTGAAAGAGCGGTCTAGCGGCGGCGCTCGAGGGGGCGCGCGCCGGTCTTGCTCGCGAACCAGGTGGTCGGCAGGTGCCGCGGCAGGGCCGAGGCGAAGAGCACGTCGCGCAGGGCGTTGGTCTCCCACGTGACGGCCGAGTGCCAGAGGCCCGTGCGCACGAAGACGGCTTCGGCGTGCGACAGGTCGTGGCGTGAGAGCTCCCCCTCCTGCATCTCGTGCGCGACGAGGGCGCCGGCGCGATCGAGCTGCGAGCGGAGCGCCTCGTTTACCACCTCTGTGGTCCCGCCCTCGGTGAAGTAGCTGACGAGCTTGTGGCGCCGGTGGAGCGGCTCGCCGATGCGGGTGACGACCCAGTCGCGGAAGGCGTCGGATTCGGCGTAGAGCGCGTCGAAGAGGTACGTCTCGCGCACCTCGACGCCGCCGGCGCGCAGGGAGCACGCCGCCGCGTGATAGCCGCCCGAATGCGCCGAGATGCACACGGTGCCGAGCGGCGCGTCCCCGGGGAAACCGGAGTCGCCGAGGCTGACCCGGCCCGTGGAAGCGGCCGCGGGGATGACGTCGGCGAGAAGGCGCGAGAGGCCGCCGGCGCCCTCGAGCCGGCCGCACGAGGAGTCCGCCGCGAACACGGCGAGCTGGGGGACGACCAGGACCGCGTTCTGCCGGCTGTCGGCGAGCTGCTCGCGCAGCTCGTGCGCGGTCATGGCGCGCTCGGCGGTCGAGTTGTGCCCGTGGAAGTGCACGAGCGCCGCGACGCCCTCTTCGGCCCGGTAACGGTAGTGCGCCGGGACGAACGCGATGACCGTGTCATCGTCGTAGCCGAAGCCGGCAAAGGGAGCGTGCGGCAGGCCGAGGACCAGCGTCGTCCCCATGCTGTCGCGTGCCACGCTCTTCAAGCGAAAGCTCGTCTGAGCGCGCGCGAGGCGCGGGACCGAGGCGGCGAGGAGCGACGAACCGAGGGCGGCCAGGAACGTACGGCGGCGCATCACCCCGATGGATGCCAACGGGGAGCCTACTCGGGCAAGAAAATGGCTACCTCAGCCCTTCTTGCAGATGTCCACGACGGCCTGGACGCTCTTGGCGCTCTTGGCGAGCATCGCCTTCTCGTCCTCGGTCAGCGGGATGTCGATGATGCGCTCGATGCCCTTGCCGCCGATGACGACGGGGACGCCCATGAACAGGTCCTTGTAGCCGTACTCGCCATCGAGGTAGGCGGCGCAGGCGAGCAGGCGCTTCTCGTCGCGCAGGTACGCCTTGGCCATCTGCACGGCGGCCGACGCCGGCGCGTAGTAGGCGCTCGTGCCCATGAGGTTGACGATCTCGCCGCCGCCCTTGCGGGTGCGGTCGATGATCTTCTCCAGCTTGTCCTTCGCGATGAGCGACGTCGCGGGCACGCCGTTGATCGTGGTCATCGAGAGCACCGGCACCATGTCGTCGCCGTGGCCGCCGAGCACCATCGCGCGCACGTCCTTGACGCTGACGCCCGCCTCGCGCGCGAGGAAGAGCTGGAAGCGCCCGCTGTCGAGCACTCCCGCCATGCCCACGACCATGCTCTTGGGCGCGCCGACGACGCGCTTGTACTCGTAGACCATCGCGTCGAGCGGGTTGCTGATGACGATCGTGAAGGCGTTGGGGCACACCTTCTTCGCGTTGTTCGCCACGTCGCGGATGATGGGGAGGTTCGTCGCGACCAGGTCGTCGCGCGACTGGCCCGGCTTGCGCGGAATGCCCGCGGTGATGATGAGGACATCGGCGCCCTCGAGGTCCGCCCAGCTCCCCGTGCCGCGGATGTTCGAGTCGTAGCCGAGGATGGCGCCGTTCTGCTCGAGGTCGAGCGCCTTGCCCTTCGCGAAGTTCTCCTTCGCGGGGATGTCGAAGAGAAAGACGTCGCCGAGCTCCTCGTTCGCGACGAGGCGTGCGAGCTCGCCGCCGATGTTGCCGGCTCCGATGAGGCCAATCTTCTTGCGGTTGGGCATGGCGCGGGATCTAGCTCAGTGGCAGCCTGAGCACCATGCGTCCGTGGGGTCTGGCTCTCGTCTCGGCAGTTGCGGCCTGCGGGGCGGCCGTCGCGTACGGCTGCGGATCGTCGAACAACACCAGCGGCTTCACCGCCGACAGCGGGAGCGGCGGCAGCAGCGGAGGCAGCGGGGGAAGCAGCGGCGCCGGGTCCGGCAGCAGCAGCGGCGCCTCGGGGAGCAGCAGCGGCGGCTCGTTCGGTGACGGCGGCGGGGGCGACGGCGGGAGCTGCACCCCTCCCGACATGCTCATCGTGCTCGATCACACGGACAGCATGAGCGCGGAGCCGAACGGCGGGAAGCCGGCGAACAACATGGCCGGTCACATGCTCACCAAGTGGTACCTGGCGACGCAGGCCGTGAAGGCGGCGGTCGCGCCGCCGATGGACCAGAAGGTCGCCTACGGCCTGGAGCCGTTCCCGCTCGACCCGCAGGTGATCACCGACGCCGGCGGCACCGGCAAGTGCGAGACGCTGACCAACCTGCTCGGCGGGACGGCATCGACGAACACGCAGTGCCAGGCGGGCGAGGTCCTCGTGACGCCCGCGGTGAACACGGGGATGACCATCTCGAACATCTTGAACCCGGAGACGATGCGCCTCTGCGTCTCGACGCCCATCGCGCTCGCCCTCGGCACTGCGCAGAAGGAGCTCGCGTCGATCGTGAAGAGCGGCGTCTCGCAGTACGTGCTCCTCGTCACCGACGGCGGCGAGACGTGCAGCGGCGACGTGGTCGGCATCACGCAGCAGCTCGCGGCATCGGGCATCAAGACGTTCGTCGTCGGCTTCGGCGCGGCGGACGCCGGGGCAAAAGGGGTGAACACGAAGCTGCTCGACAACGTCGCCTGCGCCGGCGAGACCGCCACGGGCTTCCCCGCGCCGTGCACCAAGGGCGACGCGGGCGGCTACACCGCGACGAGCACCTCGGGGGCGCCGCTCTTCTATCTGGCCGAAGACGGCGCGTCGCTGCAGATGGCCCTGCAAAAGATCACGTCGAGCATCTGCTGCGGCTGCGCGCAGTAGCGCGGCCAGCAACGGTGTAGCGCGCGGCGCTACGGCGCAGTCCGGGGATCTCGTAGGATTCCCTGCGAGATCGTGCCGGCATGCGCGCTGCTAGGGGGTCGCGTCGGAGGAAACCAATGCGACGACGAACGACGACGAGCGCCCCCGTGCTGCTGCTGCTCGGGGCGGCGATGGCTGGCTGCGCGGCCGACGCGACCCCCACGGAGGCGACCGAGTCGCGCGGCGCGGACCTGATGATCTCCTTGTTGAGGTTCTCGATCGACAGCATCGAGCCTGCGGTCCCCGAGGAAGGGAGCCCGGTCACGGCGCTCTTCACGGTGACGAACCGGACGAGCAAGACCGTCTCGGGATCGGTGCAGGGCAACGTGCTCCGGTCGGTGGGTGGAACGAACGCGACGACGAGCTGGTTCATCAGCGTGCCGGCTTACTCGACGCAGACGGGCGTCCTGACGTTCACCGCGCCGCCCGGTGCGCCAGGCAACGCGCTCAACGCTTTCCTGGCCGACTCGTTGGGGAATCACCTGGCCACGGCCGCGACGCAGTCCTTCGACACGAGCGCCCACCGGCAGCTCTCGATCACCGTCACGCAGGGGAATCCGCGCGGGAAGGCCGACATGGCGTTCGTCGGCGTGAGCGTCGCGCGGGACGGCGCGCTGACGGACTCACTCACCTCCAGCTCGTCGACCCCCCAGGGCAACGGCACGGTCGTCTTTCAATCGGTCACGAAGGACTTCGACTTCGTGCCCTCGGACCCCGGCCCCAGCTTCACGGTGGGGCTGGCAGGCGAGGACGAATTCCGGGCCTTCGTCCCCGGCCAGGATGTGAGCAACTGGATCGCGCACGTCGAAGCGGCGGCCAACGGCCTCGCCGTCGGCACCATCAGCGCCGGTCAGGACGCGAACCTGGACACGTTCCTCGATCCGCTCGACCCCACGACGATGTGCAACGGACCGCTCTTCGCCACGTCCAGGACGTACACCGTGCAGCAGGTGAACCTGCAGCTCGACGAATTCGTCCCCCTTCCCGGCTATGCCTCTCCCATCGGATGCGGAGCGACGTCGAACTATCTCGCCCAGATCGAGTCGCTGCACGCTCCGTCCGCCGCGCTCGTGGTGACGCCACCGGTGGCGGCGATGACCTCCACGGGCAGGCAGACCTTCACGGCGAACAAGCAGGTCAGCTGGTCGGTCGATGGCGGGGCGACCATCGGGCAGATCAGTCCTTCCGGTGGGACCTTCACGCCGGGCCCCGATCTTCCGGCGCTGGGCTACGCGACGGTTCGCGCCACACCGCTCGACGGAAGCGCCAGCGCCACGGCGTTCGTGCAGCTCGAAAAGCTCGTGGCACACCTGCCGCCGACACAGTGAAGTCGGTGCGGCTGGGCGCTCACGCGATCTCCTTCGACGCGACCCAGGCCAGACGTCGCGCGGCCTCACCGGGGAAGAGCTCCTCGACGAACGCCGAAGCGCGGATCGCCATCGACGCGCCGGGCGCCGTGACCTGCACGAACGCGTCGAGATCACGCGCCATCGACGCGGCGTCGCGGTACCGGTGATCGCTCCGGGGCATGAGCGCCTCCCACACGATGGCCCAGAGCTCGTCCGGATAGCCTTCGATGAACGACGTGGGGTCGGGGACCACGCCCTCGCGGATGGCGAGCACCGTCTCCACGTCCGTGTCGCGCTTCCAGAGGCGACGCCCGGTCGTCATCTCCCAGAGCGCCGCGCCGAGTGTGTACAGGTCCGAGCGGTGATCGACCTCGCGCATGTCGATCTGCTCCGGTGACAGGTACGGGACCTTGCCCTTGATGATCCCCCGGCTGCTCCGCGTCACGCGCCGCCGCGACCGCGCCAGCCCGAAGTCGATGAGCTTGATCTGGCCGTCGTACGTGACGTGGATGTTCGAAGGGTTGGCGTCGCGATGGATGACGTCGAGCCGGACGCCGTCCTCGTCGGTGAGCTCGTGCGCGTAGTGCAGCGCATCGGCGGCGCGCGCGCCGATCCACGCGGCCAGGTGAAACGGAAAGCGGGTCTTGCGCGCCTCGCACGCGTCGCAGAGGTCCGCCACCGACCGGCCCAGCAGCAGCTCCATGGCGATGAAGGGACGTCCCTTCACGACGTCGGCCTCGAGCGTCTCCACGATGTTCGGGTGCTTCAGCTTGGAGAGGATCTTGGCCTCGTCCCGGAACATGTCGACGTATTCGGGGCGCGCGGCCAGCTCCTCTTTCACGAGCTTCAGGGCGACCAGCCGCGCCGGCTCGCGCAAGCGACCGAGGTAGATGGTCGCCATGCCGCCCTGCGCGAAGGGCTCGAGGATCTCGTAACGACCGAGCATGCTGCCGGGTCGGGGCGCCGCGGTCACGACACTCGAGCGTACCACGCACCGGATCACGACCCAGCATCTGCTGCGGCTGCGCGCGGTAGATTGCGGACGGCCGGGACCGCAGGAACCAGCCGCGGGACCAACGGAACAGACGGCAGTACCGACGGAGTCGAGCCCGGGTCCGACGGAATCGAGCGTGGGCCCAACGGAACCGAGCCCAGGACCGACGGAACCGAGTCTGGGTCCAAGGGAATGGAGTCCGGGACCGACGGACTGGAGCCCAGGACCAACGGAACCGGGCCCAGGACCGACGGAACCGAGCCCGGGACCGACGGAATCGAGCTGAGGACCAACGGAATCGAGTCCGGGTCCGACGGACTCGAGCCCAGAACCAACGGAACCGAGTCCGGGACCGACGGAATCGAGCTCCGGACCTCAGGACCAGCCGCGAAGCAGCGCCTCGCCACGTCGAGCCAGGGCACCGAAGCTGCCTTCTTCGACCGACCCTCCGAGCGCGTGCCCACAGCGGGCGGTGTATGCCACCGCGTAGGCGAACGATGCGCCGACGCATAGCCTCTGCTCGTTCGTGAACCGATGGCCACGCGCTTGCTCGTATTCGGCGACGTAAGCGCGGGCCTCGTCGAGTGATGGCGCGGGACGCACGCGAGGAGGATCGGTGGACCAATCAGCGGCGAACGCGTGCGCGTTGACGCCGAGGAGGCTGGTCTCGTGACTCAGCATCAGACTGTCCCAGTCGTACGTCGCCACGAGGACCGGGACCCCACCGCGACGCTCGAACCGCACGTGCTCGGCCCGCAGATCGTGATGACCCACGACACGCGGGCCCCGATCCCCGCGCGCAAGCACTTCGCGCGCTGCGCGAGCCAGAGCGTCGATGTTCTCCGCTCCCTTCGCGGTCTTCTCGAAGTCGAACAGCTTGCTGTGCGGCACCGGCCAGAGGCGTCCCTCGGGTACCGATCCAAGCGGCTCGCATCGCAAACCCTCGACGTCGGCGACCCGCTCGCAGAGACGCACGACCTCGGCGAGTCCCTCCGCCATCGCGCGCCGCACGTCCGGGCGATGCGGATCCTCCCACGTGCCTCGGTCGAGCATCTCCTCCACCCAGGCGTGACCGCGCGCGAGCGGCGCTACTTCCACGAGCGGCCGCGGGGCGGGGAAGCCTGCGTCGCTCAGGTGCCGCACGCACCGCTGCACCGCCCTGAGGTGAGCGAGCTCCATCGTCGGCTGGTGCGCCTTGAGCACGACCCTCCGGCCGTCCTCGAGCACGAGCCCGTGCACGTTGCCGATGCTCGCGTACTCGAAGAGCGCCCCTGCGACGCCCGCACCGAGATGCTCGCGGCAGAACGAGTCCACCTGCGCCGCGATCGCCGCGGCGTCAGCGGTCCCGAAGATGGCTAACTCGACGAACGGCTCCCCCCACTGGGCAATCGACTCGGCGATGACCAGTGGGTGGGGCCGCATCGAGCATCACATGTGCTCGATGATGTTGTCGCCGAACTGGGAGCACTTCAGCTCCGTGGCGCCTTCCATCAACCGCGCGAAGTCGTACGTCACGCGCTTGCTGGCGATGGCGCCGTCCATCCCCTTGATGACGAGGTCGGCCGCTTCCTTCCAGCCCATGTGGCGGAGCATCATCTCGCCGCTGAGGATCACGCTGCCCGGGTTCACCTTGTCGAGGTCCGCGTACTTCGGCGCGGTGCCGTGCGTCGCCTCGAAGATGGCGTGCCCGGTCACGTAGTTGATGTTGCCGCCCGGAGCGATGCCGATGCCCCCGACCTGCGCCGCGAGCGCGTCGCTCAGGTAGTCGCCGTTGAGGTTCAGCGTCGCGATGACGTCGAACTCCCGCGCGCGGGTCAAGGTCTGCTGCAGCGTGATGTCGGCGATGGCGTCCTTGATGAGGACCTTGCCCTTCTCGAGCTCCACCTTCTGCTCGGCGTTGGCCGCATCCTCGCCCTTGGCCGCCTTCGTCTTCTCCCACTGGTCCCACGTGTACGTCTTGTCCCCGAATTCGCGCTGCGCGAGGGCGTAGCCCCATCGCATGAACGCGCCCTCGGTGAACTTCATGATGTTGCCCTTGTGCACGAAGGTGACGCTCTTGCGCTTGTTGTCGACCGCGTACTTGATGGCCGCGCGCACGAGGCGATCCGTTCCCTCGCGGCTCACCGGCTTGATGCCGATGCCCGCCGTGCCCGGGAAGCGGACCTTCTTGAAGTCCTTGGGGAACTCCTTCTCCAGGAACGCGAGGATCTTCCGCGACGCGTCGGTCTCCGCCTCGAACTCGATGCCCGCGTAGATGTCCTCCGTGTTCTCGCGGAAGATCACCATGTCGACGTCCTGCGGACGCTTCACGGGGCTGGGCACGCCCTTGAACCAGCGCACCGGACGCAGGCACACGTAGAGGTCGAGCAGCTGCCGCAGCGCCACGTTGAGCGAGCGGATGCCGCCGCCGATCGGCGTCGTGAGCGGGCCCTTGATGCCGACGAGGTACTGGCGGAACGCGTCGACCGTGCCGTCGGGCAGCCAGTTCTCGAACTTCTGGAACGCCTTCTCGCCGGCGTACACCTCGTACCAGGCGATCTTGCGCTTGCCGTCGTAGGCCTTCTGCACGGCCGCATCGAGCACGCGCACGCTGGCGCGCCAGATGTCGCGACCGGTGCCGTCGCCCTCGATGAACGGGATGATGGGGTTGTCGGGCACGTGGAGCTTCATCTCCGCGCCCATGGTGATCGGCTGCCCCCCCTGAGGCGGCGTGAACGCTGTGCTCATGGTGCGGCCCGC
The DNA here is from genome assembly GCA_035499695.1 of Polyangiaceae bacterium. Taxonomy (GTDB): domain Bacteria; phylum Myxococcota_A; class Polyangia; order Polyangiales; family Polyangiaceae; genus Palsa-1150. The sequence goes on from DATJYG010000261.1 coordinate 11,108, forward strand.
TTACCACGAG
>DATJYG010000262.1:0-16643 GCA_035499695.1 Polyangiaceae bacterium
GACGCCGGAAACACGGGCAACGGCTCGCCCGAGGGCGGCGGCGCCGACGCGTACGGGCCCCCCGAGACGGGCGCGCAGGACGTCTACGTCGCCCCCGACGGCGGCGGCCCAGCGGACGCGGCCGGAGACGGGTTCGACGGCGACGCGCCTTACGACGCGGGCGGACCGCCTGCGGTCGCCATCGCAGCGGGGGACCGGCACACGTGCGCGCTGCGCCAGGACGGGACCGTCGCGTGCTGGGGCGCCAACGACACCGGGCAACTCGGCAACGGCACCACCACCGCATCCGCCTACCCCGTGAACGTCACGGGGATCACCAGCGCCACCCAGGTCGTCGCGGGCTGGGGCCACACGTGCGCCTTGATGAAGGGGGGCACGGTCATGTGCTGGGGCCACGGCGCCAACGGCGACAACGGCGACGGCACGACGAACCAGGCGAACACCGCGGTGCAGGTGACGGGCCTCACCGATGCGACGGCCATCGGCGCCGACGGCTATCACGCGTGCGCCCTGCGCCAGGGCGGCGCCGTCGTCTGCTGGGGGTACGGCCAGGACGGGGAGCTCGGCAACGGCGCGAGCGCCGACTCGCCGACCCCGGTGGCCGTCTCCGGGCTCACCGACGCAGTCGCCCTCGGCGTCGGCTCTGGCCAGGACTGCGCGGTGAAGCAAGACCAGTCGGTGGTGTGCTGGGGCTACGGCGCGTACGGCAGCCTGGGCAACGGGATGATGGGCGCCGACTCCGACGTGCCGGTCGCCGTCTCGGGGCTCGCCGGTGCGTCCTCGCTCGCGGGGCAGCTCGACACGGAGTGTGCGCTCATGACCGGCAACGCGGTGCAGTGCTGGGGCTACGGCCCGGACGGAGAGCTCGGCAACGGAGCCTCCATGAGCTCCGCGACCGCCGTCGCCGTCAGCGGGTTGCAGTCGGTGCAGTCGCTGGGGGGCGGCTGGTACCACGCATGCGCCGTCGTGACCGGTGGCAAGGTGCAGTGCTGGGGAATGGGCACGAGCGGTCAGCTCGGCAACGGCAACACCGCGAGCTCGGACCTTCCGGTGCAGGTCCTGGGTTTCACCGGCGCGGTGCAGGTGAGCGGAGGTCAGGGCCACACCTGCGCGCTCAGGAGCGACGGCAGCGTGTGGTGCTGGGGCGACGACACCTACGGTCAGCTGGGCAACGGCCAGATGAACCAGATGACCGACCAGCCGGGGCTCGTGGAAGACATCTTCTAGAAAGCGTCCGGAAGGAAGCTTCCGGGCGCTCGAAGCGAGGTGCCGGCGTCGTGCAGCGAGGAGCAAGCGTCTTTCAGCGAGGTGAAGGACGCCGCCGGGGCTCAGCGTGACTTCATTCCGCGGCGAACGGACTGTCGCTCGAGGGTCTTGGCGTCGTCGTCGTCCCGCCGGTCGCTCCGCATCCGGAGCAACGGTCTCGATCGACCCTCGGGCTCCTCCGTGACCGTCCGCGCCAGCGCCCCCGCGACCACCGCACGCTCCCCCGTCGACGCGAGCGCGTCGCCGCAGCGGGCGAGCGCCTCGTCGAGCTCGCGGGCGCTGAGATATCGCTGCGCGGGGCTCTTCTGCAGGCATCGCATCACGACCGCCTCGACGTCCGACGGCACCCCGCGCACGCGCCTGCGCAGCGGCTCGGGCGGATCGTTGACGTGAGCGACCATGACGGCAGCCGCCGTCGGCGCCGTGAACGGCGGCGTGCCCGAGAGCATGAAGTAGATCACGGCTCCCAGCGAGTACACGTCGCTCCGCGCGTCGGCCTGTGCGCCGTTGCAGACCTCGGGCGACATGTACGCCGGCGTCCCGTGCACCCAGCCGGCGCGCGTGACCGAGGCGTCCTCGTCGGCGCCTTCGATCTTCGCGATGCCGAAGTCGAGCACCTTGAGGAAGTCCGCGTCGTCGCCCATGCGGCAGACGAACAGGTTGTCCGGCTTCACGTCGCGGTGGACGATGCCGACGTCGTGCGCCTCGCTGAGGGCGGCGCACGCCTGACGCGCGAACTGCAGCGCACGCGCCACCGGCAGCGGCCCCAGTTCGTCGACGAGCGACCCCAGGTCCACGCCCTCGAGGTGCTCCATCGCCATGAACCAGACGCCGTCGTCGCTCGCGCCGAAGTCGAACACGCGGATGGTGTGCGGGCTCTGGAGGCCGCTCGCCGCCATCGCCTCGCGCTCGAACCGACGGACGGCGACCGCGTCGCTCGCCGCGGCGCGCTCGAGGATCTTCAGGGCCACGTCGCGCCGGAGCACGTCGTCCCACGCGAGCCACACCTCGCTCATGCCGCCGTGCCCGATTCGCGCCTTGAGGCGGTAGCGTCCGAGCCGCCGCGCGTAATAGAGCTGCTTGCGCATCCCCCAGATGATGTGTCCCCCGATGACGCCGCCGATGGCGCACGACGCGACGACGGCATAGTCCACGACGAAGCCCGACAGCGCCTCCGAGTGCCACTGCGCCGCGATGCCCGGATCGAACGCGCTCGCGACGGCGAAGACGAGCGGATAGATCGCGTACGTTGCGATGACGACCGGCGCCGTGCGGGGCCAGCGCGTGGGCACGGCCATCGTCTGGATGATGACGAGCAGCGAGATGCCGTTGACGAGGTGGCTGTCGAGCCCTCCGTATCGCAGCGCGCGCATCGCGAGGCAGAACGCGAGCGTCAGGTACGTCGTCACCTCCAGCGACGTGGAGACGCCGTCCACCTTCTGGCGCTTGCGCGTGACGAGCCAGCCGACGAGCGGTGGGATGGTGCCCACGATGCGCCACCCGAGCATCCAGATGCGCGGCGTCGACGGAGACGCCACGAGCGCGATGTAGATGTCGAGGAGCCCGAAGAGGGTCCACCCCGCGAGGACGAACCCGAACATCTTGGGCAACGCCAAGCGGCGCTCCTCGACGTCCTGGTCGACGACGTTCCGGTCGGTCCACGCCTTGCGCGGACCCGTCACGTTGGCGGCCGGTTGTTGCAACGAGCGCGTTGGGGACGTCGGGGTCGCAGCGGCCACAGGCCCACTCCGGGGACTGTGCAAGACTACCAGGCTTCAGCCTTCGGGCTCGTCCTCTTTGCCTCGCAATCCGAGGGCTCGCGCCTTCTTGTAGAGGTGACTTCTCTCCAGGTCGAGCGCGCGCGCGGTGGCGGCCATCTGCCCGCCGTGGTGGGCGAGCGCCTCCTGGATGACCACACGCTCCGCCTCGTCGACGAGCACGCGGAACGGCACGCCGGGCCGGTACAAGCCTGCGGTCTTGGCGCTGTTTCCCGCCGGCAAGCACGCCGCCACGTCGTCGGCGTAGATGATGGTCTCGCCCCTCGCCGGGGAGGCGTCCGGAGTGAGGATGACCAGGCGCTCGATGACGTTCTTCAGCTCCCGCACGTTGCCGGGCCACGCGTAGGCGCCGAGGGCGGCGATGGCCCCGTCGTCGAGCACCATGTCGCGGCGGTCGTTGGAGGCCGACGCGAGGGCCAGGAAGTGCCTCGCGAGCAGGGGCACGTCCTCGCGCCGGGCCCGGAGCGGCGGGATGGCCAGCGGCAGCACGTTGAGCCGGTCGTAGAGGTCCGCGCGGAACGCGCCGCTCTCGCACGCGGCGAGCAGGTCGCGGTTGGTCGCTGCGACGACGCGCACGTCGACGATCAGGGTCTCGCTGCCGCCGACACGCTCTATCTCGCGCTCCTGCAGCACGCGCAGCAGCTTCGCCTGCATGGGCAGCGGCATGTCGCCCACCTCGTCGAGGAAGAGGGTCCCTCCCGAGGCGCGCTCGAACTTGCCGCGACGCTGCTTGGTCGCGCCCGTGAACGCGCCCGCCTCGTGGCCGAAGAGCTCCGACTCGATGAGCTCCGACGGCAGCGCGGCGCAATTGAGCTTCTCGAGCGGTCCCTTGGCGCGCGGGCTCAGGGTGTGGATGGCGCGGGCGACGAGCTCCTTGCCCGTGCCTCGCTCGCCGGTCACGAGCACGCTGGCGCTGCTCTTGGCCGCGCGCCCGATCTGCTCGACGAGCTTCTTGATGGCGGGGCTCTCGCCGACGAGCTCTCCGGTCGCCCCGGCGGCGCGGCGCAGATCCCGGGCCTCGGCCTCGGCGCGCGTCAGGCGCAGCGCCGTCTCGACGGCGATGAGCAGCGCATCGGTGTTGAGGGGCTTCTCGAGGAAGTTGAGTGCGCCGACGCGCACCGCGCGCACCGCCGTGTCGATCGTCGCGTGGCCGCTCATCATGATGACGGGCGTGTCGGCCTTTCCGGCGCGCATCCGCTCGAGCAGCTCGACGCCGTCGCCGTCCGGGAGCATCACGTCGAAGAGGCACAGGTCGTAGGTGCGCTTCTTCAGCTTCTCCTCGGCCACCTTGACCCCGCCGGCGACATCCACGGCATAGCCCTCGACCGAGAGGGCCTTCTGCAGCGTCGTCAGGATGGAGGGCTCGTCGTCGACGACGAGGACGTGCGCGTGCGCCATGGGGCACCAGTGTAACGCCCCGGCGCCCGGGCATCTTTCTGCGGGGCCAGCTCGTCCATTACTGGACAAGACACCCCGGACGGCGCGACAACCGGAGACGATGAGGACGAGGGACCACTCTTGGATGATGGGTGCGGCCGCCGTGGCCGCGGGGCTGCTGGCTCTCACCGCGCGCGCGACGCCGGCGCATGCCGACGAGGAGGGGGAGGCCAAGGAGGGCGGGGCCGAAGCCAAGGGGGAGGGCGAGGCCAAGGAGGGCGAGGGGAAGCACGAAGAGGTGGGCAAGGCCGGCCTCGACCTCGTCCTCGGCTGGGGCAAGGTGCCCTTCGCGGTGCTGAACTCGCCGACCGGCGCGCAGCCCGTACCCAACTACACGTACGACGAGAAGGTCCCGTCCAACGTTCAGTCCTTCATCCTCGGAGGAGGCGTGGAGGTCGCCGAGCACATCGAAGTCGGCGCGCGGCTGCCATTCACCTTCGCCGGCTTCTCTCCCGACGGGTCGCCCGGCCGATCAGCGACGTCGTTCGGCAACCTCGAGCTCGAGGGCGCGTATGGCGGGCGCGTCGCGCAGGGGCTGCGGCTCACCGGATCTCTCGGCATCGCGCTGCCCACGTCGGCAGGCACCGAGGTGCCGCCCGATCTGAACGCCCTCGCGACGAGCGTCGACCAGAGCGCCTACGACCGCTGGTCGCTCAACCGCGCGGCCGCGGCGGCGCGCGGCTACGAGGACAACGCGCTCTTCGAGCCGCATCGCCTCGGCATCATCCCGAAGGTGGGGCTGCTCTATCGCACCCACGGGCTGAGCCTCGAGCCGTACCTGAAGATCGAGAACCTGGTGGCCACGTCCAGCTCGCTCACCAACAGCTACGTCGGGGAGCTCGTCGGGGGCTTGCGGGTGGGCTACTGGGTCCACAAGGAATTCGAGATTGCCCTCCGCGGTTGGGTCAATGTCGGGTACGCCGGTGCCGACGACGACAAGAAGACGACGGTTGCCATCGAGCCGCAGGCCGTTCTCCGATTCGGGCCCGTGCGCCCGTACCTCGGGGTCATCATCCCGTTCACGGGACCGCCGGGCGACGGCGGCTTCGTGGGGCTGCGGCTGGGCGTCGACGTCGCATTCTGACCCTTTGGCCTGGGCGCTCGCCCAAGCCCCGGCGACGTGTAGACTCCAACGGGTGACATGATGCGCCGGACCGGACAGCTGGGCGTGGTCGCGGCCATCGTCGCGGCGCCTTGGATCACGGGATGCGCCGCCAGAGGTGGCGCCGCGGGCGGCGCCGCGCACGCCGAGCGCGTCGGCCCAGCCGTCGCCGAGGTCGGCGACGACGGATTCGCCGCTGCCGTGCACGACCTTCTCGTGAGCGATCCCGGCACGCCCGAGCGTGCGACGCGTCTCCGCGCCGTCGAGAGCCGGCAGATGACTCGCGCCGACGCGCGCTTCAAGGTGCGCGCGGGCGAACGGGGGCTCGCCGCGGTGAGCGGCGGCCTGTACCTCGTGCGCGTGGGGGAGGCGGCGCAGGGGCTCCTCGGCCCGCGCGGCTCGGATGCGCTGCGGGCCGCTGCGCACGAGCTGTCGGTCAAGGGCGACGAGGGGCGCGCGCGCGCCGTGTACGACCTCCTGCTGCAGATGGCGCCGGAGGCCGAGCGGCCGGACGTGCGCGCGCACGTCGACGCGATCGACCGCTGGACGCGCGACGCGATCGCCGAGGGCGGCCCCGTCGCGAGCGCCGGCGGCGTCGAGCGCGTGCAGGTGCACCGGCGGCTGCTCGAGCCGAGCCGCGAAGCGCTGGCCGAGGCGAGCGACGCGACGACCGAGTGGATCAAGCGCGCCATCGCCCTGCGCGACAAGTTCCGCAAGAACCGCGTGCAGCCTCCGCGCGAAGAGGGCGCCGAGGCGTGGCGCGCGCTCGAGACGGGGCCCGTCGTGCTCGCGGCGCTGTACCTGCACGACGGGGACGCGGCGGGCGCCCTGGCCGCCGTCGACAAGGCGGGTGCGCGAGAGCTGCTCGAGTCGGAGCGGCCGCAGTTCGCGGGCGCGCTCGAGGCGGCGGCACAGGAGACGAGCGTCGATCGATGCATCGACCTGTTGCACCAGCTCCGCCCGCTCGCGGGGCGCGAGCCGTCGCACGACAACGAGGACTTCGTCGACGATCGCGACCTCTTCGGCGCGGCCGCGTTCGGGGTCGCGCGCGAGTGCTTCCGGCTCGACCCGACGGTTCCCGAGGTGGCGCTGACGCTCGGGGTCGCGCTCGAGGAGCTGGGGATGGCCGAGGCGACGCCGGCGGTTCTCGGCGAGGCCGTGCGCGCGCATCCCGAGGTGCGCGTGCTGAGCGAGGCGCTCGCGCTGTCGCTCGACGCCATGGTGAGCGAAGAGGACGCCGGCGACCCGGACGCCGCACGCCGCGCGTTCCGGGCGGCGCAGCCGGTGCTGGCGATCGCTTCTGACCGCATCGTCGCCGCCAAGGTGCACCCGAGCTCGGCGCGCGTGCGCGCGGCGATGGGCGAGATCGAGCTGCGCGAGGGGCGGATCGACGACGCGCGGACGTACTTCGAGCAATCGGTCGCCGACGAGAAGACCGGGAGCGTGCTGCTCGCGCTCGCCCGCATCGAGTGGCGCGACGGCAAGACGCAGGCGGCGCTCGGACACCTCAGGGACGCGCTCGAAGCGAACGACGCGACGCACGATCCGGCGCTGCGCGGCGAGATCCTGCTCACCATCAGCGACGTGACGCGCGACAAGGGCGACGTGGCCGCCGCGCGCACGCCGTTGAACGACGCGCTCAAGCAGCTCGTGCAGTCCCGCAACGTGCAGGACGCCGATGCGCGCGCGCGCGTGGAGCGCGTGCTCTCGCGCGTGCTCGATCGCTACGGCGCGGCACAGCCTGCGCAGCGCGCGCTCGAGCGTGCCTACGCCGCGGCCCCCGGCGACAAGCGCCAGGTCACGCAGACGGTGGAGCTCGTGGTCGGGCGGGCCTTCGTGCGCGGCGATCTCACGGCGGCGCGCGAGGGGCTGCAGCGCGCGCTCGCGGCGGATCTCGACGACGCGGACCTCGTCTACTTCGCGCTGTGGGTGAGGCTCCTCGAGCGACAGCTGCACGCGCCGACCGACGGCGCCGCCGAGCGCGTCTTCGCCTCCGTGCCCGACGACGGACGCTGGGTCGCGACGCTCGCGCGCTTCGGCGAGGGCAAGCTCAAGGGGGACGAGCTCATCGCCCGCGCGACGACGCCCATCCAGAGGTACGAGGCGCTCTTCTACGACGCGATGGATCACCGCGCGGCCGGCGACACCAAGGGAGGCGACGATCTGCTGCGCCAGGTGGTCGCGGGCACCGGGCTCGAGCTGAGCGAGGTCACGCTCGCGCGCGACATGCTCGACTCGGGCAAGCCGCAGCTCGGCGGGCCGTTGCCTCCCGACGTGCAGGTGCCCTGAGGCGCCTTGAGCGAACGGCTCCGGCCCATCCGTCGTGCCATCGACTGGGGCGAGCTCGGACCGCTGCGCCTGCGCGCGAGGCTCGTGGCCGAGGGTGTGTACGCGGGGCTGCACAGGAGCGCGCGCCGCGGTGCGGGCGTCGAGTTCGGCGGCTTCCGCGAGTACGTCGCCGGCGACGACCTGAGGTGGCTCGACCGGCGATCGCTGCTGCGGCACGAGCGCCTCGTCGTGCGGCAGTTCGAGACGGAGACCGATCGCGACCTGTGCCTGCTCGTCGACGCGTCAGCCTCGATGGGCTTCAGGGGGCCGCGCGCGCCCGGGGCGAAGCTCGCGTACGCGGCCGTCGTCGCGGCGGCGCTCGCGCGCATCGCGCTCGCCGGGGGCGACCCGGTGAGCCTCACGCTGTTCGGAGGTGGCGCGAACGCGCGCCCCGTGCCGCGCTCGAGCGGGCGCGAGCAGTTCGAGCGCATCGTGGCGGCGCTCGAGGGCGTCGAAGCGGGCGGCGACGTGCACGTCGATGCCGCCGCGCTCGAGCGCGCCATGCAGACGCTCGCGCGCGGTGCGAGGCGCGGGGCCATCGTGGTCGTGCTGAGCGACCTCGTCGACCTGCCCCCGGGCGCTGCGGAGCGGATCGCGGCCATCGGCACGGGCGGGCGTGTGCTGGCCATGACGCAGGTGCTCGACCCGGCGGAGGCGGAGTTCCCCTACGGCGGCCACGTGCGGCTGCGCGCGCTGGAGGGCGGGTCGGTCGTCGAGACGGACGCCGACACGACGCGCGAGCAGTACCTGGCGGCGATGGCGGAGCTCACCCGGGAATGGCGCGAGGACGTGGTTCGCCACGGCGGGCGCTTTCTCGCCGTCACGAGCGCCGACGACGCGGTCGCGACCGTGAGGTCGATCGTCGAAGCGGTCAGGTGACCGGCGGCACGCTCTCGGCGCAATCGTTATGCGGCGACGTTTCGCCGCGGTGAGCGCAGCCAGCCGCCGATCGCCACGAGGAGAGCGCCCAGCGCCGCGCCGGCTGCGAACACCGCGGCCCAGGCTGCGCCGGAAGCGTGAGGGACCGCGGTCTGCGGCGTGAGGGGGGCCGGCACCGGCGCGACTTGAACCGGCGCCGGCTCGACGACCGTGACGGGACCCGTTGCGCCGGTGGGCGCACGTGCCGCCGTCGGCGTCGCATTCGCGGCCGGAGCCGCTGGCGCTGGCGTCGTCGCGGTCGTCGGCGCGGGGCTCGCGGTCGGGGTCGGGGTCGCGGTCGCTGTCGGGGCCGCGGTCGCGGTCGTGGCCGGCGTCGCGGTCGGAGCCGCGGTGGCGGTCGTGGGCGGCGGTGCTGTCGCAGCCCCGGTCGGCGCCGCTGACGCGGCGGCCGGAGTCGTGCCCCCAGGGGGCGGCGGCGCGCCCGCCTCGGGGACGGGCCGGGTGGCGTTCCCGATGTCGAGGGTCACCTGCGCCAGCGCCTCGCCCCCGTTGCGGAAGTAGGCGGCGGCCGGCCCGCTCGTGGGCACCGCGGTCGCCTTCGCTCCGTTGGTGAAGTAGTCGTGCACCATCGATTCGGTCTGCGCCTGCGTGACCGGCGGCCCGCCGGCCATCGACTGCATCGCGTAGAGCATCATCATGTAGCTCCACGCCTGGGCGAGCTGCTGAGCAGTCGCGGGCGTCTGCTGCGTCGCCGTCGCCGCGCCCGGACTCGGCTGCACCGGCACCGCGGGGGCCACGAGCATCGTCGCGACGAACGCGAGCACACGGCTCCTCATGGACCCAGCACCGGCAGCAAACGCCGCGCCGCGCCAGCCCATGCCGTTTCGCGAGCACGAGCGCCCGTGCTACCCGTCCTTCGTGACGTTCCTCACGACGCTGGCGCTCGCCGTCGCGCTGCTCGTGGTCGCACCCTGGCTCGCGCACAGGCTGCGCCGCCGCAGCGCCGAGGAGCAGCCCTTCCCGCCGGCGCGCCTCGTCCCGCCGGCTCCGCCGCAGGCGAGGCGTCGCTCCAGGCTCGAGGACCGCGCTCTCTTCGCGACGCGCGCCACGGCGGTGGTGCTGCTCGCCCTGCTCGGCGCGACCCCGTTCGTCCGCTGTTCGCGTCTGTCGCTGCAGCGCTCGGGGGGCGCTTCGGTCGCGATGGCCCTCGTCGTGGACGACTCGATGAGCATGCGCGCGCGCCCGTCCGGCGGCCGCTCGCGGTTCGAGCGGGCCCGCGACGGCGCGCGCGAGCTGCTCGCGTCGGCGCGCGAGGGAGACGCGGTGGCCGTCGTGCTCGCCGGCACGCCGGCGCGCGTGGCCCTCGCGGCCACGACGGACCTCGATGCGGCGCGCGCCGTCGTCGACGGCCTCGCCGAGAGCGACCGCGCGACGGACCTCGACGGCGCGCTGGCGCTGGCGCGCGGGCTCGTGGCGTCTCTTCCTCAGGTCGATCGGCGCATCGTGGTCCTCAGCGACCTGGCGGACGGTCGGCCCGACGGCCCACCCATCGGCGAGGGCGGACCCGTTCCCGTGTGGGTCGCCCTGCCGGAGCTGCGGGGGGCGATCCCCGACTGCGCCGTCATGCGTGCCGATCGCAGTGGCGCCCGCGTCCGCGTTCACGTCACGTGCGGGCCCGGCGCGACCGCGGCGGGGCGCGACCTGGTGGTCGAGGACGCGAACGGCAAGGTCCTGGGCCACGCGCCGCCCCCCGCGGGCGCCGACACCGACGCCACCGTCCTGCTTCCCGGCGACGCCGCCTCGCCGGTGCGCGCCCGCCTCTCCGGAAGCGACGCGGTCGCGAGCGACGACGTCGCGCCGGTCCTCACCGAGGCCGCCCGAGGCGGGGTCGCCGTGATCGCCGACGCCGCCGACGAGACCGTGGCGACGGGCGGGGCGCCCATCGTCGAGCAGGCGCTGTCGGCGCTCAAGCTCGACGTCGACGTCCGCCCGATGCCCGCGTTCCCCGATCGCGCCGAGGACCTCGCCGGCACGATCGGCGTGCTGCTCGACGACCCTCCGGGCCTCACGCCGGAGCAGCGTCACGCGCTCGGCGCGTTCCTCGACGGCGGCGGCGTGGCTCTCTTCGCCCTCGGCCCGCACGTGTCGAGCGCGCCGCTCGGCGCGTCCCTCGAGCCGGTCCTCGCGCACGCCGTGGCGTGGACCGAGACGAGCGCGCACGGCGCAGACACCGCGAGCGCAGTCGACGCGCTGGCCGAGTCGGCGCAGAGCCTCACCGACCTCTCGACGACGCGCCGCGCGACCCTGGCGCCCGAGGACGTCGGCGCCTGGGAGCCGCTCGTTCGCTGGACCGACGGGGCGCCTCTCATCGCGCGCCGGGCCATCGGCCGCGGCGAGGTGTGGATCGTGACCCTGCCGTTCTCCCCGGACGCGAGCGACCTTCCGCTGCGGCCGGCGTTCCTCTCGATGCTCGACGCGTGGACCACGGCGGCCCGCGAGCACGCGGCGCCCCGGCGCAGCGACGTCGGCACCGCGTGGAAGCTCCCCGGCGCCCACGACGTCGCCGTCGAGGGACCCGCCGGCGCCATCTCCGTGGGGCGCGACGACGGCGTCGCCCGCGTGGTGCCGCCGCTCGTCGGCGTCTACCGCATCACCGTGGACGGCAAGGCCGAGACGAGGGTGGCGGCTCCGGACGCCCGCGAGCTCGACCTGCGGCCTCGCGCGGCGAGCGGCAGCACAGGCGGGGAGGGCATGGGCGAGCATCGGGCGGCCGTCGACGTGAGCGGCCCGATCGCCTTCGTGCTCCTGGCCCTCGTGGCCGCTGAAATGGCGCTGCGCACATGGAGCCGGCGCAAAACGGAGGCGGTTTGACTATGGTGGGGGGCGATGAAGTCTCTGGTTCCCTTCGGCCTGGCGGCGCTGCTGCTGGCGGGCTGCCATAGCGCGGGCCCGTACGGGCACGCGCCGCGATACGTCGAGCTCGACGACGAGACCAAGGCCGCCTCGGGCGCGCGTGAGTACGACCCCGTCATGGTCGAGCGCCAGCCGGACCAGTGGCGCAAGGGCAAGACGGTCCTCTTCGGCGTCGTCGAGAGCCGCAGCGCGGGGCCGGGCGGTGCGGCGCTCCTCAAGATGTCGGTGCGCCGCCTGGAGCCCCGCAACCTCTGCCAGAACGAGAACGACGACGACTCGTGCCGCGTCACGGTGAGCGACAAGGACTTCGGCGCGGTCACCGCGCTCGTCGTGCTCCGCGGCGACGACGACGTGGGACCGCGCGCGGTCGGGCAACGCTCGCTGCTGCGCATCGTCGGCGCCGTCGGACAGGACGTGTCGGCCGAGGGCACGCCCATCGTCCACGCGGACTACTACCGGCAATGGCCGCCGTTCTTCTACGTGACGCGTTCGAGCGCCACGGTGATGCGGCAGTAGAGGACGCGCGTGCTCGTCCGCTCTCCCGACGGGACCCTGCGACTGCCGGCGCTGACGACGGCGCATTCGCACGCGTTCCAGAGGGCCATGCGCGGGCGGGCGCAGCGACCGATGCCGCGGGGGAGGGGCCCCGCGACCACGCCTGGGGTGAACGTGACCGACGACTTCTGGACGTGGCGCGGACAGATGTACGCGCTGGCGTCGTCGCTGACGCCCGAGTCGATCCGCGCCGCGAGCCTCGTGGCGTTCCGTGAGCTGGCGGGTGCGGGCGTGCGCACCGTGGGCGAGTTCCACTACGTGCACCACCAGGCGGACGGCACGCCGTACGCGCAGCGCACGCTGCTCGCCGACGTGGTGATCGAGGCGGCCAGGGAGGCGGGGCTGCGCGTGGCGCTCCTGCGCGTCGCGTACAACCGGGCCGGGCCCGGCCGCACCGCCGAGCCGGGGCAGCGTCGCTTCTGCGACGCGAGCGTCGACGACGTCCTGCGCGACGTCGATTCGCTGCGCGCGCGGTGGGGCAAGGACCCCGACGTGCGAGTCGGCATCGCGCCGCACTCGGTGCGCGCCGTGCCACCCTCGTGGCTCGCGCCGCTGCGGGCGCATGCCGACGCGCACGCGATGCCGCTCCACATGCACGTCGCCGAGCAGGTGCGAGAGGTCGACGAGTGCGTCGCCGAGACGGGCAAGCGCCCGGTGGAGCTCCTGGCGGAGCACGGGCTGCTCTCGGACCGCTTCGCCGCCGTGCACGCGACCAACCTGATGGCCCACGAGGCGAAGCTCCTCGGGGCCGCGCGCGCCTTCGCGTGCGTCTGCGCGACGACCGAGCGCGACCTCGGCGACGGCCTGCCGGATCTCGGGGCGCTTCGCGACGCGGGCGTGCGCCTGTGCACGGGGATCGACAGCCACGTGGTCACCGATCCGATCGACGACCTTCGTGCCCTCGAGACGCACGAGCGCCTGCGCACCCGCCGCCGCGTCACCTTCCGGCCGGCCTCGGCGACGCCTGCGACGCAGCTCTGGCACGAGGGATCGCTGAACGGCGCCCTCGCGTGCGGCTTCCCGGACGCGGGCGGTCACGTCGTCATCCGGCGCGACCACCCGTCGATCGCGCTCGTCGACGACGAGTTCCTGCTCGACGCGATTGTCTTCGGCTGCGGCCCCTCGATCGTGGACCGCGTCGAGGTCCTCTAGCGCTTGCCGTAGTGCTTCTCGATCGCGAAGAGGTCCTCGTCCCCGAGCCCCTCGGCGACGGCGCGGGCGATCTCGCGCGCGATCTCGCGCTGCACCGGCAGCTGGAGCCCCACTTCCTCCTGGAGCGCGAGGTTGAGCGCGCCGTCCTTGAGCGCCAGCGCGAGGGTGAAGTGCGCGTCGCGGTAGTCGTGCGCCAGCACCTTCGCGCGCTTGCCCACGTAGCTCGGCGTCGCGAAGGTCCCCGTCGTGAACGCCTCCACGACGACCTCGCGTGAGAGCCCCGCACGCTCTGCCAGCGCGAGCATGCTGCCGAACGCGACGAAGTGATGCGCGCCGATGCCGTTGAGCACCACCTTGAGCGCCTGCCCCTGGCCGACGCCGCCGGCGCGCAGCACGCGGTTGCACATCGTGCCGAGCACGGGGAGAGCGCGGTCCACGTCGGGCTCGGCGCCGCCGACGAGGGCCAGGAGCTCGCCGCGCTCCGCCGGGCCCACGCTTCCGCTCACCGGCGCGTCGACGAACCGACCGCCCAGGGCGCCGATCGCGCGCGCCGCCTCGCGCGCCGCGGCCCGCCCGATGGTCGACATGTCGATGACCAGCGTGTCCGGCTCCAGGCCCGCCAGGAGTCCATCGGCGCCCCCCAGCACGTCCTCGAGCGCCTTGCCGTCCGCCACGCAAGTGACGACGACGTCGACGCCGCGCGCCGCGTCCCTCGGGGTCGTGGCGACGCGCGCCGCAACGCTTGCGAAAGCCTCGGCCTTCGGTCGAGTCCGGTTCCACACGGTGAGGGGAAACTCGGTCGCGACGCGGCGAGCCATCGGAGTCCCGATGTTGCCGAGGCCCAGGAACGCCGCTGCGGTGATCTGCGAGCGCGCCATACGCCAGCTGCTCATAGCAGTTCCTGATGGGGCCGGGGCCCCATCAGGCAAACCTGCGAGGCTTCTGGAGACCCTGACTTGCGCGCTTTGCGCCACGAGGCGATAGTTGCTGGATCCCATGTCCGGCGAATTTCGCCTGAGAAGCAGCTTCGAGCCGAAGGGCGACCAGCCGCAGGCCATCGACCAGCTGGAGGCCGGGCTGAAGGGGGGCGAGAAGCACCAGGTTCTGCTCGGGATCACCGGCTCGGGCAAGACGTTCAGCATCGCCAACGTCATCCAGCGCAGCGGCCGGCCGACGCTCATCCTCGCGCCCAACAAGACGCTCGCGGCCCAGCTCTACGGCGAGATGCGCGAGCTCTTCCCGGAGAACGCGGTCGAGTACTTCGTCAGCTACTACGACTACTACCAGCCGGAAGCCTACATCCCGTCGACCGACACGTTCATCGACAAGGACGCGATCATCAACGACCAGATCGACCGGATGCGCCACTCGGCGACGGTCGCGCTGCTCTCGCGTCGCGACGTCATCATCGTGGCGAGCGTCTCGTGCATCTACGGCATCGGCAGCGCCGAGAGCTACTCGGGCCTGCTCATCAAGCTGACCGTCGGCGAGGAGATGCGGCGCGACACGCTGCTGCGCCAGCTCGTCGACATCCAGTACGAGAGGAACGACGTCGACTTCCACCGCGGCACCTTCCGCGTGCGCGGCGACGTCGTCGAGATCTTCCCGACCTACGAGCAGGAGACGGCGATCCGCGTCGAGTTCTTCGGCGACGTCGTCGAGTCGATGAAGGAGGTCGACCCGCTGCGCGGCAAGGTCAAGGGGACGCTGAAGACCTACGCCATCTTCCCGGGCTCGCACTACGTGACGCCGCAGGTGCAGATGCGCAAGGCCATCGAGAGCATCCGCGTGGAGCTGCGCGAGAGGCTCGACTTCTTCGACAAGGAGGGGCGCTTCCTCGAGAAGCAGCGCCTCGAGCAACGCACGCTCTACGACCTCGAGATGATGGAGCAGATGGGCTTCTGCTCCGGCATCGAGAACTACTCGCGCCATCTCTCGGGGCGGAAGCCCGGCGAGGCGCCGCCGACGCTCATCGACTACTTCCCGCCGGATTTTCTCATGGTCATCGACGAGTCGCACCAGACGGTGCCGCAGCTCCAGGCGATGTACCGCGGCGATCGCGCGCGCAAGGAGACGCTCGTCGAGTACGGCTTCCGCCTCCCGAGCGCGCTCGACAACAGGCCGCTCAAGTTCGACGAGTGGGAGCAGCACGTCAAACACGCCATCTACGTGTCGGCCACGCCGGGCGAGTACGAGCTCGAGAAGGCGAGCGGCGTCGTCGTCGAGCAGCTCATCAGGCCTACGGGACTGACGGACCCGGAGGTGGAGGTCCGGCCGGTGTCGGGCCAGGTCGACGACCTGCTCGGCGAGATCCGCGACCGCACGAAGAAGAACGAGCGCGTGCTCGTGACGACGCTCACCAAGCGCATGGCCGAGGACCTCACGGACTACTACCGCGAGCTCGGCGTGCGCGTGCGCTACCTGCACTCGGACATCGACACCCTCGAGCGGATCGACATCCTGCGCGACCTGCGCCTCGGCGAGTTCGACGTCCTCGTCGGCATCAACCTGCTGCGCGAGGGGCTCGACCTGCCCGAGGTGTCGCTCGTCTCCATCTTCGACGCCGACAAGGAGGGGTTCCTGCGCAGCCCGCGGTCGCTCATCCAGACCATCGGCCGCGCGGCGCGCAATGTTAACGGGCGCGTCATCATGTACGCCGACAGCGTGACGCCGGCGATGAGGAACGCGATGGACGAGACGAACCGGCGTCGCGCGGCGCAGGCCGAGTACAACGTGAAGCACGGGATCGTGCCGCAGACGGTGGTGCGCGCGATCATGAACGTGAACCCCGCGAGCGGGACGATCGACTACCTCAACGTGCCGAAGCTGCCGAAGGGCGAGAGGGCCGCGGCGGCGGCGGCCGGCGGGAGCGACATCCAGGAGCGCATCGCGGCGATGCGCCTCGAGATGTTCACCGCGGCCGAGAACCTCGAGTTCGAGAAGGCCGCGCGCCTCCGCGACGAGCTGAAGAAGCTGCAGGCGATGGCCGGTGACGGCGACGGCGCGGCGGCGAACGCCAACGGTAACGGCGCCGCGTTCGACCCCTACGCGGGGAGCGGCAAGAGAAAGAGCAGACCCGTGGGCAAGAGCGGCACTGCGAAGGCCGGCATGCAGAGAAACGGGCGCAGACTCAAGACGAGATGAGAGGAAAGAAGATCAGAAGATAAGAAGATCAAAAGGTGGTTTTTCAAAACCCCCTTCTTGATCTTTTGATCTTCTGATCTTCTTCAAAC
>DATJYG010000263.1:0-2430 GCA_035499695.1 Polyangiaceae bacterium
GCAGGTGGGCAGTCGCCTCGTCTACTCGCCCCGCGAGCAGCAGCACCTTGCCCATGATGCGCTCGTACGGGACGTTGCCCTCGTAAGGAGGCAGCGGGGTGTACTCGGCGAGCGCGTCCAGCGCGTCGCGCGCGTCGGCGGGCGAGATGGCCGGCTCGGCGTAGACATCGAACCACACGTTGTTGGCGAACTTGGGCGGAATCTTGGGGTACGCCTCCTTGGCCAGCGTGTCGCGTGCGAGGCGGAAGTCGGCGTCCGTGATGTGCCCCGTCCAGCGGCGAACGATCAGCGCGTACTGGCGACCTCCCAAGGGGTCGCCCTGCGTCAGCACCGGCTGGCGTTTCGCGTACGCCTCCGCCAGCGCGAGCGCCCGATCCGGCTGGCCGGCCTCCATCAGCACGTACGTCTCCATGTACATCGCCGCCCCGACGACGTCCGTGGAAGTCTCGCGCTGCAGCTGCGGATCGACGCCGGGAAACGACGCGATCGCCGTCGCGAAGTCCCCGGTGAGCTGCGCCACCGCGAGTCGACCGAAGAAGTCCTGGACAGGCCGGCCCTTCGCGTCCGGGTCGAGCTCGCGCGCGCGCCGCATGGCCTCGTCGACGCTTTCGACGGGAGCTCCCCGCGCCACGAGCGCAGTCGCGAGCCACCAGTAGGCGGTCGCTGCGCGCGGATCGCGCGCGATCATCGTCCGCGCCGCCTCCTCGAGCTTGCCGCACTGCCCGAGCCGCTGCGACACGCTCGCGCGGATCTCGAGGCACGAGAGCGCGCCGGGCGACCGCGCGAGGCACCGGTCGGCGGCGGCCGCGGCCGCGTCGAACCGGCCCATGTCGTTGTCGTAGTTGGCGACGACCCAGTCTGCGATGGCGGAGCGCGGATCGAGCGTACGGGTGTGCTCGGCCCACGCGGTCGCGGTGGTCTCGTCGGACGCGTAGAAGGCGGGCACCGCGGCGCTGGCGGCGAGGAGGGCATCGCGCGGGAAGCGCTCGGAGAGGGCCTTCCAGCGCTTCCAGCCCGCCTCCGTGAGGAAGTCCTGCTTCTCGTAGGTCGACTGGCAGACCTCGAGTATCGCCGCGTCACGCTCGTCGAGCTGGGAGCGGAGCGAGGCGGCGACGGACATCTCGCGGAGCCCGTCGTCGAAGTTGTTGAAGTAACACCCGAGCATCAGGTGCGCGGCGGCGAACCCCGGGTCGAGCTCGATGGCGCGCGCCCAGTGGGTGCGCGCCGTGCCGAAGGAGACATCGCGCAGCGCCTGCATGGCCTGCGCGTACTCGCGCGCCGCCTCGGGGTTCGACGCCTTCGGCGGCGGCGTGTCGGTGATGGCGATGCCGGCGAGCGCCCCGTCCGGCGCGAGGGACCCGGCGGTCGCCGACGACGAGGGGACGGCGGAGGGCGCGGAGGACCGAGCGTTCCAAACGAGCGCGCCGGCGATCACGACGAGGGCAGCCAGGCCGACGCCGACGAGGACCAGGCGCGGAGGGCGCGCGCCGCCCTCCGAGACGACGCTGGCGCCGAGGCTCCTGGTGCTCGGCAGCGCCGCCGGGGCCGACGGGACGCGCGCGTCGGCGCTTATCGCGATGGCCTCGAGCGCCTCGGCCACCTCGCGCGCCGTCGCGTAGCGGCCGTCGGGAGACTTCGCGAGGCACCTGTCCACGACGGCGGCGAGCGCCTCGGGCACGTCGGGGTTGCGCTCGCGCAGCGGCCGGTGCGCGTCGCGAACGATGGCCATCAGGACGTCCATGTTCGACTCGCCGCGGAAGGGCACCTCGCCGCAGAGCATCTCGTAGAGCACGATGCCCAGCGCGAACACGTCGGTGCGCGCGTCCACCGGCTTGCCGCGCACCTGCTCGGGGGCCATGTAGCCGGGCGTCCCGAGCAGGCGCCCCTCGGCCGTGATCTTCGACTCGGTCTCCGCCGACTCGAGCAGGCTCTTTCCCGACGGCTGCGCCTCCTCGCGCAGCTTGGCGAGCCCGAAGTCGAGGATCTTCGGCTCCCCGTCCTCGTCGAGCATCACGTTGTCCGGCTTGACGTCGCGATGCACGACGCCGCGCGAGTGCGCCCGCGCGAGCCCGCGCGCGATGCCGCGCCCGATGCGGACGACGTCGCTCACCTTGAGCGCCCCCTTCGCCACGCGCGCGCGCAGCGTGCCGCCCTCCACGAGCTCCATCGCGATGAAGACGCGCCCGTCGGCCTCGTCCACCTCGTAGACCGTCGCGATGTTCGGGTGGCTGATCGCCGCCGCGCTCCGCGCCTCTCGCAGGAACCGCCGCCGGCGCTCCTCGTCCTTCGCCATCGCCTCGGGCAGCACCTTGAGCGCCACCTGCCGGCGCAGCTTCTCGTCCTCGGCGCGGTAGCCGACGCCCATGCCCCCCTGCCCCAGACGCCCGAGCACGCGGAAGTGCGCGATCCGCTCCGGATCCGCCTTGGGTG
>DATJYG010000264.1:0-6367 GCA_035499695.1 Polyangiaceae bacterium
AGTCTTTCGCCCTCGGCGATCGGCAACGTGCCTTCGGGGGCGAAGGAATCGTTCGCCCCCCTTCGCAGCTAGCGCGATCGCTTGGCTTCCAGCGTTTCCCAGCGTTCCACCAGCGTCGCCGCCTGGCTCTTGGCAGCAGCCAGACGCGCCTGCAGGCCGGCCACCTCGTGCCCTCGCTGCGCGTAGAGCGAGGGATCGCCCAGAAGCGCCTCGATCTGGGCCACGTCTTTCTCGGCAGCGTCGATGCGGTCCATGATCCCCTCGAGCTCGAGCCGCTCGGCGTACGTGAGCCCGCTCTTGCTCTTGTTCTTCGGCGGCGCGACCGGCTCGGGCTGCGAAGTCACCGGAGCGGCAACGCGCTCGCCGCGCTGCGCGAGGTAGTCCTGATAGCCGCCTGCGTACCGCGTCACCTTCGCGGGACCGCCCGCCGGATCGACCTCGAACGCCAGGATCGCCGTGGCCACGTGATCGAGGAAGGCGCGGTCGTGCGTCACGACGAGGACGCTGCCCTCGAATCCTTCGAGCAGCTCCTCCAGCGCCGAGAGCGTCGGCAGGTCCAGATCGTTGGTCGGCTCGTCGAACACGAGCAGGTTGGCGCCCTGCCGGAGCACCTTGGCCAGCGCGACGCGGGCACGCTCGCCGCCCGAGAGCGACCCCACCTTCTGTCGCTGCTTGGACCCGTCGAACAGGAAGAGCTCGAGATAGCTCCTGAGCTCCATCGTCTCGCGACCCCGCACGCCCAGGTGAACGACGTTGGCGCCGCCCTCGCCGCGGACGTCGTCGAACACCGACTTGTCGTCATCGAGTCCTGCGCGGGCCTGATCCAGGTACGCGACGCGCATGTTCTTGCCGCGCACGATCTCGCCGGCGACGACGAGCGGCTCGCCGAGGATCGCCCTGAGCAGCGTCGTCTTTCCGACCCCGTTGGGTCCGACGATCCCGATGCGATTGCCCGAGGACAAGATGAGGTCGAACGGGCCGTTGAGCGCCGGCAACCCCGGAGCCGCCGCGACCTGCACGGCATGGAGCTCGAGGATCGTCTTGCCCTCGCGTGCCGCCGCCGCCGTGACGAGCGACACCTCGCCCGGCCTTCCCGCCGTGGCCGGCCCCTGCGCCTCGAGAGCGAGCGCACGATCGATGCGGGCCTTCTGCTTGGTGGTGCGTGCCTGCGCCCCGCGCGAGAGCCACTCTCGCTCTCTCCGCAGCATGTTCTGGCGGTTCTGCTCGACGCGCTCCTCGTGAGCGACGAGCTCCGCCTTCTTCTCGAGGTAGTCCCCGTAGTTGCCGGCGTACGCCGTGAGCCGCCCACGCTCCATCTCGACGATTCGCTGGCAGGCTGCGTCGAGGAAGTACCGATCGTGCGTCACGAGCAGCACCGCGCCGGGGAAGTCGTGCACGAGGAACGACTCGAGCCATGCGGCCGTGTCTGCGTCGAGGTGGTTCGTCGGTTCGTCGAGGATCGCCACGTCGGGGCTGGCGACGAGAAGCTGCGCGAGCGCGATGCGTCGCCGCTCTCCGCCGCTGCGAGGTCCGCACGGGCGATCCACCTCGCGTACGCCGAGCTGCTCGAGGAAGCCCATCGCCGCGTGCCCGCGGTTCCAGCCGCCGAGCCGCACGATGGTCTCGTCGAGGTCCGCCTGCTCGCGCACGAGCGACTCGTGCTCCCGTGTGCTGGTGCCCGGGTCGGCGAGGCGCGCGGTGACCGCGGCGTGGCGGTTCGTCGCCTCTCGCCAGGCCACGAGCGCGTCCTCGACCGCCTCGCGCGCGCTGCGCGCCGGATCGAGCTGCGGCTCCTGCGCGAGGTAGCGCACCGACAGTCCGCGACGAACGCTCACCGTGCCGCCGTCGGGCGTCTCGACCCCCGCGAGGATCTTGGCGAGCGTGCTCTTGCCGGTCCCGTTCGCGCCGATGAGCCCGACCCGCTCGCCGCGCCCGATGACGATCGACGCGTCGTCGAGCACGACCTGCGGTCCGAACGACTTGCGCAGGTGCTGGGCCGTCAGCGCGGGCATGTGGCGAGGCGGTCAGGCGCTCTTGCGCTCGTCGCCGCGTGCGAGCAGCTCCTCGTAGGAGCCGCCGAACTCGAGCACGTCGCACCCGGGCCGGGTGTCGCCCGCCGGCCTGTCGCGAAGCTCGAGGATGCGCGTGGCCAGGCGCGCCACGAAGTGGTGGTCGTGGCTGACGAAGAGCACCGTGCCCTCGAACGCCTGCAGCCCCTGGAGGAGCCCCTCGATCGACTCGATGTCCAGGTGGTTCGTCGGCTCGTCGAGCACGAGCACGTTGTGCCGGCCGAGCACCATCTTTCCGAGGAGAAGCCGCGCGGCCTCTCCGCCCGACAGGGCCTCGGTCGGCTTGAGCGCCGCGTCCCCGCTGAAGAGGAGGCGCCCCAGGATCGCGCGGATCTCCTCCTGCGGGCGCTGCGTGTCGAAGCGGTGGAGCCACTGGTAGGGCGTCGTGCCCTTGCCGGTGGCGCCGAGCGCCTCGTGGTGGTCCTGCGCGAAGTACCCGACGCTCGCGTCGTGCCCCCAGCGCACCTCGCCCGCGTCCGGCGCGAGGACGTAGGGCCGCGTCTCGGCGTCGAGCGTCTTGTACGCGCCCACGAGGAGCTTGAGCAGCGTGCTCTTGCCGATGCCGCTCCGGCCGATGAGGGCGATGCGGTCCCCGCGGTTGAAGTTGAGGCTCACGCCGTCGAGCACCACGTTGTCGCCGAAGGCCTTGCGGGCCCCCTCGACGCGCACGACGTCGCGCCCGCTCGGCTTGGCCATGTCGAACCGCACATAGGGACGCACGAGGCTCGAGCGCTTGGCGCCCTTGGTCTCGACGACCTCCTCGAGCTTCTCTATTTGCTTCAGGCGGCTCTGCGCCTGCTTGCTCTTGGCGGCGTGCGAGCCGAAGCGCTGAACGAAGTCCTGCAGCTCCCCGATCTTCTTCTTGGCGCTCTGCGCGACCGCCTCGGCACGCTGCTGGTTCTCGTACTTCGCGGCGACGAACTCGGCGTAGTTGCCCGTGTAGATGGTGATCGTCCGGTAGTCGATGTCGGCGATGTGCGTGGCCACCGTGTTGAGGAAGTGCCGATCGTGCGAGACGACGAGCAGCGTCCCGCGGAACTCGTCGACGAGGAACCGAGTGAGCCAGTGGATCGACTCGAGGTCCAGGTGGTTGGTCGGCTCGTCGAGCAGCATCACGTCCGGCCGCCCGAAGAGCGCCTTCGCGAGCAGGACGCGCAGCTTGTAGCCGCTCGGCAGCGACCGCATGGGGTCCGTGTGACGCTCGGCCGGGATGCCGAGGCCCGCGAGCAGCTCCGCCGCCTCGCTCTCGGCCGTGTAGCCGTCGTGCTCCGCGACGATGCCTTCGAGCTCGGCGAGCCGCACCCCCACGGCGTCGTCGACGTGGCCGGCGAGGAGCTTCTCCTTCTCGACCATGGCCGCCCAGAGCTCGGCCCTACCCGCCATCACCGTGTCGACGATGCGCTGCTCGTCGTAGATGAAGTGGTTCTGCTCGAGCACGCCCAGGCGGAGGCCGCCGGGGATCTCGACCGTGCCGGCATCCCAGTCCTCCTGCCCTGCGAAGATGCGGAGGAGGGTCGACTTGCCGGCGCCGTTGGCGCCGACCAGGCCGTAGCGCTTGCCGGGGTCGAACTGGACGCTCGTGTTCTCGAAGAGGATCTTCGAGCCGAAGCGCTTCGTGGCGTTCTCGAGGAGAATCATGCGGGATCCCGCGGTTTAGCACGGCGAGCTCGGGAGTCCCGGCCTCCCCCCACTTCCCCCCTTTGCCCGCCTACGGGAGGCGCTCGAGCACGATGACGGGGATCTCGCGCGCCGTCTTCTTCGCGTAGTTCTCGTAGTCGGGCCACATCTCGTTGGCCTTCTTCCAGATGCGGACGCGCTCCTCGCCTTCGGCCCGGCGGGCGCGAGCGCGGAAGACCTCGTCCTTCACCTGCAGCTCCACCTCGGGGGTCTTCTCGAGGTTCTTGTACCAGCCGGGGTGATCGGGCGCGCCGCCCTTGGACGCGACAATCGCGTAGTGCGCCCCATCCTGCACGTAGATGAGGGGCACCGTGCGCTTCTCGCCGGAGGTGCGGCCGGTCGTGGTCAAGAGGAGGATCGTCGACCCCTTCTTCCAGACGTGCCCGACCTTGCCGCTCGTCTCCCGGTAGCGGCGGACGTGCTCGTCACCGAAGAGGCTCTCTGCTTCGTTCATGGCGGTCCTTTGCGATCAGTCGCCGAGCCCAAAACCGTCGTGCAACGCACGTACCGCGAGCTCCGTGTACTTGGCGGCCACGAGGCACGACACCTTGATCTCACTCGTCGAGATGGCCTGGATGTTGATGCTCTCTCTGGCCATGATGCGGAACATCTTGGCGGCGATGCCCGCGTGCGATCGCATGCCGAGGCCGACGATGGAGACCTTCACGACGTCCTCGTCGTAGCGAACCTCGCGCGCACCCAGCGACTTTCCGATCTGCTCGATCCAGGGCTTGGCCCGCGCGAGGTCCGTCTTGGCCAGCGTGAAGGTGATCGATGCCCGCGGGTCGGCCTCGCTCGTCACGTTCTGGACGATCATGTCGACCGAGATGTTCTTCTCGGCGATGCGCTCGAAGAGCTCCGCGGCGACGCCGGGCTTGTCCTCGACGCCGACGACGTGCACGCGAGCCTCTCCCTTGTCGTAGGCGATGCCGCTGACGACGACG
Organism: Polyangiaceae bacterium; assembly: GCA_035499695.1. Lineage (GTDB taxonomy): Bacteria > Myxococcota_A > Polyangia > Polyangiales > Polyangiaceae > Palsa-1150. The sequence goes on from DATJYG010000264.1 coordinate 4,691, forward strand.
CCTTCCAGTGCTGCATCTTCCTTGGTCACGATGGTCCCCGGTGTGTCGTTGAACGAGCTTCTGACGTGCACGCGCACGCCGTACTTCATGGCGATCTCGACGCTGCGGATCTGGAGCACCTTGGCCCCGAGCGACGCGAGCTCCAGCATCTCCTCGTACGAGATGCGGTCGATCTTGCGCGCCGAGGGGCAGACGTTCGGGTCGGTCGTGTAGACGCCGTCGACGTCCGTGTAGATCTCGCACTCGTCGGCGCTGATGGCGGCGGCCACGGCGACGGCGCTCGTGTCCGACCCGCCGCGCCCGAGCGTCGTGATGTTCCCCGCTTCATCGGTCCCCTGGAAGCCGGCGACCACGGCGATCTCCCCGCGCTCGAGCGTCTCGAAGATCTTGGATCCCTCGATGGTCTTGATGCGCGCCTTGGTGTGGGCGTCGTCCGTCAGGATCTTCACCTGGTGCCCGAGCAGCGAGCGCGCCTTCCCGCCCTCCGCCTGGATCGCCATGGCCGTGAGCGCTGCGCTCACCTGCTCTCCCGTCGCGGCGATGGCGTCCATCTCGCGCGCCTCGGGCACCTTCATCACCTCGTGCGCGAGGCCCAGCAGGCGATTGGTCTCGCCGCTCATGGCGCTCACGATGAGCACTACGCGGTTCCCGGCCTTCTGCGTCGCGATCGCGCGGCGCGCCACGTTGCGGATGCGGTCGATGGATCCGACGGAGGTACCGCCGAACTTCTGGACGACGAGAGACACGGCTTTGGGCGGCATGTTGTAGCATCCCCGCGGCCTTTGTCGTCCTACGCCAGCTACCTCCTCGAGACGTTCGTCACACTCGTGGCGGTGTGCGCGCTCGCCTTCGTGGTGCTCTGGGGTGCGCGGCGCATGGGCATCGGCCGGCCGAGCGGACCCATCGAGCTTCGCGGCCACCTGCCGCTGGACGCACGGCGCGCCATCTACCTCGTCAAGGTGGGGGCGCAGGTCTTCATCGTCGGCGTGGGCGAGGGCGGGTTCACCAAGCTCGGCGAGATCCCGGAGAGCGATCTCCCGGAGGCCGTCCAGGCCGGCGGCTCGTCCTTCGCCGACGTGCTCTCGCGCGTCCTCTCCCGCAAGAAGGGGAGCCCGTGATGCACGGCGCGGACGACCTGCTGAGCCGCCCCATCGCCCTCGTCGTCGCGCTCGCGGTCGTCTCGCTGTTGCCCTTCGCGTTCATGACCGTCACGGCGTTCGTGAAGATCGCGACGGTCCTGCAGATCGTCCGCAGCGCCATCGGTGCGCAGAGCGTCCCCTCGAGCAGCGTGATCATGGCGCTCTCGGCGGCGCTCACGCTCATCGCGATGGCGCCGGTGGGCGACAAGATCGCCGCCCGCGCCGCCCCCATCTTCTCCGGCAAGGAAGCGCCGGACACGGTCGCCCTCGTCGAGCGCGGGATAGACGCCGTGCGCGAACCGATGCGCGAGTTCCTGAAGAACAACGCGAGCGAAAAAGAGCGCGCCCGCTTCTTCGAGGTCGCGCAGAGCGCCCGCGCCCCCGCCGACCGCGCGAACGTGCACCCCGACGACCTGACCGTGCTCGTCCCCTCCTTCGTGGTGACCGAGCTCGGGGAGGCGTTCGCGATCGGCTTCCTCCTCTACTTACCCTTCCTGGTCATCGATCTCGTCATCTCGAACGTGCTCCTCGCGCTCGG
>DATJYG010000265.1:0-8950 GCA_035499695.1 Polyangiaceae bacterium
CGGTTCCGTCACATGCCTCGCTGCGGTTGCCGAATTGCTTCGCCGTCGGAACATGAAGAAATCGACGGTCGCGCACCTCTACTCGATCGACAGGTACATGACGCCCGCGCCCCACGTGGTGCAATCGGCCGCGAGTCTCGCGAGCGCGCAACATCTGATGCATGAAGTGGGAGCACGCCATCTTCCTGTGCTCGAGGATGGAAAGCTCGTCGGCATCCTTTCCGAACGCGACATGCTCCTCTTCCAGTCGGTGACCGACGCCGACCCGAGCCGCATCCCCGTGCGCAGCGCCATGCAGACGGACGTGTACGGCGTCGCTCCGGACACGCCTCTGGACGAGGTGGCAGTCACGATGGCGCGGCACAAGTACGGGTCGGCGATCGTCTGGAGCGGAGCGGTCGTCGTCGGCATCTTCACGACGGTGGATGCGATGCGCGCTCTGGCAGACATGGTTCGCCGCGAGACGCGACACTGAAGAGGGCGCCGATCGTGCAGGAGGCGCGTGCAGGAGGGTGGAGGTCATGAGCACGAGAGAGGCCCCGGTCCTGGCCGAGCTGGGACACGGCATTTCAGCGGTCGGCACGCTCACGGTGCTGAGAGGCGTCCTGGCGGTCGCGTTCGGCCTCATCGCACTGGCCAATCCAGGCGCGACCGCGGCCGCACTGGTCATCGTGTTCGCGGTCTGGGCCTTCGTGGACGGCGCCCTGGCCATCGCTGCGGCTGTCCGTCGAGGCAAGGACGGGCGGGCCTGGGGCTGGTTCGCGTTCGAAGCGTTCGTGAGCATCGCCGCGGGCATCGTCGCGCTGGCCTACCCGGCGATCACGATGCTCGCCCTCGTCGTCGTCGTGGCCATCCGGGCCATCTTCCTCGGCATCCTCATGATCGCGTATGCGATCAAGGGGAAGGACATGCCGGCACGCTGGCTCCGGCTCGTCACCGGACTCGTGTCCATCGTGTTCGGCATCATGCTGTTCTGGAGGCCTCTCGTCGGCGCGATGGCACTGGTCTGGACGCTCGGCATCTATGCCATCGTGTTCGGCATCATGAGCGTCGTTCACGGAGTCGAGGTCTTCGGTCTCCGCCGGATCCTGCCAGGCAAACCGGCGGAAGCTCGATGACGTCGCGCCGCCGATCTCAAACCCAGGAGATCCGGACGCCCATGTCGAGGCCCTGGTAACGCCGAGGGATCTCGTGCGTCGTGACACGCTGGCAGAAGAGCTCGAGGCCTGATTCGTACACGCCGCGGACGCCGACACGGAAGTACTCGATGTCGCAGAGGGGGTTCCCCACCATGTCGACCCGCGCGTCCTTCGGCCCCGTGCGGGTCACGGCGATGCCACCGCCCCGGAAGAGGCGCTCGTAGAGCTTGCCCGAGTAGGCGAGGGCGGCCCACGGCGTGACGCCGACGCTCTTGGCCAGGCGAAGCATCGCGCCGAGGAAGGTGCCGTGCATCTGCTGGCCGACCTCCAGAGCGATGTCGAGCTGCTCGCCGATGCACAGCCGCAGCGCGTCGCACGCGCGGTAGTGCGCCACCGCGAGGCTCATGGGGATCCAGACGCCGGCGATGGCCGTGGAGAGCGCGGTCCGCTGGTCCTCCGCGAGTCGCACGGCGTAGCGGTCGTAGAGGCCCCGGGCGCGAAGGGACTGAATCGAGGCCGTCACGAGCGTGGAACGGGCCAACGTGGCGATCCCCATGCGGGCGGGGGGGGCTCGGAAGGGGAGGAAGGTCTCCAACGCGGTCTCGTGAGGCATCGCGAAGTGCTGTCTCATATCCCTCAGATGTGAAGCTTCTTGCAACCGGTGAACCGCGCGGGGTCCAGGGTCCTCTCCGGGGGAAAAGATGCCGGACCGCAGGAAAAGCCTCGCGTAAGCCCCCGGGACTCGGCGCCTGGGCCACTATCCCGGTCGAGACAGGCGGATGACCCGCGATCCAGGTCGGGCTCGCGAACGCTCGCGAACCGCCGCGAATCGCGACCATGGCCAATCCATGGATGGCGCTTACGATCTGTCCAAGGTCGGTGCGCCGTCTCGCTCCTCTGCTCGGGCTGCTTCTGGCCGCTTCCTGCCGCACCATCGGGGATCCCCCGCGGCAGGCGGCCCCGAGCCCGGCTACGTCGAGCGTTCCGCCTGCAGCCGTTGGGGCGAAACTCTCGCCCTCGAGCGCGAGCTGCTCGCCACCGCGGCAGTCCCCGTCGGCGCGGCTCGTCCTGGAGCGAACGGTCTGTTACGGCTACTGCCCCGACTACACGATCGAAATCCACGGTGACGGGCAGACCACCTTCGAGGGCCGCAAGTTCGTGCGCGTGCACGGCCGCGTGACCGGACGGATCCCCCAGCCTCAGGTGGACGCACTCTTCGCGAAGGCCGCGTGCGCGCATCCCGAGAAGTGGAAGAGCGAGTACACGTGGCCGGTCACCGACAACCCCACGGCCATCGTCACCGTCGATCTCGCCGGCGACGGGTCGCTGCCCACCGTCGTGCGCGACTATCCGCCTTGTCACGAGACCCACGATGGAAACGAGACCCCCACAGAGCTCTGCGATCTGGAGAAAGCCATCGACGACGCCGTGGGCAGCTCCGCCTACGTCGAGTGCACGACTCCCGACGGCGGCCCGACCTACTGCGGACCCTGACGTGCGGCCCGAATATCTGCGACTCGCGAGGGACTTCGAGCGACTCGTCGCGGACTTCGGGGGTCGTCTCGAGGGTGCCGTTTTGGAGGACGTCGCCACCCTGATGTCGGCCATCGAGTGCATCGACCGATCCGTCGACGTGCTTCGCGACCGCTGCGACCGTGACCGGCTGGGCGCCGACGTCCTCCGCGCGCTCCGCGACGGCAGCTCGCCGCCGGAGTGGGCGGAGGAGTTGCGTGCTCGAACCGCGGAGCTGCGCGCCGTGCTCGTACGACGCGACGTCGTCGCTCCGTTTCTCGCCATCGCGCAAGACGCCTTGAGCAACGCCGAGCAACTGCGCGACTGCCGGACGCACGACGAGTACGTCGCCCGCGTCGTCGCCGAGGGGCGCATGACGACGGAGCTCGCGTTGACGGTGGCGGGTGACGCTGGCGGCGACGAGTTCGCCCGCTTCTTCGTGTCGCTCGGAGAGCCTGCGAACCTCGTCGACAAGCTGCGGGACGCGCGCGGTGATGCGGCGCGCGGCGAGATCCTCCTCACGCCGGGGCCACGCCTGCATCTGCGCCTCGCGTCCGAGATCTTGCGGCGGTTGCCGGGTCTTCTCCGGCTGCACCCGCGACCCGTGTCGCTCCTCGTGTGGGGCGCGGGATACCTGCTCTCGAGTCAGAGCGACTGAGTGGGCACGGTACCCAGCGTTCGCGTGGGTCCGCGGCTGTTCCCACCCGTGAAGTCCACCGGGATGTGAATCTCGGAGCCTTGACCTCCGCGTGGATCGAACCGGGCGCGTGCGACGCGGTCCATCAGGCATTGCACGACCGGCCGCGGGAGTGACTCGACCCGGACCGCGACGACGTCGACCACCTCGCCTGCCGCTCCCAGCGTCGCGCGGATCCAGGCGCGTCCCGACATGTCAGGCACGAGTCGGAGGCCCATCACGCGGCACCCCCAGAACCCGAGGCTCAGCGCGTCGGCTTCGCGATCCCCCGTCGGACGGGGGCGCGGCGGCAGTCGGGGATCGTCCGCTGCAGGAGCGTCGTCGTCGTCCTGCTGCTCGGGGTACTGTGAAGCGGGCAGCGGGCCGGGCGTCGGAGGGAGTCGGGGCGGGGGAGGGATCGGCGAGGACTCGCAGCCGGCGAGGCCGATCAGCGCGACGACAGCGAGGGTTCGCATCGGCTCACGCCCATTGTACGCGGTAGTAGACCGAACCTGCCCCGCAGGGGCGGCGCTCCGTCACGTAAGCGCGGGTGCAGAAGAGCTCCAGGATCGCGGCGACGAGCCCACGCAGGCCGTTTCGCATGTGGGCAGAAGCGAGGAGCTCGCACTGCACGACGTCGATGTGCGCGTCCTTGGGACCGGTGCGCACGACCATGATGCCGCCGCCGTCGCAGCCGCGCTCCCACATGCGCTGCAGCATCGGCAACACCTGCCACGGAGTGACGCCCGCTCCACGTGCGAGGCCGACCGCGGTCCCCATCAAGGTGCTACGCGCGCCGACGAACGTCGTCCGTCCTGCGAGCACCTGCTGTTCCGCGGACAGCCTGAGTGAATCGCAAGCGGCGTAATGCGCTCTGGCCGCATCGAGGGACACCCACGTCGCCGCCACCGCGCGCAGGAGAGCATCCTTGTGCTCGGAAGACAGGGCGCGTTCGTAGTCCTCGAAGCGGCCTCGTTGCCGCACGGATTCGATCGACGCCATCATGAGGGTGCTCCGCACTCTCATCACCGGCCGCGTGGGCACGGGAAACGCGAGCACGACGTCGTCGCTCATCGTCCGACCATGGGAACCTTGCCGGCGACGCTGTCGGCGAGGAAGTTGTCGACGTCGGTCTCCGCGGTCGTGTCGTCGTAGGCGACGAAGTGCCCGTCGTAGCTCGAGCCAGGCGCGTACTGGCGAACGACGGCGGTGATGCTCTTGCCGCCGACCATCGCGTTTCCGCCGAGAGGAACCGCCGACGGGGCCATGCCCACCAGCGGGTTGCCGGTCACGCCGCTCGGCGGAGCCGCCTCGGTGAGGTGCGCGGCGATGGCGAAGATCTGCTCGGTGGCGGGTGGCGCGTACGTGTCGCCCTGGCCGAACGGCTGGAAGACGTGCTTCTGCTCGGGCGCGCCCACGGGCGTCTTCACCAGGGCGCCTGCGTGGTTGAGAGGATCGACGATGCCGAGATCGTTCTGCAGGAGCGCCAGCACGGGGTGGTAGCTGTCCACGCGCGCGTCCTCGAGCACGATGGGCAGTGCGGCCGCGATGTTCACCGGGTTCGTCTTGTTCACGAGGGCGTCTTCCAGGCTCGCGCCCTCGCCGCTCAGGACGGCGCCGAGCACACCGGCCGTGTAAGGCATCGCGATGCCTCCCTCGGTGGCGCCCTGCGAATGACCCCAGAACGCCAGCGGTCCGGCCTTGATCTCGGCGCCGGTCGGCGACTGGGCGGCGGGCAGGTCGAAGGAGGACGCGAAGCGAACGAGAGAGATCTGGTCGACCGCGCCTTGCAGCGGGTTGCCGCGCGACGCGAGCGGATTGGTGAAATTGTAGAAGAGCTGATCGGGCGACGTCTGCGACGTGCCGCGCCTCGTCCCGTGCTCGACCTGATCGATGCCCAGCACGGCGATGCCCTGCGCGGCTTCACGCTTGGCGACGCCCTCGGCGACCTGGCTGCGGAAGCTCCCGCCGGTGCCGTGCGCGTACACGAGGACCGGCCACCCTCCCGCGGGCATCGTCCCCTTCGGGACGGTGAGCGCCATGCACACTTGCTCGGTGCGCTGGAGCTGCGGCGTCCCATCCGACCCGAGCGTGAAGTCGCCGCCGTCGGTGGGGGTCTCGTAGGGCTCGTTCCCCGTCTGGAAGATGGGGAGCGTGATCATGGCGTGCAGCTCGTCGAAGGACGGGTCGGGCATGCCGCACGCGCGGTCGCCCGTGGCCTGCGGACAGGGCGAGGGGTGGTCCCCGCACCGGATCCAGCTCGTCGCAGTCGGCGCGGCAGCCGCCGCCACCGCCGTCGGGAGCTTCGGTCCGATCGCGGCGGGATGACCGACCGTGAACTGCGCGACATCGAGGATGCTGCTCGCCGAGACGCCCGCAGCTGCCGCCCATGCGCGCAGGGGAGCGTACTGGTTCCACGCCGTCGCGAGCGTGGCGTCCGAGGGCGCGCTCGTACCGAGGAGCGCCTGCAAGTCCGGCGAGCTCTGGATGGCTGCGCCCTTGGCATCCTTGACCGAGCTCGCGATCACCACGGCGTACGTGTGCCCCGGCGTAAGCGGCTGGCCTCCCGGCGGCTTGACCCCCATCCAGTTGTCGCAGATGTACGCGCCGCGTTCGGTGTTTGCGACCCACACGAAGCCGAGCGTCACCGGTTTGGCCGCATCCGTGATGTCGATGAACTGCACCGCGCCCTTGGCCTTGAACGTCCCGCCGATGTCGACCTGCGCGCTGAAGCGGAAGAACACGGTCGGGAACGTGCTGAAGCCGTCCACGGTCGCCTCGAGGTCGCGCAGCCAGCGGTCGACCACGTCGAAGCCGAGCAAGGCAGGGCCGGGTGTCGGGTGACCCTTGAGCGACACCTTGCCTCCCGAGACGCGCACGTCGTTCGGAAACGGAAGCCGGTAGAAGTCGCCGTCACCCGTTCCGCGCGGGACGCGGAAGTAGGCCTGCGTCGGCCCGCTCACGTCCGTGCAGGTCTCGCCAGCCCACGTCGGAACGGCGATGGGCACGCCGCCCTCGGACGGACCCAGGGGCTCGCAAGCGCCGCTGATGCACGCCAGGCCGGCGAGGCAGTCGTTCGCGCTCTTGCACGAGCCGCCGACGTTCCCCTTTCCCTCGGGCTCGCACTGCGCGCTGAACCCGGTGACGTCGCAGCGCAGGCCTGACGCACAATCGGCGTCGCTCGAGCAGGACGAGCCGGCGGCACCGGTTCCGGCCTTCACGCACGTCTCGGACGGGCCGCAGTAGTAGCCCATCTGACAGTCGTCGCTGACCACGCAGGCGGCGCCCGGTGCGTTGCAGTGACAGAGGCTGCTGCCGCCCGTCTGGGGGCCGCCGGTGGTCGAGTAGCCGGTGTCGCATCCCATGGCGACCGCAGCGGACACGAAGAAGAACGACGCGACGAGGCGAGGAAGCGAGTAAGGCATGGGACCCCCCATCAGATTGGACGGCTGCGCGACCGAGCGCAACGGTGAGAGAAGGGAGCACGCCCATGGGTTCTCCGAAGAAGCTGCTGGACTTGCTGCGGATCGAAGCGCCGATCATCCAGGCGCCGATGGCAGGCGTGTCGACTCCGGCCATGGCGGCGGCGGTGTCGAACGCGGGGGGACTCGGGTCGATCGGCGTCGGAGCGACCGACGCAGCTGGCGCGAGTCGGATGATCGCCGCGTTTCGCGAGCAGTCGCGCCGTTCGCTGAACGTGAACGTGTTCTGCCATGCGCCTGCACGCGCCGACCCCGTGCGGGAAGCGCGCTGGATCGAACGCCTGCGACCGGAGTTCGCCCGCCTCGGGGCGACGCCGCCAGCCGCGCTTCGCGAGATCTATCGAAGCTTCGTCGAGGACGACGACATGCTCGCCGTGTTCCTGCGGGAGAAGCCCGCGGTCGTCAGCTTCCACTTCGGCCTTCCGTCGCGCGAGCGGATCGAGGCGCTGCGCGATGCCGGAGTCGTGCTCCTCGGCACTGCCACGAATCTCGAGGAAGCACGCGCTCTCGTCGCGGCCGACGTGGATGCCGTCGTCGCGCAGGGGTACGAGGCAGGCGGCCATCGCGGCGTGTTCGATCCGGATGCCGACGATGATCGTCTCGGGACCTTCGCGCTCACGCGTGTGCTCGTGTCGCAGCTCGATCGACCGGTCATCGCAGCAGGCGGAATCATGGACGGCGCGGGCATCGCGGCTGCGCTTCGTCTCGGAGCAAGTGCGGCGCAGCTGGGCACCGCGTTCGTCGCGTGCGACGAGTCGCAAGCCGATGCCGGGTACCGGGCGGCGCTGAAGAACGACGCCGCGCACCACACGGTGATGACCCGCGCCATCTCCGGTCGTCCGGCGCGCAGCCTCGCGAACCGCTTCACCGCCATCGGCCGGGACGTCGTCTCGTCGGAGGTGCCTGACTATCCGATCGCGTACGACGCGGGGAAGGCGTTGCATGCTGCGGGCAAGGTCAAGGGCGAGTACGGCTTCGGCGCGCAGTGGGCTGGACAGGGGGCACCGCTCTCGCGAGCGATGTCGGCGGCGGATCTCGTCGCCGTGCTTCGAAGCGAGATGTCGAGCGCGTAGCCCGGCCGTCACCGCGGACGATGCTGCGTCCCGAGGCCTGCGGTGATGAAGAGCGCAGTGCACGGGGCATCGCAGTCCGCGGTGTGCCAGACGCCGGGAGCATTGATGACCGCCTCACCCGGACCCAGCGTCACGGTGCGCACCTTGCCGTCCATCTCCTGGTGCAGCGTGATGCGGCCCGTCATGCACACGACGAGCTCCCCGCCGCTCGGGTGCATTTCCCAGGAGTCCCATGGCGCGTCGAAGCAGAAGACGGACACGAGGCGCCCCTCGACGCCGTCGCTCGCGTGTCTCTCCCCGTAGGCGGCGTACCACTCCATGCCGCTGAACGGTGGCTCGCGCACCACGGTCGCGCCGACGCCGAGGTGAGCGGGGCAGTCCGCCAGCGTGAAGACGGGTGAGTCGGGCATGGGTTGCATGCTCTCACGGGCCTCGCGAAGCGTCGCGACGCTCGTCGGCGGTCTCGCTTCGAGGTCGCGAAGCCGCGCGAGCCCGACGTGAAAATCCTGCTTCGGACGCCCGATTCGGGGCCTTCAGCACAGGCACGCGTCTCGCACGGCGCGCCGTCTTCATCGTGCGCCTGCTGCGCTCTCTCGCGTCGATGCTCGTGCCGGCGGCTTGCGTGGCCTGCTCGGGATCACCGGGTGCGCAAACCGCGCCGATCGCGGTGGAGGATCAGGACGGTGGAGGCGGCCCGATGGAGACCGGAGCCCCTTCGACCGATGCCGGGACTCTCCCGGATGGCTCGGCGTCATCGCCCCCCGAGGCTGGAAAGGATGCTGCGACAGATGGTCCGGCCACCCCTCCGTCGGACGCTTCTACCCACGACGCGGCAGAAGCTGGCTGGGATGCGAGCGGGCCCTGGACCTCCGTCAGCTACGGAGTGACCACCAAGGACACCGGCACCGGGGACGACATCGTGATCGCCTATGGCGGCTACACGGCGACCGACGCCGATTCGCAGGCGTGGGTGACGCAGATGACGAGCGTGCGCCTCGCGCAGCTCAGCGTGGGTCACATGTACGCCGTTCGCGGGCCGAAGGACCCCGATTACTCGTCGCGCGAGAT
>DATJYG010000266.1:0-2098 GCA_035499695.1 Polyangiaceae bacterium
GCACTGCCCGCCTGGAGCGCGCTCGCGCCCGACGCCCGCGCCTCGCTGCTGCGCGCCCTGGCCGAGACCCTCGACGCCCACGCCGAGGCGCTGGCGGTGCTCGAGGCGCGCAACGCCGGCAAGGCGATCACCGACGCGCGCGGCGAGATGGACATGGTCGTGGACACGTTCCGCTACTACGCGGGCGCTCCCGAGCGCCTGCTCGGCGACACGATCCCCGCGGCGGGCGGCCAGGCCTTCACCGTGCGCGAGCCGCTCGGCGTGGTGGGGCTGATAACGCCGTGGAACTTCCCGCTCACGATCGCCTCCTGGAAGCTCGCCCCGGCGCTCGCCGCGGGCAACACCGTCGTGCTGAAGCCCGCCGAGCTGACGCCGCTCACCGCCCTTCGCTTCGAGCAGATCGTGCGTGCCGCGGGGGTGCCCGATGGCGTCGTGAACGTGGTGGTGGGACCCGGGAGCAGCTGCGGCAGGCGCCTCGTCGAGCACCCCGACGTGGCCAAGATCGCGTTCACCGGCTCGACCGAGGTCGGCCGCGCGATCGCCGCGGGCGCCGCGGCGACGATCAAGCGCGTGACGCTCGAGCTCGGCGGCAAGTCCGCGAACATCGTCTTCGCCGACGCCGACCTCGAGGCGGCCGCCGCGTCGGCTCCCGCGGCCGTGTTCGGCAACGCGGGACAGGACTGCTGCGCGCGCTCGCGCCTGCTCGTGCAGGAGCAGGCGATCGACGCGTTCATGGAGCTGCTCGAGCCGCGCGTGAAGGCGATCCGCGTCGGCGATCCGCTCGAGGAGGCGACCGAGATGGGCCCGCTCATCTCAGCCGCGCAGCGCGACGCGGTGGCGTCGTTCCTCGACGGCGAGGCGCCCGTCGCCTTCCGCGGCAGCGCCCCGGATGGCCCGGGCTTCTGGTTCGCGCCCACGGTGCTCGCTCCCGTGCCACCGTCGGCGCGCGTGGCGCGCGAGGAGATCTTCGGCCCCGTCGTGGCCGTCATCCCGTTCGCGGACGAGCAGGACGCGGTGCGCCTGGCCAACGACACCATCTACGGACTGTCGGGCTCGGTCTGGACGCGCGACGGCGCGCGTGCGCTGCGCGTGGCGCGCGCGATCGAGACGGGCGTGCTCTCGATCAACTCGAACACCTCCGTGCGGGTGTCCACGCCGTTCGGCGGGTTCCGCCAGTCGGGCTACGGGCGCGAGCTCGGCCCGCACGCGCTCGAGGCGTACACCGAGGTGAAGACGATCTACTACGCCACGGAGACGTGATGGGAACGGGGAGGCTGTCGGGGCGGGTGTGCGTTGTCACGGGTGCGAGTGGCGGCATCGGCGCGGCGACCGTCGAGCTGTTCGAGCGCGAGGGCGCGACCGTGGCGGGCATCGACCTGCTGCCCGACAGCCCCGGATCGCTGTCGCTGGAGGCCGATCTCGTCGACGAGGACCAGGTGCGCGACGCGCTGGCGCGCGTGCGCTCGGAGCTCGGCCGCATCGACGTCCTCTTCAACAACGCAGGCATCTCGCCCAACGACGACCGCTCGGTCCTCGAGACGACGCTCGAGGCATGGGAGCGGGTGCAGCAGGTGAACCTGCGCAGCGTGTTCCTGTGCTGCAAGCACGGCATACCCCACCTGCTCGACAACGACGGTCCCGCGCGCGGGTCGGTCATCAACACCGCGTCGTTCGTCGCCGTGATGGGCGCGGCGACCTCGCAGATCTCCTACACGGCGTCCAAGGGCGGGGTGCTCGCGCTCTCGCGCGAGCTCGGCGTCGAGTTCGCCAGGCGCGGGGTGCGCGTCAACGCGCTGTGCCCCGGCCCGGTCGACACGCCGCTGCTGCGCGAGCTGTTCGCGAAGGACCCCGAGCAGGCCGCGCGCCGGCTCGTGCACGTGCCCGCCGGCCGCTTCGCCGAGGCGAGCGAGATCGCGAGCGCCGCGCTGTTCCTGGCCAGCTCCGAGGCCTCCTTCGTGACGGCCTCGACGTTCCTCGTCGACGGCGGCCTCAGCGGCGCTTACACCACGCCGCTCGACTAGGCGATACTGGACCGATGGCCGCGACCGACCAGGCGGACGCGAGCGCCGGCCTCACCACCGGGGAGGGGACGCTGTAC
>DATJYG010000267.1:0-6699 GCA_035499695.1 Polyangiaceae bacterium
CCGACGCAGATGCGAGAGCCTCCGCGCAAGCGCACCGGGAGCCTGCTGGGGACGCGCGACTTCCTGGGCATCGGATTCGTGGGCCTCTGGATGGGGGCGGCGGCGATGCTTTGCTACACGCTGCCCCTGTCGCCCGACGACCCGCTGGCGGTGAAGCACGCGCGCGCGATCGCCTTCTCGCTGCTCGCGCTGAGCCCGCTCTTCCACGCGTTCAACTGCCGGTCGGCGACCGCGTCGTTCCTCTCGATGCGGCCGGTGTTCCCGATGGCGCTCGTCGCGGCCGTCGCGCTGAGCGCGGGCATCCACCTGGTCGCCGTGCTCGTGCCGGCGCTCCGCCCGGTGTTCCAGACCTTCGCCATGAGCGACTACGAGTGGATCCTTCTGCTCGTGCTGTCGGCGTCGATCATCCCGGGCGTCGAAGCGATGAAGCTGGTGCAAAGGCTGGTGTCGCCCGCCCGCGCGTGACGTTGCTATCGTTCGGACATGCGTCGCATCGGGCTCCTGGTCGTGCTCCCCATCGTCGCCTGCGGGGGAGCCAGCGAGGACGCCACGCACGCCAAGAGCGCGAACGACAACTCGAACGACGGATTCGCCGATTACGCGGCGACGCACGGGATCCAGACGCTCGAGGGTGGCGGCGCGACGGCCGAGGTGACCGCCGACGGGCTGCGCTTCGAGGCGCTCGACAAGGATCGCCCGGTCAAGCTCGACGGCCTGCTGCTCGAGTGGCCGGCGCCCGCGAAGGCGACCGCCGTGACGAGCGGGAGCACCAAGGCGGCGCTCAAGATCTCGCTGCAGTACGACGCGTCCAAGCTCTACGTCGGCGCCGACGTGAACGACGCGAGCTTCGTCGCCGGCAAGGACCACGTGCAGCTGCTGCTCGCGGTGCCCACGCCGGCCGGCAACTACGCGAGCTACGACCTCGACTTCTACGCGGGCAAGCCCGGCGAGACCGAGGGATCGGTGCGCTACGGTCGCCGCGGCAACGTGGCGGGCGCGAAGATCGTCGAGGCGCCGGTGAACGGCGGCTACTCCTTCGAGGCCGTCGTGCCCTGGAGCGCGATCCCGGAGATGCGCGCGACGCTCGTGGGCGTCCACGGCATCGCCGCCTACGTCGACGGCGACGGCATCGTCGCCACGGGGTCCGGCGACGCGCAACACCCGCGCGACATGCCCTGGGTGCCGAGCGAGCCAGAGCTCTCGCTCATCGAGCAGGTGCTCCAGCCGCGCGGGCTCACCAAGCGCGCGCCCGACGCCGAGCTCGTGGCCGACCTGACCGGAGACGGCGTGCGTGAGCGCGTCGCCCTGTGGGAGAGCACGCTCACGATCACCGGCACGAGCTACCTCGCGGGCACCGGCTTCTTCCAGCGCGACATCGGCGGCCAGCTCGTGAAGCTCGAGGCGCGCGACGTCACCGGGCGGCGCGGCGCCGACCTGATCGTGCGGCGCAAGGCGAACGTGGGTGACGCCGAACGCGAGTACATCGACGTGCTGAGCGCGCTCAGCTCCACCGGGGAGCCCGTCGTGACGTTCTCGCACGAGATCGCGGTGCGCCAGTCGGACCACCACATCGACAACATGGTGCGGCTCGCGCGCGGCGTGATCGACGTCACGGTGGAGCCCACGACGACGTGGGACCCGCTGACGTACAGGGAGCCCATCGCGAGCGACGTCGAGCCGATCCTCTTCCCGTGGGGCGGCGTGAAGTCGCAGACGTACAAGTTCGACGGCAGCAAGTTCGCCAAGGCCAAGGAGACGACGCAGCAGTCGCAGGTGCCCGCGGCTGCCTCCCCGGCGAGGGACGGGACCGTGGGCGCAACGGCCGATGCGCCGCCGCGGCATCCGGTGGAGCCGCCGACGCCGAAGGTCGGAAAGGGCGGCGACCTCGGGGCGCAGATGCTCGACGCGTACCGGCGCGACCGCGGCGTCGATGCGAGCGTCACGCCGAAGGTGGACCTCAAGGTGCAGGTGGCCGGCGACCCACGACCCGAGCGCGTCGTGCTCCTCGGCCGCGACATCGTGGTCTTCGGGCCCGGCTTCAAGGGCGGCACCGGGTACGCGTTCATCACGCTGCAGCAGTTCGCCGACGCGAGCGACGTCTCGGACCTGTCGGCGCGCGATCTCACGGGCGACGGCGCGGCGGACCTCGTCGTCCGGGGCGTGCGCCACCAGAGCACCGACTCGGGCCAGGTCGATCAGGACGTCATGTTCGTCTACGAGGTGAAGAGCGACTCGATCACGCGCATCTTCGGCATCGAGACGGCGCGCGAGCAGGGCAGCAAGCGGATCCAGGGGCTCGTGCAGTTCATCCCCGCCCCCGGCAACAAGACGTTCGACATCCTCGCCGCCCCCGGGCGCGCGACCGGCTGGACCGAGAAGAGCTACCCGTGGTCGCAGGACCAGCCGGGAAGCGGCCAGCTCGAGCCGCTCCTGCTCCCGTGGGGCGGGATCAAGACCGTCCGCTACAACTGGAACGGCAGCGCCTTCACGCCGTCGTTCTAGTGCTTGGCGAACGGGTCGCCGACGTCGTCGATGCCGCCGCTCGGCGGCCTGGCCGGCGCTGCGCCGCCACCTGCGGGCCGTGAGCCGAAGTCGCGATCGAGCTTCACCGTGAGCCTGGGCTTCGCCGGGTCCACCGACACGGTCTTCGCCTTGTAACCACTGCGCGTCACGACGAGGCTGGCCGTCTCGCCGTCGGCCAGGTGCAGCAGGATGGGCGCAGCGCCGAGATCCTGCCCATCGCGCGTGACGTTCGCATCCATCGGGACGACGGCGACGAGCACCTCGTGCGTAGGCGCGGGCGCCGCGGAGGGCGCCGCGGTCTGCGTCGCGGTCGCCGGCACGCTCGGAGTCGCCGCGGCCGCAGCGGTCACGGGCGGCGGCACCACGCTGCCCGGCGGCAGCGTGTGCGCCGTGCTGCTCCCGCTCTTCGCGATGACCCCCACCGCGATGACGCCCACGATCGTCCCGACGGCACCGATGACCGCGTAGAGCGGCCACCGCGCCTTGGGCAGCGCCGGCGACGCGGGCACCGGCGCCGGCATCGCGGTCGACCGGAAGTAGTCCGCCGGCACGTTGAAGCCGCCCGACCGCGCCATCATCTCCTGCACCGCGTCCGGCAGCAGGCCCTTGTCGAGCTTCTCCAGGTCCCCGACCAGCTCGTCCATCGACCGGTAGCGACCCTCCGGCTTCTTCGTCAGCGCCTTCAGGATGATCGCGTCGAGCCCGGGCGGCACGTCGACCTCGGGCACGAGCGCCCGGATGGGCACCGGCGCCTTGTACATGTGCTGCGTGAGGATGCCCATGAAGTTGTCGGCGTCGAACGGCACCTTCCCGCTCGCCATCTCGTAGAGGATGACGCCGAGGGCGTAGATGTCCGTCCGAAGATCGACCTGCGCGCCCGCCGCCTGCTCGGGGCTCATGTAGTGCGGCGTCCCGAAGACGCTGCCCGCGCGCGTCATCCTCTTCGTCCCGCTGCCGACCTTCGCGATGCCGAAGTCGAGGACCTTCACGAAGTCCTTCTCGTTCCCGCGCGAGACGAGCATCACGTTGTCGGGCTTGAGATCGCGGTGGATGATGTTCGCTGCGTGCGCGGCCGCGAGCCCCTGCGCGATCTGCTTGGCGATGTGACTGAGGCGACTGACGGGCATCGGCCCCTTCGAGTCGTTGAGCAGCTCGCTCAGCGACTTGCCTTCGAGGAGCTCCATGACGAAGTACGTCGATCCGTCCGCCAGCTGCCCGAAGTCGCTGATGTCGATGATGTGCGGGTTACCGATGGCGCTCGCCGCGCGCGCTTCCTGGAGGAAGCGCTCCGTCAGCTCGGTGTCACTCGCCATCTCGCCGCGAAGGACCTTGATGGCCACCTTCTTGTCGATGACCTTGTGGCGCCCCGCGTAGACGACGCCCATCCCGCCCTCGCCGAGCACCCGCTCGACCAGGTAACGCCCGTCGATCGTCTTGCCGACGTACGGGTTCGCCTTGGACGGGGGCGGCGTGCCGGACACCACGGCGTCCAGGGTGTTCACCTCTCCCAGCGCGACGGTGGGGGCCGCAGACGCCACCGAGACCGGTCCGGACGGCCGCGGCGCGCCGCCGATCGCAGGGCGCGGCGGCAGCGGAGGCTTGGGGACATCCGTCATGAGGGTCCTCGCCAAAGCATACGGTCAAGCTGCACCAAAGGTGCAAACAAGAGCATACGCAAGAACCGGTCCTGGTCGAGGTAGGGAAGTTCAGCCGGGGCGAGCAGGTTGGATCCGTGTTAGGTCCGACCGGCTCGCCGTCATGGGATACCCGCTCGAAGTCGCGCTTCGATATCTGTCGTCCAAGAAGCGCAACATGATCTCCATCAGCACGGCGCTCGCCATCGGCGGCGTGCTGCTCGGCGTCGCGGCGCTCACGATCGTGATGAGCGTCACGGGCGGCTTCCAGGAGCAGTTCCGCGACAAGGTGCTCGGCGTCAACGCCGACGTGCTCGTGCTCAAGTACTCGATCGACTTCCGCGAGTACCGCGACGTGATGAAGAAGCTCGAAGGCATCCCCCACGTCACGGGGATGGAGCCCTTCGTCATCAACCCGATGATGGTCACGCACGGCGACCACACGGCGACCGGCGTGCTCCTCAAGGGCGTCGACCCGCAGCTCATGCCCGGCGTGCTGACGCTGCCGAAGGACGTGATGCCGCCCGGCACGCTCGCCGACTTGCGACGCCCCGGAGCCAAGCCCCCCGAGCGCGCCATCGATCCGCTGCAGAGGGAGCTCGACGCTCACCGCACGACCAAGCCGGAGAGCAGCGGCGGCGACCCGCTCATCGAGCTGATGCGAAAAGAGGTCGACGCGGAGATGCGTCGGGCCGACGCAGGAGCGCCGCCGGCCACGTCCGCGACCGCGGCCGACCTCGCACCGCCGCCCGCGTCCGCATCGGCCCCGCCGCCCCCAGCCACGGTGGCGACGGGCAAGCCGGAGGACCTCACGCCGACCGGCGGCTACAAGAGCCAGCTCCCGCAGGACGACTTCCTGCCGGACGCCGTCGATCCCGATCCGTGCAAGAGCCCCGAGCAGATCGCACGGATGCCCGCGATCGTCGTCGGCAAGACGCTCGCGAAGCAGCTCGACGTCGGCCTCGGGGACTGCGTCCAGGTGACCTCTCCTCAGATCGGGCTCTCCTTCGGCAGCGCGCGCCCGCCCATCGCGAAGCAGTTCCGCGTCATCGCCGTCTTCGAGGCGGGCTTCGACCAGTACGACTCGAAGCTCGTCTACACCGATCTCTACGAAGCTCAGGACTTCTACGAGTTCGGCGACAGCGTGACGGGCCTCGAGATGAAGCTCGATGACATCGATCGCGCCGACACCGTCGCGAAGGAGATCAACCGGCGGCTGAACAACGGCATCTACAACACGATGACCTGGAAGCAGCTGAACCGCGGGCTCTTCACGGCGCTGCTGTTCCAGCAGATCGGCATGAGCTTCGTGCTCGGGCTGATCATCCTCATCGCGGCCTGCACCGTGATCGCGACCCTCATCATGGTCGTGATGGAGAAGAAGAAGGAGATTGCCCTCCTCAAGGCCATCGGGGCGCGCGACGGCGCCATCCTGCGCATCTTCCTCTACCAGGGCGGCATGATCGGCCTGCTCGGCACGATCCTGGGCGTCTCGATCGGATGGCTCTGCTGCAAATTCCTCGTGCTCTACGCCTTCCCGCTCGACCCGAAGGTGTATTTCATCTCGCATCTGCCGGTCTCGATGCACCCCATCGAGTTCATCCTGCCGGCGGTCATCGCGGTCGGGATATGCCTCGTGGCGACCATCTTCCCGGCCATCTACGCCGGCCGGATGCGCCCGGCCGATGGGCTTCGCGCCGAGTGACGCGTTGACCCGCCCGATGGCAGACTGATAATCCTCTTCGGGAAAGGCGAAGGCGTTACCGCAATGCGCTGGCTCGTCGAGGTCACGGCGCTCGGAAAGACCGACAAGGAGTCGCTCCACGTCGAGGCCGAGTCCTGGCAGAAGGCGCTGCAGGCCGCCCGTGCGCAACGCGGCGACACGGCGCCGATGAGCGGCTTCTCCATCGAGCTGCTCGACGACGGTTGCCGCGCGGTCGATCCGATGTCGCGCC
Organism: Polyangiaceae bacterium; assembly: GCA_035499695.1. Taxonomy (GTDB): domain Bacteria; phylum Myxococcota_A; class Polyangia; order Polyangiales; family Polyangiaceae; genus Palsa-1150. Next base: position 6,113 of record DATJYG010000267.1, read on the forward strand.
TGAGGTACCAGGTGCGCAAGGCGCCGGAAGACTCGGCCGGCGCCAAGTCGCAGCCGGCGAAGCCCGCCTCGCAGCCGACGGCCCCAGCCGCCGCGCCGGCGACTCCGACCGTGACCGCCGCGGCAGCACCGGCGACGCCTACCGCGACCGTCGCAGCTGCGCCGGCTGCCGCGAAGAAGCCAGCCGTCCCCGCGGTGTCACCCGCCCGCACGATGCTCATGGGATCCGCCGCGGCGCCGCAGCCGCCCGCGGGCACGCAGGCGCACGCCGCCCCGCCGCCGGGGCCCGTCGTGCAGCCTGCGCCCGTCGTGCCCGTCGGCCCGGTGGTTCCCGCCGCTCCGCATGCCCCCGCCGTGGCGCGCGCTGACGTGGCGGCGACGGTGCCTTCGCAGATCATCTTCAAGCGCGAGCAGGACGCGACCGACGCGATGCCGCTGACGTATCGCGAGTACGTCTACCTCGTGCCGCCCGGCACGACCGAAGCAGCGGCCGAGACCCTGATCGCGACGCAGCTCGAGCTCGTGAAGACGTCGCTCGACCGCGTGGCACCCGGCAAGCTGGTCAACCTCGGCGTGTTCGACGTGGCC
>DATJYG010000268.1:0-2567 GCA_035499695.1 Polyangiaceae bacterium
CGGACCTCGCTCGGCTCGTGGCGGGGCTCTGCCTTGCCACCGTGGCGCTTGCGTGGACCACGACGCACACCGCGTTCACCTTCCGCTATGCGCGCCTCTACTACCGCGAGGACAACGAGGGCGTCGGCGGCGTGGAGCTCCCGGGCAAGCAGCCGCCCACGTACTCGGACTTCGCGTACCTCGCGTTCACGATCGGCATGTGCTTCCAGGTCTCCGACGTGTGCATCTCGAGCCGCCAGATCCGGCGGGCGGCGCTGCTGCAGGCCATCATCGGCTTCACCTACAACTCGGTCATCCTGGCGTTCGTGCTCCAGCTGGTCTTCGGCGTCGCGGGCTGACGGCGTAAGCCTGCGCGACGCCGATGTGGGGGGTAAGATGGTGGCATGCGCGTCCTCGCGCTCGGCGCGTCGTTCCTGGCGTTGTCCGGGTGCTCGCTCTTCTGGGGGCTCGACGGGCTCCAGGGCAGTACGTGCGATGGGGGCGCGTGTGTCGACCATGGCGGCGCTCCCACCGTCGATGCGAACGGCGATCTCGGGATGCAGCCGGTCGACTCGAGCACGATGAACGAGGCGGGCAAGGACTCCGCTTCGCCGGAGGCGAGCGCCAAGGAGGGCGGCGGACCTGAGGATGCGAATGACGCGAATCCGGCGTGCACGCCGTCGACGCCGCCGACTCTCGACGACTGCACGGGCATCGTCGCGCTCCCCGCGGCGCCAGCGATCGACGGGGTGCTCGATTGCGGCGTTCCGCTGTGGCCGATGCCGCTCCAGGGCTGGACGGGACCGGGCGCGATTCCCCCGACGGCCGCGGCGAACCTCGCCATCGCGTGGCGGCCGGACGGCCTGTACTTCTTCGTGAGCGTCACCGGCCTCGGGGCCACGCGCTACCCGGCGCCGGCCGGCGACAACCCGTGGTGCGGAGACGCCGTCGAGCTCTTCGTCGACGACGACGGTCAGTACAAGAACCCGCCCAACTACGACGATCCAGGGACGATCCAGCTCATCGCCGAGGCGCCGTTCAACGGGATGACCTCGACGGCCACGGGGGACACGTATCGCGACGGGAACACGATCGGGCCGTGGACCGGGCAATTCACGGTCGTGCGGACCAGCGACGGCTTCGACGCCGAGGCGTTCGTCGTCGCGTCGGATCTGGGCCTGTCCACCTGGACGCTCGCCCTGCAGGGCCAGGTGGGCATGGACGTCGCGTTCGACATCGGCGATCCCGCCAACCAGACGATGAGCTGCCCGCGACTCGGTCAGTTCACCATCCAGCTCCCCGATCCCGATGCCGCCTGCGCCAAGGCGGCTTGCGACGTGTACGAGTTCTGCACGCCGAAGCTCGGACCGTGACCCTCACGTCCATCGCGTTCCGGCGCTACGAGCCCTAGAATGAATGGGTGGGCGACCAGGGGGGTGATCAGGGGAAGAGGCGCCGCGCGTTGCCCGTCCCGCGGGACCTCCGGCGCGTCGATCTCGGCGAAGACCTGGTGGTCCTCAGCTTCGAACTGGAGGAAGCGCGGCTGCCCGGCGCCCTGACGCCGGCGGAGCGTGAGGTTGTCCGCGGCGTCTGCGACGGCAAGTCGAACGGGGCGATAGCGCGCGAGCGCGGATGCAGTGTGCACACGGTCGCCAACATCCTGCGCGGCGTGTACGAGAAGCTTCGGGTCAACTCCCGCGCCGAGCTCGCACGCAAGATACGCGACGGCGGACACGCGCCCGACTGAGCCGCCTCCCTCGAGGACCTCAGACCGTGTCCTCCACGAGCGGCTCGAGCGCGACCCAGTCGAAGCGCTGTACGAGCTCGGGGCGCGACGCGACCCCCAGCTTGCGCATCGCGGAAGTCAGGTGGGTCGACACCGTCGACGTCTCGATGCCGAGCGTGTACGCGATGAGCTTGTTGGTCAGGCCCTGCGCGGCGTAGGCAGCGACGGCGGCCTCGGTGTCCGTCAGCCCACGCGGATCGCGCGCCCGTGCGGGATTGCGTCGCGCCAGGAGATAGCGCCGGCCATCCGAGTCGAATGCATCGACCAGGGACCACTCGCCGCGAACGAGTGCGCGCCAGCCCTCGAGCGCCCCGTCTTCTCGGGCGCCGGTGCTCGTGCGTGCGCGGTCCATGGCCTTGGCCGCCTCGCGCAGCGCCTCAAGGGCCTCGGGTGCGCGTGCGCTCCCGTCGGCGTGCGCAACGCGACCCCCGGGGTCGAGCACGGCCTCGTCGGCCCCGGCGTCGACGCTCTTCACCAGGCCCATCGCGCGCAAGCGCTGCCGAAGGCGAAAGCCCGCCTCCACGTGCGCCGCGAGCATGCGCCAGCGAGCCCGTTCGGCGGGCGCGAGCCGCGGAGTCCTCTCGAGCCCGACGCCGATGACGATGAGGCTCTTCTCGTCAATCATGTGCGTGCGCACGTTGAGCCCGTCGTTCATGCCGGCCTCGAGGCCCCCGGGGAGCAGCCCGAGATGCAGCTGGTCGGGCGGGAGCATGTCGCTCAGAAGGATGCGGTCGACCGGGAGTCGCAGCGCAGCGACGGCGGCAAGGTAGGCGGGATCGCTGGCGACGTGTTGCAAGCCACC
>DATJYG010000269.1:0-9004 GCA_035499695.1 Polyangiaceae bacterium
GGCCGCGCGTCGTTGGGGGAAACAGGAAGACGGGAAGACGGGGAGTGTTGGGAGTTGATACCCACAAACCTTCCCGTCTTCCCGCCTTCCTGTGATCGCTCTCACCGTGAGCAGGCGCGTCGCACTTCCTCGACCGACTTCGGGATCCCCGCCGTCAGCACCTCCGGCGCCCCCGGCGTGACGAGCACGTCGTCCTCGATGCGCACGCCGATGCCACGCCACTCGGGCGCCACCTTCTCGTCGTCCGGCGCGATGTAGATGCCCGGCTCCACTGTGAGCACCATGCCCGCCTCGAGGGGGCGCGGCTTGCCGGCGTCGTAGTACGCGCCGACGTCGTGCACGTCCATGCCCAGCCAGTGGCTGGTGCGGTGCATGAAGAGCCTCTTGTAACCCTCGGACTCGATGAGCTTGTCCACGTCGCCCTGGAGAAGCCCCAGGCGCACGAGGCCCGCGGTGATGACGCGCACGCAGCCCTGGTGAATCGCGTCGAGCGTCGCCCCGGGGCGGGACGCGGCGATTCCCTGCAGCTGCGCCTCCAGCACCAGCTCGTAAATGGCCTGCTGCTCGCGGGAAAAGTCGCGGCCGACCGGGAAGGTCCGCGTGACGTCGCTCGCGTAGTAGCCGTACTCGCAGCCGGCATCGATGAGCAGCAGGTCGCCGGTATCCATGCGCCGGTCGTTGCGCCGGTAGTGCAGGACGCACGCGTTGGGACCGGAGCCGACGATGCTCCCGTAGGCCGGTCGCTCCGAGCCGTGGCGGCGGAACGTGTCGAGCAGCAGCGCTTCCACCTCGTACTCGTGCATCCCGGGGCGGGCGCGGCCCATGGCCAGCTCGTGCGCCTCGCGCGTGATGCGGGCGGCGGCGCGCATCGTGTCCACCTCGCCGGGCGCCTTGTGCAGGCGCATCTCGTGGAGGATGGCGCCCGGGTCCACGATCTCCTGCGGCGCCGTGACGCCCGTGCGCTGCTTGCCGCGGACCCGGTCGATGGCGCCCAGCAGCTTCTCGTCGAAGCGGCGGTTCGCCCCGAGCCGGTAGTAGACGCGCTTCTTGTTCTGCAGGTACTCGGGCAGCTTCTCCCCGAGCTCCCTCACGACGAACGCCTCGTCGGCGCCGAAGCGCGACTTGGCCCCGTCCACGCCGGCGCGCGGCCCGTCCCAGACCTCGCGGTCCCGGTCGCGCGGGCGGACGAACAGGGTGAGCTTGCGGGTCCCCGCGTCGAGCACCGCGACGCTCTCGGGCTCGTCGAACCCGGTGAGGTAGAAGAAGTCCGAGTCCTGCCGGTACTCGTGCTCCACGTCGTTGTTGCGCGGGAAGACGGGCGCGGCGGGAAGCACGGCGACCGCGGCGGGCCCGGCCGCAGCGATCATCGCGTCCAGGAAAGCGTCGCGCCTGCGGGTGAAGGTATCCGCGTGAAACTCACACATGGCTGCCGGGAACCTCTCGGGTTTTCTGGCGGATCCTCGCGCGGGCCGCAAGGATCATCGTCCTGCTGACGATCTCTACGCGAAGTTGGCCCAGCCGGTAACGGTGCGGAACGATGCGCACATGGTCGCCAACGAGGATCGCCGCCAGAAGCGGAGCGAGGACCCGCTCGTCGCCCTGCATTACCAGCTCGCCCACGCCAAGAAGGAGGGCAAGCTCGACGCCATCGTGGTCGCCGACGACTCCGGCGTGGTGGTCGCGGCAGCAGGCTCCTGGGCGGCATGTGAAGAGCTGGCCGCCTACGCGCCCCTCCTGGCCCAGGGCGTCTGGAGCGAGCCCGGCGCCCCCAAGCTGTCGCGCATGGCCGAGCTGCGCACCGAGGTCGACGTGCAACCGGTCGACATCGAGGGACAGACGGTCCTTCTCTGCGCTCGAGGCGGCATGCTCCGCGCGTCGGCGATGGAACGCGCTGCCGGCGGCATCGCCCGCATCCTGAAGCGCGCGGCCTGACCCGGGAAGACCGGCGTCTTCGGACGGAAGATCCACGTCTTCCGCGTGCGAACGTGCGTCTTCGCGAGGAAGACGCGCGTCTTCCGCCGACCAGCGCCCGTCTTCCGCCGGCGAACGACCATCTTCCACGCGAAGATCGTCGTCTTCCGGGCGAAGACGCACGTCTTCGGGCGGAAGATCGACGTCTTCTCGCGGAAGACGCACGTCTTCCTGCCGAAGATGCACGTCTTCCCCGGGAAGAAGCCCGTCTTCCCGCGCCGAATCAGCTCCCGAGGACCTCGCGGGCGCGCTGTTCGTCCACCGGCGCGACCTGGACGCGCACGCCCCCCGACGCCGGCGTGAGGAACGGCAGCACCCCGGCGGTCTGCGCATCGATGACGAAGGCGCGGATGCCCTCGGTCTCGAGGCGCTCCCTGGCGAGCTGCGCCTCCGCCACATCCGGGAAAGACGCAACCGTCACGAGGTCCACGTCACGCTCGCTGTCACCGGCCATGTCCGCGACGCTAGCACGAGCCCCGGCGCCCCCCCGGCGTGCCTCGTTGACCGCCCCCGTCCCACACGTTACGACCTTCCCTGCCGATGACCGACGAACGCAAGCGCCGCCTCGACAGCGTCATCCCGGAGCTCATCAAGCGGGCCGTCGAGATTGGCGTCGAGAAAGCGGTCGAGGCGCCCGACAACCTCAAGGAGTTCGTCGGCGGGCTGAAGCTCCCGCGCGAGGTGGCCGGCTACATCCTGGCCCAGGTGGAGGAGACCAAGAATGGCCTCTTCCGCGTCGTCGCCAAGGAGATCCGCGAGTTCCTCGAGCACACGAACCTCGGCAGCGAGATGCAGAAGGCGCTGACGACCGTGCAGTTCGAGATCAACACGACCATCCGCTTCAAGCCGAACGACGCCGGGGGCGGCGCCGAGGGCGAGCCGGCGAAGATGCCGAAGCCCGAGGTGAAGGCCGACGTGACGCTCAAGCGTGACGAAAGACCGACGCGCGAGCGCCGGCGCAACCGCGAGTAGTAGAGTCCCACCCAGATGCCCAAAGCCCTCCGCGTCGCGGGCGAGGTAGACAGCTGGTGCACCCGCTGTCGGCTCGTCCTCAATCACCGCATCGTGTCGATGAAAGACGGCAAGGCGTATCAGGTGGAATGCCTGACGTGCCGCGCCACGCACCTGTGGCGCGCGCACGCCCCGGGCGAGAAACCGGCTGCGTCGGGCGGCGGGGGCAGCTCACGCACCGCGTCGTCCTCCAGCAGCGGGCCGAAGTCGACCCGCGTGACCGCCGCGATGCGCCAGGAGCAGATGTGGGAAAAGGCGATCGCCGGGCGGAGCGTGCACGATTTCAAGCCCTACAACGTCACGGCGGTCTTCAAAGAGGGTGACCTCGTGCGGCACAAGAAGTTCGGCGACGGCGTGGTGACGCGGATCGTCGACGCGCACAAGGTCGAGGTTCTCTTCAAGGACGAGCCCAAGACACTCGCACAAGGGATGACCTGATCTGCCAGTGCCGCACGCTCCGAAGGAGTGCGGACTGAAACTCAGACGCAAGGCGTTTGACCAATCGCGGTGGCGGTGCGGATACTGCTTCATCGCGAAAGGGCACGCGTGCGTAGCTGGCAGCCGTGCGTCGTCTGTGGGTTGTGCTTGGCGGGGAGCCTCGGGGGCGACGCTCGCGCCGATGTCCCTGCCCCGGCTGTTTCGTCCCTCGCCGGGGGGGCCGCACCAGCTGACGTCCGCATCGCGCTCTCGCCGGACGGGCACTTCGGCGCCTTCCTCGTCGAGGGGCCGTTCGAGCGCGGCAAGGTGCCGGACGAGACGCAGCTCTCCCCTCGCCTCGGAGACCCGTGGCGCCTGGTCGCCGCCGACGGGGGGATCATCGACCTCGCGGAGGCGCTGGACGCGCAGGGCCACGACCGATTCGCGTATGCCGCTGGCGTGCTTCACGTGGAGCACGGCGGAAGGCACGTGCTGCTGGTGGGCGCGGACGACGGCGCCGCGGTCATCCTCGACGGCAAGCGTATCTTCGGTCGCGACGACGCCCGGCCCCAGCGCGACGACGACGACCTGATCCCCCTGGACCTGGACGCAGGCGACCACTCCGTGGTGCTCGCCCTGCACAACCACGGCGGCGCCTGGAGCTTCCGCGCCCGGCTGCTCGATGCGCAGCTCGATCCGCCCCAGGGTGCCGCGTGGGTCCTGCCGGGGAGCAGCGCCGACGACGCGCGAGCCCTCGCGGCGCGCCTGCCCGCGGTGAGCCTGGACCGAGGGCTCGTCGCCGACGGCTACCGCCCGGTCCTCACGGTTCGCTACCCGCAGGGCGCCCCGCGCGGGGTCCCCCTCCCCGTTCACGCGCGTCTGTCTCGCTCCTCGACCGGCGGGACGCCCCTCTTCGACGTCGACGCCGGCGCCGTCCCGCTGAACGACCGCGGCGTGCAACCGCTGACCGTCGCCCTTCCGCACCTCGGCGGCGACGAGGTCGAGGACGACGACTGGACGGTCCACGTCGACGTCGCCGGCCGCGGGTTCGACCTGCCCTTCCACCCGCGCCGCGCCGTGCGCGAGGCCGTCGCCCGCGCCGACCGCGCCCTGCGCGTCATGGGAGACGACAGCGTCGAGCACCTGCGCGATCGCCTCGCCGCCTTCGTGAACAAGGGCGACGGCGACATCGAGGCGCTGACGGACGACGCGCGCGAGCTCGACGAGCTGGCGGCGACGCTCGAGGACAAGCGCGATCCGTGGGCCGGCGTCACGGGCGCCATGCGGCGCGCCTACCGCTCGCCCCTCGACGGCAAGCTGGACGAGTTCGCCCTGTACGTGCCCCCCGGCATCGAGCCGGGCCGCAAGCTCCCGCTCATCGTCGCCCTGCACGGCATGAACGGGCGCCCGCTGGAGATGATCATGTGGCTCTTCGGCCACGACGATCCGGCGCACGACGGCAACTGGGAAGACCGCCACCCGCGCCGCGATCTCGAGCATCTCAACGCCGTCGTCGTCGCGCCCGACGGCTACTTCAACACGATGTACCGCGACCTCGGCGAGGAGGACGTGATGCGCGTGACCGACTGGGTCATGGCGCACTACCCCATCGACGAGTCGCGCGTGACCATCACGGGGCCGTCGATGGGCGGCATCGGCACCGCCGCGTGCGCCCTGCACCACCCCGACCGCTTCGCCGGGGCCGAGCCGCTCTGCGGCTACCACAGCTACTTCGTGCGCGGCGACGTCGGCAACGCGCGCCTGCGCCCGTGGGAGAGGTTCATCGCCGAGCAGCGCAGCAACGTGATGTGGGCCGAGAACGGCATGTACATCCCGATGTACGTCGTGCACGGCACCAAGGACCTGCCCGAGGAGAACAGCGGGGTCCTCATCGACCGGTACAACGACCTGCACTACGCGATGAAGGACGAGCACCCCGAGCTCGGGCACAACGTGTGGCAGACGACGTACGAGGACCTCAAGGGCGCCCAGTGGCTGCTCGATCGCCGGCGGCCGATCAACCCGAGGGCCGTGCGGTTCAAGACGGCGCGCACGCGCTGGGCGGACGACGCCTGGGTGCACGTGCACGAGATGGAGTCGCCGGACGGCTGGGGCGAGATCATCACGCGCATCGACAAGGGCAACGTGATCTACGCGTCGACGCACGGCCTCGAGGACGTCGTGCTCGACCGCAACCCGGAGCGAATCGACGACGGCCTCCCCGTGAGCGTGCACGTCGACGGCGTGAATCTCACGTTCCAGGCGGGCGAGCCGCTCGAGATGCACAAGGAGGGCGGCACCTGGCGCGCGGGGCCGGCGGTCCATGCGGGGCCGTACAAGCACGGCGCCGTCGCGGGGCCGATGCGCGACGTGTTCCACGAGCCGATCCTCTTCGTGTGGGGCGCGAGCGATCCGGCGCAGGCGCGCGCCAACGAGGAGACGGCGCGCGGCTGGGCGAAGGTTCGCTGGGGCGTGCGCGCCGACTACCCCATCATGAGCGACACCGAGTTTCTCGCGCGCGGCGAGCCGATCGCGAACGACCGGGCCCTGTTCCTCGTGGGCAACGCGCGGTCGAACCGCCTGGTGCGCGAGCTCGAGCCGTCCTTCCCCATCCGCATCGAGGGCGACGACGTGGTGGTGGGCGACAAGCACTTCGCGCCCAAGGACGGCGCGGCCGGCGGGGATGCGTCACAGCTCGGCGTCGCCTTCATCCGGCCCAACCCGAGGCGCGTGGACCGGTACGTCGTCGTCGTGGAGGGCGTCGGCCCCCTCGGCACGTGGCGGTCGCTCTCGCTGCCGGACATGCTGCCCGACTGGATCGTCTTCGACGAGGACGTCGCGCAGGCTCGCGGGATGCTGCTGCTCGGCGCCGGCACGCCGCGCGCGGGCGGCATGTTCACGAACGACTGGGCGCTGGTCCCGCCCGAGCCGATAATGGCCAGGAGTGGAGCCGATCGCTAGCAGGACCATGATCCGCCCCTATGCGGGGCTCGCCGTCGCGATCCTCTGCGTCGTGGCGGCAGCGTGCTCCACCAACTCGGCGCAGAACGGAGGCGGCTGGCCGGACTCCGGCGTCGGCGGGGGCGACGACGCGACGACCGAAGCGGGCGACGACGTCGGCACGGGCGACGCGCCCGCCGGCGACTCGTCCGGCCAGGCGTGCGCGTGCGGAGCCGCGTTCCAGGCGTGCCCCGCATCGCGCCCGTGCGTCACGGGCGTCGCCACCGAGCCGTCGTGCTCGGGGTTCGTCTGCTGCGGCCCCGCCAGCGCATGCGACGGAGGCATGGACGCCGGCGATTCCGGGAAGCGCGACGGGGCGGCGGATGCCGCCGGCGACGCACCTCGCGACGCGCCGCATGACGGCGCGAAGGACGCCGGCAAGGGCTGAGGGTCAGTCTGGTGTTCGAGTCCGCACTCTTCGAGCGTGCGGCACTCAGCCTCTCCGGCCCTTCACCCGGTAGCTTCGCTCGTCGCCGCGGCCGCCGATGCCGCCGCCGGAGCCCGTCGTACGCGAGCGCCCTCCGCGGCCGCCGATCTCCCAGCGCGGTGCTTCCTCGGCTTCGCCGTGCCCACGGCCACCGCTGGACCCACGCTGGACACCGCCGCCCCAGTCGTCGCGCACGCCGAGGTCGCGTCGCGCGGGCGACCCGCCACCGTAGCGAGGATGCCCCGCGTGGACGCTGCGTGCGGGCGGCGGCGCCTTGCGCGCAGGCGCGGGAGCCTCGGGAGGAGACACGATGCGCTTCGGCACCCCGTAGTCGCGCTTCAGGTCGCGCAGCTCGTCGGGCGACAGGTAGCGCCAGCCGCCGGGGCGCAGTCCCTCGCTCGTGATGCCCGCGAACTCGAGGCGCGAGAGGCGCATGACGCGGAAGCCGGTCGCCTCCCCCATGCGGCGCACCTGCTGGTTGCGTCCCTCGGTGATGGTCAGCTCGAACCAGGTCTTGCCCGCCTCGTGGCGCAGGAACTTCACGCGCGCCGGCAATGTCTTGCCGTCGGCGAGCTCCACGCCCTTGCGCCAGTGGTCAAGGTCCTTGTTCTCCATCTCGCCCTGCACCTTGACGACGTAGGTCTTCGGCACCGCCTTCTTCGGGTGCAGCAGCGCCATCGAGAAGTCCCCGTCGTTCGTCGCGAGCAGCACGCCGCTCGTGGCGAAGTCGAGCCGCCCGACCGGATAGACGCGCCCAGCCACCGGCGCGAGGATCTCCTTCACGCTCGGCCGCCCCTGCGGGTCGCTCATGGTGGAGACGACGTTGCGCGGCTTGTTGAGCACGACGTACACGAGGTCCTCGGCGAAGACGCGCTCGCCGTCCACCTCGACGCGGCTGCGGCGCGGGTCCACCTTCGTCCCGAGCTCGGTGACGACGCGCCCGTCGACGCGCACGCGCCCGGCGGCGATGAGCTGCTCGGCAGCCCGCCTCGACGCGACGCCCGCCCGGGCCAGGACCTTCTGCAGCCGCTCGCTTTGCATCGGGCGCCTATTACCGTAAAGAGAGGCGCTATGCGACGCGTAGAGAAGCCCTGGGGCCACGAGATCGTCTGGGCCGAGACCGACCGCTACGTCGGCAAGATCCTGCACATCGCCGCCGGGCAGAAGCTCTCGCGCCAGTACCACCGCAAGAAGGACGAGACTTTCCTGGTGGAGACGGGCGAGATGGACCTCGAGATCGGCGAGGGCGACGCGCGGCGCATCGTGAAGATGCGCAAGGGCGACTCGTTCCACTGCGCGCCGGGCACGGTGCACCGCATGGTCGCGGTGCAGGACGTCGACGTCATCGAGGTGTCGACGCCCGAGCTCGACGACGTGGTGCGCCTCGAGGACGACTACGGCCGCGAGGGCACGAGCAAGCCCTAGCTACTTTTTCTTCTTCTTGCCGCCGGCGGCTGCGGGCGGTCCACCGTCGGTCACCTGCCCCGAGGTACCCACGGTCACCGGAGTCAGGCCGTTGTTCGCGATGCCGCCCGCCCCGCCGTCGACGACCTCGACGACCGTGGCCGCTTCCTCCTGCGCCATGAGCTGCGTGTCGCGGTCCCAGCGGTCGACGTGCCCGTCGCACGTCGCGTCGTTGCCGACGCGCTCGAGCCGGTTCTTGTAGTAGATCTCCCACACGTCGGGCTTGCCGCTCGGGCAGTGCGTGTTGCGCCGGATGCGCGACAGCTCGCCGTCCATGTAGAACTTCCACACGTTGGGGCGGCCGGCGGACAGCGTCGTGTCGAGGTCCTCCTCGGCGATGCGCCCGTCGGCGAAGTTCACCCAGTCGTCGATCTTGCCGTCGTAGTTCGTGTCGGCTTCCTCGTGGACCGGCTCGCCCTTGTCGTTGAAGGTGCGGACGACGTCCTTGATGCCGTCGAGGTTCGTGTCGATCTCGCGGCACATGAGCACCTGGTGCCGGTCGTCGCGGTCGCCGATCAGCTTGTAGATGCGCCGGATGTTCGGCTTGAAGGAGCCGGGGCCGACGGTCTCGCTCACGTCGAGCTGCGGGTTCTCCTTCCAGTGCGCGAACCCTTCGCACAGCGAGCGGTCGTCGGCCGGCCAGTGGCTCGGATCCTTCGAGCCGCCGGGTGCTGCGGTCGCCGTGGTGGGCGGGGGCGTTCCGCCGCCACACGC
>DATJYG010000270.1:0-4237 GCA_035499695.1 Polyangiaceae bacterium
CGTCTTTCCGGTGCCACCCTTGTGGTTGAAGATCGCGAGCCTCTGGGGCGCGTGCATGCGCGCCGGGCCGCGCGGGGTCGAGATCGCGGTCGGGGTCGTGGTCGGGGTCGCGGTCGGGGTCGTGGTCGCGGTCGCGGTCGACGTCCGGGGCACGCCAATCGGCAACGGCGGCGAGACGATCGGCGCCACCGGCGGCGGCGTGGCCGACGCGATGGTCACGGGCGCCGGCGGCAGCGTCATGGCCCCGAGGCGCGCGCCGTCCGACTCGGCGAGGATCTGCTTGCGGCAATCCTCCGAGCACGCGTGGCGCAGCTCGCCGCGGACGCGCACGACCTGCGACACGAGCTCCACGTAGAAGCGCTTCTGGCACGCCGAGCACGTGGCGCCGCCGGTCGCCTCCCCGCTCACCGCCTTGCGGTGGCACTCGTGGGAGCAGAAGAAGGCGAAGCCCCCGTCGCGCTCCTCCATCTGGTAGCGGAACTGAACGTCGAACCGCGTTCCACAGACGCTGCAGCTCTCGGTCATCGCGCCCATCGTGACGACCAGGAAACATGCCGCGGCCCGCCGGGCCAACTTATGTGCGCGCTTATGGAGGACTCAGTCTGGTGCGCGCTTCGCGCCGTCGGCTCGCCTTCGGCGAGACCTCAGTGCCGGAAGTGCCGCACCCCGGTGAGCACCATCGTCATCCCGGCGGCGTCCGCGGCGGCGATGACCTCCGGGTCCTTGTTGCTCCCGCCGGGCTGGGCGACCGCCGTGACCCCGGCCTTCGCCGCGGCCTCGACCCCGTCGGGGAACGGGAAGAAGGCGTCCGAAGCGAGCACGCTGCCGCGGGCCTTGTCCCCGGCCTTCTCGCAGGCAATCTGCACCGACACGACGCGCGACATCTGCCCCGCCCCCACGCCCACGGTGACCTCGCCTCGCGCCAGGACGATGGCGTTCGACTTCACGTGCTTGCACACGCGCCACGCGAACTCGAGGCTCTTCATCTCCTCCGCGGTCGGCGCGCGCTTCGTCGCCACCTTGCCGCGCGTCACCTCGCCCGCCGCGGTCGCGTCGCGATCCTGCACGACGAGCCCACCGCCGACCCGCTTGTACGTGAGCGCCTCGTGCTCGGCTCCGAGCCACGAGCCCGTCGCCAGCAGCCGCAGGTTCTTCTTCGCGCGCAGCAGCTCGATCGCGCCCCGCGCGAACGACGGCGCCACGATGCACTCGACGAACGTCTCGGCGAGCACCTTCGCCGTCGCCTCGTCCACCTCGCGATTGAGCGCGACGATGCCGCCGAACGCGCTCAGCGCGTCGGCGTCGCGCGCCTGGCGGTACGCATCGGCCAGCGTCGCCGCGACCGCCGCGCCGCACGGGTTCGTGTGCTTGACGACGACCGCCGCCGGGCGGTCGAACTCGCGCACGGCATCGAGCGCCGCGTCGACGTCGACCAGGTTGTTGAAGCTCAGCTCCTTGCCGCCGGCGCCGAGGCTCTCGGCGCGCGCGATGGTGCCCGGCTCGGCGTGGCGCTCGACGTAGAAGGCCCCCGACTGGTGCGGGTTCTCGCCGTACCGCAGCCCGTAGGCCCTCTCGAAGGGCAGCGTGAGGTACCGCGGGAAGCGTGCTCGCTTGCCGTCCGGCTCGCGTGAGCCGGATGAGAGATACCCGCTGATGGCCGCGTCGTACGCCGCCGTGTGCGCGAACGCCTTGGCGGCGAGCTCCGCGCGCGTCTCCGGCGTCGTGTCGCCGCCGTTCGCCGCCATCTCGTCGAGCACGCGCCCGTAGTCCGCCGGATCGCACACGATGGTGACGCGCGCGTGGTTCTTCGCCGCCGAGCGCACCATCGACGGCCCGCCGATGTCGATGTTCTCGACGATGTGCTCGTGCGACGACGCCGGGTCCGCCGCGACGCGCTCGAAGGGGTACAGATTCACGACGACGAGGTCGATGGCCCGCGCGCCGAGGCGATCGAGGTCCGCCTTGTCGCGTTCCCCGCGCGAGAGGATCCCGCCGTGCACGCGCGGGTGCAGCGTCTTGACGCGCCCGTCCATCACCTCGGGCGAGCCCGTGTAGTCCTCGACCGTCTCGACCTGCACGCCCTCCGCGCCGAGGGCCTTGGCGGTCCCGCCGCTCGAGAGGATGTGGACGCCACGCTCGCGAAGGGCCCTCGCGAACGCCACGAGCCCCGACTTGTCGGACACGGACACGAGCGCGGTGCGGATCGCCATGCGCGCGAGCTACATCGCGCGTGGCTCCCGGTCAACCGACCCGGCCGTTGCGGGCCGACCGGAGCGGGGTTATCCGGTGAGGCATGGCCATCACGCTCTATCACCACCCGTTCACGCGCGCCGCGAACGTGGTCTGGATGCTCGAAGAGACCGGCATCCCCTACGAGCTCCGCTACGTCGACACGGCGAAGGGCGAGCACAAGAAGCCCGAGATCGTCGCCCTCAATCCGATGGGCAAGCTCCCGATCCTCACGGACGGCGACGTCGTCGTGACCGAGTCCGCCGCGATCGGCCTCTACCTCGCGGACCGGTACTCGCTCGGCAAGCTCGCGCCGGCCACCGACGATCCGGCGCGCGCCGCGTACCTGCGGTGGTCGTTCTTCGCGCCCTCGGTCATCGAGCCCGGAATGATGGCGAAGGCCAACGGCTGGCAGTTCAGGGCGAGCAACGCGGGCTGGGGTACGCACGAGAGCATGCTCGCCGCGATGGAGAGCGCCATCGCGGGCAAGAGCTACGTCCTCGGCGATCGCTTCTCGATGGCCGACTGCGTCTTTGGCGGGACGATTCGCTACATGCTCCGGTTCAAGCTGCTCGAGCCGACGCCCGCCTTCTCGGCGTACGCCGAGCGGCTCGCGGCCCGGCCGGCCGCGCAGCGCGCCGACGCGCGAAATGCGGCGATCATGAAGGAGCGCGGCCTGGGCTGACCGCCGCACCCGGCTCCTGGTAGCCTCGTGGCTGCTTGGCCGATCAGCTCGTGACACTCACGGAGCGCGCGCAGCGTCGCATCGGGACGTCGCTGCGCAAGGGGAAGTACGTGCTCGACCGGCTCCTCGGGGTGGGCTCGACGAGCGCGGTGTTCGCCGCGACGCACCGCAACGGCAGATCCTTCGCCGTGAAGCTGCTGCACCCGGAGCTGTCGAGCGTCGAGGAGCTGCGCACGCGATTCTTGCGCGACGCGTACGCGGCAAACCGCGTGCGGCACCCGAGCGTCGTGCCCGTCTTGGACGACGACGTCGACGAGGAGGACGGGAGCGCCTTCATCGTCATGGATCTCCTCGAGGGGACGACGCTGGCCACCGAGTGGCACGAGTCGGCGCGCACCCTGCCCTTGCCGCGGGTCGTCGCGATCGTCCACGTCGTGCTCGACGTCCTGACGGCCATTCACGGGCAGGACATCGTGCACCGCGACGTCAGGCCCGCGAACGTCTTCGTGACGGCCGACGGGCTCAAGCTGCTCGACGTGGGCATCGGACGGCTCGGGGATGCGAGCCGCACGATGACCGGCCACGCGATGGACCCGTCGCAGTTCGTCGCGCCCGAGCAGGCCGCGGGGAAGACGGGGGAGATCGACGCGAGGACCGACCTCTACTCGGTCGGAGCGATGATCTTCACGCTGCTGACCGGCCATGCGGTACACCGGGCGAGCACGCCGACCGATACCCTGCGTCTCGCGGCGACTCGCCACGCGAGGTCCCTGAAGGACGTGTGGCCCGGAGCGCCGTCGCCCATCGCGAACTTCGTGGACGTCGCGCTGGCCTTCGAGAAAGAAAAGCGCTGGGCGAGCGCCGAGGAGATGCGCACCGCCCTCGGGCACGCCGTGTCTCTGTCGGCTGCGAGGGGCACGCCGTCGCCGGTGGCTCCGGTGCTCGGCCCCACGGGGACCGTCGTGGTGGGCCGCAAGGCAAAGAAGCGGACGTGACCGCGCGGGTCGCGCGGCTCAGTCGCTGTCGAGATCGCTGCTCGCGAACGCTTCGACGTCGAACTCGGTGACCTCCGAGTCCCCTTCCGCGTCCGCGTCCGCGTCGTCGTCGGCGTCCACCGACTCCTCGTCGTCTTCCTCGTCGCGCTCTGCCTCGAGGACCGGGAGGCGCCGCTTGCCCATCGGGCCGCCGTCGACGTAGTCGCGCAGCGCCATCATGCCGCGAAGCGCCGCGAGCTTGGCCAGGCCCTTCACCTCGACCTGCCGGATGCGCTCTCGGGTGAGGTTCATGATCGCCCCCACTTCCTCGAGCGTCGTGCCGCCGCGA
>DATJYG010000271.1:0-5852 GCA_035499695.1 Polyangiaceae bacterium
GGCCCAGCGCCGTGCACTCGAGCACTTCGCCAAGGCGCGCACGCTCACGGTCATCGAGTTCAAGGAGCTCGCGGGGCTCTCGCGCAAGCAGGCGATCCTCGTGCTCGAGCACTTCGACCACCTCGGGTTGACGCGACGCGAGGGGGACGCGAGAGTCCTCCGGTGAACGACGACGCGCTGCGCAGCCTGCCCAAGATCGACCGCGTCGTGGCGCACGCGACGCTCGAGGAGGCGCGTCGCACGCTCGGCGTGCCCGCCGTGACGGAGCTCGCGCGGCAGGCGGTCGCCGAGGCGCGCGCGGCCGTGCGCGCCGGACGCGACGCGCCGACGCTCGATCGCGTCGCCGAGCGGACACGCGATCTGTCGCGGGCGCGCCTGGGGCAGCGCACGCGTCGCGTCGTGAACGCGACCGGCGTGGCGCTGCACACGAACCTGGGGCGTGCGCCGCTGGCCGACGCAGCCGTGGAGGCGATCGCGCAGACAGCGAGGGGCTACGCATCGCTCGAGATCGATCTCGCCAGCGGCAAGCGAGGCGGGCGCGCCGCGTTCGTCGAGAGCGCGCTCGCCACGCTCTCGGGCGCGGAGGCGGCGTTCGTCGTGAACAACAACGCGGGCGCGGTGCTGCTCGCGCTCGCGGCGCTCGCGGGCGGGCGCGCCGTGCTCGTCTCGCGCGGCGAGCTGGTCGAGATCGGCGGTGGCTTCCGCATCCCCGAGGTGCTCGCGCGCTCCGGCGCGCGCATGGTGGAGGTGGGCACGACCAACAAGACACGCGAGGCCGACTACGCCCACGCGCTTGGCACCGAGCGCGACGTCGCGGCCATCTTGCGCGTGCACCCCGGGAACTTTCGCCAGGTCGGCTTCGTCGAGCGGCCCTCGCTCGTGTCCCTCGTCGAGCTGGCTCACGCCAGGGGCGTCGCCGTCATCGAGGACCTGGGCGGCGGCTTGCTCGTCGACCTCGGCGTCGATGGCCTCGAGCGCGAGCCGCGCGTGCAGGACAGCATCGCCGCAGGCGTCGACGTCGTCTGCTTCAGCACCGACAAGGCCCTCGGTGGACCGCAGGGCGGCGCCATCGTGGGACGGGCGGAGCTGGTGGCACGCACGAAGCGCGATCCGCTCGCGCGTGCGCTGCGCCTCGGTCGCTTGCCGCTCGTGGCGCTGGAGGCGACCCTCGCGCACCTGCAGCGCGGCGAGGTCGACGCGATACCGACGCTCGCGGCGCTGCGCATGCCCGTCGGCGAGGTGCGAGCGCGTGCAGAGCGGTGGTCGCGTGTGCTGGCGGAACGCGGCGTGAAGTGCGACGTGGTCGACCTGGCCGCCGTCGCCGGAGGCGGCGCCTTCGCCGAGGAGAGCTTCGCCTCCGCTGGCATCGCGCTGACCGGCGACCCCGAAGCCTTGCTCTCCAGACTTCGGCGTGGCGACCCGCCGGTGGTCGCCCGCATCGAGGGTGACCGCGTCGTACTCGACGCCCGTACCGTACTCCGGGACGAGGACGAGCCCCTCCTTCGCGCAATCGTCGCCGCCGCTGCCGCCGAAAGCGCGTAGCCTGGCTCTGTGCGAACACGGGTCCAAATCCTCCTCGCGTGCACGCCGCTTCTCGCGTGCGCAAGCTCCCCCACCCCTCCTGCCACGCCCAGCGCGCCGACCACGGATCCATCCGCGGCCGCTGCGACGACAGGCACGCCGACGCCGGCCGCTTCCGCGACGGCGCCTCCCACCGAGGAGGCGTACGACGATCCGGGCGAGCTGTCGGATCCGACCAACATGAAGCCGCTCTTCGACAAGAGCAGCAAACCGTCGTTCCCCAAGCCGACGGTGAGCGAGGCCACGTGCTGGCAGAGCGTCTCGCTCAGCGGCAACGCACCGAAGGACTACGAGCAACTCGCCGCCAAGTGCGGAACGCCCACCGGCTCGGTCGCGTACACGCAGCCGGCGTCCGGCAAGCTGCACTACCAGAAGGACAAGCGCGATACGTTCTCGCTGCACCTCGTCGGCGGCCTCTGCTACCGCTTCTTCGGCGTCGCCGATGGGACCGTGAAGGATCTCGACCTTCTCATCGAGCAGAAGAGCGGCGCGCTCGTCGGCGATGACAAGGCCAACGGACCCGTCGCCATCATCGAGTCCGCCAAGTCGTGGTGCATGGACAACGACGTCGACTACCAGTTCAACGTGGAGGTCGACGGCACCGGCACCGGGCACTACGTGTTCGGCGTGTGGGCGCGGCCGAAGTGAGGGCGCGCCCTACGGATCGACGAGAACCCCCGGGTTGAGGATCCCCGCGGGGTCGAGCGTCCGCTTGGCGGCGCGCAGCGACTCGAGAAACAAGGGCGGCACTTCGCGCTCGTACCAGGGCCGGTGAAGCCGACCGACGGCATGGTGGTGGGTGATCGTCGCGCCGCACGCCGCGAGCGCCTCCGACGCCGCGCGCTTGATCGCGAGCCACTGTTCGAGCTGCGACCCATCCTGGCCGGGAGCGACGAAGGTGAAGTAAGGCGCCGGCCCGTCCGGATACACGTGCGTGAAGCGACACGTGAGGAGCCCGCCGCCGCACACCTCGCGCATCGTGCGCTCGACGTCGGCGCGCACGCGCGCGTGGAGTGCCTCGAAGGCGTCCCACGTGCACGCCGTCTCGAAGGTGTCGGCCACCACGCCGAGGCTCACGAGCACCGACTGCAGGTAGGGAGCGTCGACGAACGCCTGCCGCCAGGCCTCGGCGCTCGCGTCTCCGCCGCGCTCGTCGGTCCGCTCCTTGATGCCCGACGCCCGGCCGCCCTCGGCCTCGGCCAGGGCGACGGCCCGCTCGATCCACGGGCGCAGGGCGTGGTCGGCCGACTCGAAGGCGAGCAGCAGGACCGCGCCGCCATCGGCGGGCACGCCGTTGAGCATCGCCTCGCGCGCGTCGAGGAGACGGCAATTCGTCGGGTACAGGCCGCTCTGTGCGACGGCCCTCGCCGCCTGCGCCGCGCGCGCGAAGTCGTCGAAGCGCACGCTCGCCGAGGCGCGGTATCGCGGCCGCGGGCGCACGCGCACCCACGCCTCGGTGATCACGCCGAGGATGCCCTCGGAGCCGAGCACCAGGCGCTCCGGCGCGGGGCCCGCACCGGACGCCGGGAGGCGGCGCGTCTCGTAGACACCGCGGGGCGTGACCATGCGCACCGACTCGACGAGGTCGTCGATGTGCGTGTAGAGCGTCGCGAAGTGCCCCCCCGCGCGCGTCGCGATCCAGCCGCCGAGGGTGGAGTGCTCGAAGCTCTGCGGATAATGGCGAAGCGTGACCCCGCGCGCCGCGAGCTGCTCCTCGAGCCGCGGCCCCGTGGCTCCCGCTTCGATGCGCGCCGCCAGCGACGTCTCGTCCACCGCGACGACGCGGTCCATCGCGCGAAGGTCCACGGCGACGACCCCGCGCCACGCGCCACCGTCGGGCCGCTCGACGCCGCCGACCACGCTCGTGCCCCCGCCGAACGGCACCGCCGCGACGCGCTCGCTCGCGCACCAGGCGAGGGTCGCCGCAACGTCTCGCTCGTCTCGCACGTAGGCGACGACGTCCGGCGCGCCGGAGAAGTCACCCGTGAAGGCGCGCAGCACGTCGCGGTAGCTCTTTCCGTGCGCGTGCATCGCGCGGTCGCGCCGCGCGTCCGTCGCGAACGCAGCGATTGCAGCCGGCACGGGCATCGACGGGTCCGGCATGCGGATCGAGTCCAGCGTCGGCGGCGTGCGCAGCGTCGGCGCCTCGACCCCGAGCAGCGCCCCGACCTGCGCCGCGAGGCCGCGCCGCGTGTCGTCGTCCGGGAAGCGGTCGGCCCAGCCCCAGCCCCAGAGGCTCCTCTCTCGGCTGCCCACGGCCAGCACCCTAGGGCGTGCTGACCGGGAAGACGAGCACGAAGCTGCGGTCGCCGGTGCGGTAGAGCGTCGTCTTGCCCCCCAGCCGGGCGCGGTCGTACTGCGCGACCCACGGCAGCTCGGTCCACGTCGCGTCGCCGGTGACGAACTCGGGCACGACGAGGTCGATCGACACGAGCCGTCCGCTGACCACGTCGTCGAGCTTGGTCGCGTAGCTCCAGCGCGCGCGTTCCGGCGGCGGCGACAGGTCGTTGTGCAACATCCCGCCGTAGACGATGACCGCCTTGCCCCGGTCCCCGTCGGACCGTGCGTCGCGCGTGACGAGCCGCGCGGCCTGGGTGCCGCTCAGACGCGCGATGAGATCGAGCGACGCCTCGATGGCGTCGTCGCCCGCGTCGCGCACCGCGTCCATGTCGGCGCAAGACGGCCGCAGCAGGTCGGGCACGATGCCGAGCGCACGCGCGCGGTCGCCCATCTGCACGTACTCGCTCTGGTCGGCGGCGGCGTGCTGCGAGGTCACCGGCTCCTGCTTCTTGCGGACCTCGGCGGCGGCGTCGGCGCACCCCGTGGGCGGCATCATGAGCTCCACGAGCAGGTCCGAGGCGCGGCCCGCGAGCGTCGGCAGCAGGTCCTGCGTGAACCGCTTCGCCGCCGACGCGGCCGTCGCGCCCTTCGGAGCGTGCGCCTCCCCGAGGGCGATGACGAGCGGATCGGCCCCCGTGGCCGCCGCGAACGCCTCCAGGGGCGACTCGAACTGCCGGCAGTCGAGCGCTCCGCACGGGACGCCCGCAAGCGGTGCCGACGTGCTCGCGACCGGCGCCACCGAAGTCGCCGGCGGAGGAGCAGGCGGCGGCGCACGCCGGTCGCATGCAGCCAGAGCGACGAGGAGCACGATCGTTCGGCGCACGCTCCGATTGTAAGCGGTTCTCAGGTTTCGAGTGCCCTGCGCGCGGCCTCGAGCAGCTCCTCGGTCGGCGCGTCGTGCGAGCGCACCTCGCACCGCTCGACCCCGGCGGCCGCGAGGAGCGCCCGCGATCGAGCGGCGTCCCAGCTGCGGATGACCACGGCCACGTTCGGTCGCGCCGCCACGACCGCCGCGAGAATCGTCTCGAGCTCGGGGTGGTGCGCGTCCACGAGCAGGAGGTCGATCGGCTCGGCCGCCTGGAGCGTCGTCGCCATCTCCGCCGCGCTGTCCACGGCCGTCACGTCCCACTTCGCCCGCAGGAGCGCGCGCGCCACCCCCGAGCGGCCCACGCGGTCGTCGTCCACGAGCACCACCGAGAACCTCGGCTTCACGCGCGGCGACGACCCCGGCCGCGGACGCAGGCGCGCGATCGGCCGGGGGATGGATGCCGGCGGCGGCACCGATGCCTGCGCGTCGCCCGACGCGTCCGGGCCTTCCACGCCAAGCTCGTCGACCAGGTCCTCGAGCATCGCCACCGTCAGGCGCGGCCCGATCTGGTCCGTCAGCAGCGGGACGACGTGCGCGCGCACGAACGCGACGATCTCCGGCCCGGTGAGCGGGAGGTCCTCGCGCTCCGCCAGGACCATGGCCTGCTGGATGGCCTCCAGCGCCGGCTCGCGCGCGCCGCACGCCATCTCCAGCAGCTGCAGCAACGTGCGCTGCGCCGATGTGTGGAACTGCGGTCCCCCCGCTGCGGATGCGGAACGGGCCATCGCTACAAAGGTACCTCGCGGGTCGAGCTTTGGGTCTTGAAGGGCCCCAGCTTGCTCCTATCCTCTCCCACCATGTCCACCGCGACAGCCACCTCTTCCGTGAGCGCGCCGAGCAACGAGGCCCTGGCCGACGTGCTGCGTCGTATGAAAGAAGCGCAGCGCAAGAGCGGCGCACCCACATACGAGGAGCGCATCGCATCGCTCGAAAAGCTCGAGCACGCGCTGCTCTCGCGCAAGAACGCGATCGCCGACGCCGTCTCCCGCGACTTCGGCAACCGGTCCCGCCACGAGAGCATGGTGTCGGAGATCTTCATCGTTCTCGGCGCCATCAAGCACGC
>DATJYG010000272.1:0-3056 GCA_035499695.1 Polyangiaceae bacterium
GCCGACGTCGAGGAGCTGCGCGAGGAGGTTCGGCAGCTGCGTGAGGAAGTGAACGCGCAGCAGGCGGACAAGATCCGCCTGCCTGCGCCTTCGTCCATTCCGAAGCCGCTCGGCTACGAAGCGTTCTGGCCGTGGGTGACGCCGCCCGACGGGCTGTCGGTCAACGGCTACCTGCAGTCGCAGTACCAGTACAACGACTCGTCGCAGGATCAGCTCTCGCAGAGCGGCACGCTGCTCAACCAGGACCGCTTCACCATTCGCCGTGCGCGCGTGCAGCTCGCCGGCGAGTGGCAGTACGCGGCGATGGCGGTGGAGCTCGACGCCAACACGAACAACGGTCCGCAGGTCGACCTGCGCAAGGCCGAAGCGTCCCTCCAGTACCGGCCGAGGCACCTGCGCCCGCCGATGATCATGGCGACGCTGGGGATGTTCGACGTGCCGTTCGGGTACGAGCTCGTCGAGTCTCCGCGCACGCGTTGGTTCACCGAGCGGTCGATCGCCTCGCAGGCCTTCTTTCCGACGGAGCCCGACCTCGGGCTGCGCCTCGCCGGCGCGCTCGACTGGTTCCGCTGGACCATCGCCGTGACCAACGGCTACCCGGCCGGCGTCAACTTCGGCTTGCAGGATCCGAGCTCGTCGAAGGACGTCGTCTTCCGCTTCGGGTTCGACACGACGCCGCTGAAGGACCTGAACCTCGCGGGCGACGTCTCGGCGCTGCGCGGCAAGGGTTTCCACCCGGGGACGGCGGCGTCCAAGGCCTCGATCCAGTGGGTGGATTACAACGAGTCGGGCATCGTCTCGCCCACCCAGCTCGTGGGTGTCCCCGGCGAAGCGGCGACGCCGTCGCAGCTCTTCGACCACTGGGCGGTCGGGGCGAACCTGCGCATGCACACCCGGTGGTGGCCCGGGATCCTCAAGATCTACGGCGAGGTCGTCCTCGCGCAGAACCTCGATCGGGGTCTCTACGTCGCCGACCCGATCACGACGACCCTCGATCAGCGCGAGTTCGGCTGGTACGTCGCGGCGCTGCAGGAGGTGCTCACCTACGGCATGGTCGGCCTGCGGTACGAGTACTACGACCCGAACGCGAACGTGTTCGACACGCGCGGCGGGAAGCTCCTGCCCTTCTCGGAGGCGATCACGAACATCTCGCCGCTCGTGGGGCTGACGCTCCCGGATCGCGCGCGTCTCCTCTTCCAGTACGACATCAACACCAACGCGTTCGCTCGCACCAACGTCGGCGTGCCGACCAACCTGCAGAACAACTCGTGGACCGTGCGCCTGCAGGTGCAGCTATGAGGCGAGCGCCCATCGCCGCTGCGTGGTCGCTCGCCTTCGCGGGGCTCACGCTCGCCATCGCATGCGGGCAAGGCATGCCCGCCAACAGCGGGCTGACCGAGCCGCTCCTGGTGCACGGCGGGCAGTTCGTCTCGGGACCGCTGCCGGGAAGGGCCCCGACCGAGGCCGGAGCCCCGATGTCCGGCGACGGCGGCGCTCCGACCAAGTTTCCGGCGCTGACGGTCACCAACGTGCAGTTCGCCAACCCGCTCGTGCTGCCGGGCGCCGTCGGCAAGTCGATCACGGGCCGCGCGAGCACCGACACGGCGGCCATCGGCGTCAGGATCCAGGGACTCGGCTCGGGCTACTGGGTGCTGCCCATCGGCAATCCGGATCCCGACTTCCCCGGTCAGAGCGACTTCGGGCTCTCCGCCGACTTCGACCCGAGCGACCCGACCGGCCGGCACCAGCTCCTCGCCGTCGCCATCGATTCGAACGGCAACGGGGGCATCCAGCAAGAAACCCCGCTCTGCCTCGAGCAGCGCATCCCGGACAACCTGCACGAGTGCATCAAGACCAACGTCGTCCCGCGCGCCGTCTTCACGCTGCAGTGGGACACCAACTGGGATCTCGACCTGCACGTCATCCTGCCCGACGGGAGCGACGTCAACCCGAAGCAACCCGTGACGGTCCCCTCCGAGGGGGGCCCGCCCGCGTCGAACGTCGGCAAGATCGACCGCGACTCGATGCGCGGATGCATCGTGGACGGCTGGCGCGAGGAGGACCTGGTCTTCCCGGCGGAGCCGGCCAAGGGCAAATACGATCTCTACGTGGATCCGTTCTCCTCCTGCGGCCTGCAGGCGGTGCGTTTCAACATGATCGTGAGCGAGCCTGGTGCAGACGGGAACCTGCACCCCACGTTCACGCGCAGCGGGGAGTTCACCCAGATCCAGGAGTCGGGCGGATCGCGGGGTCTCTTCGTGTTCGAGAAACGGTTCGAATGAGGAAGTGAAAGGGGAAGCAAGCCGTGATCGTCAAATACCTGCTCAGGATCGCGATGCTCGGCAGCGCGTGGGTGCTCTACCTGCTCATTGCCCTGTCGGTCGCGTCGATTGGCGCGATGTTCGAGCGCTGGCTCTTCTTCCGCAAGCGCCAGGGCGGCGAGGAGCTGTGCGACCACCTGTGTGATCTCCTCGAACAGGGCGAGAAGGAGCGCGCGCGCGACCTGCTGCGTGACAGCCCCACCATCGAGGCGGAGGTCCTGCGCGCGTCGCTCCGGTGGGCGCACGGTGGCCCCGCGGCGCTCGAGGCGGCAATCGATGGCCAGATGACCAAGCGCCGGCGCGAGCTCGAGCGCGGGATGACGCTCCTCGGCACGCTCGGCAACAACGCCCCGTTCGTCGGCCTGCTCGGGACGGTCATCGGCGTCATCGTGGCGTTCGCCGATCTCGCCGAAGGCACGAGCAACGTGCAGATGAACAAGGTCATGGGCGGCATCGCCGAGGCGCTCGTCGCCACGGGCGTCGGCCTGCTCGTCGCGATCCCGGCGGTCGTCGGTTACAACATCTTCCAGAAGAAGATCACCGACATCGAGGACAACGTCGCGTCGATCTCGCGGCGGCTCTCGGCGTTCATCGCCGTGGGCAAGGCCGAGGACTTCCTGACAGCGTCGATGATGCCGCCGCCCGTGAAGCTCGCCGCCGACAGCGTGCGCGACCTGGCGGACATGGCGGGCGACGACGACGGCGACGACGAAGACAACGGAAACGGCGGCTCCA
>DATJYG010000273.1:0-5828 GCA_035499695.1 Polyangiaceae bacterium
CACGACGTTCGGGTGACGGATGCGCGCGGCCAGGCGTGCCTCGTCGAGGAACATCGCGACGAACTCCGGATCGAGCGCGAACTGCGGGTGCAGGCGCTTGACCGCCACCGTGCGTGCGAAGCCTGCCTCGCCGAGCAGACGCCCCACGTGCACGCTCGCCATGCCCCCCGCCGCTATCCGGTCGAAGATGGCGTAGCGGCCGACGATGAGCGGCTGGACGGCGGCCGCGGCCATGACGCACAGGGTACCATGATGGAGCATGCGTCCCAGGACCGCGGCTGGCTTCATGCTCGCGCTCGCGGGCCTCGCCGCGTGTGCGAGCTGCACGGCCATCTTCGGGATCGACCGCGACTACCACGCGGTGGAAGGAGACGCGGGCAGCGACGTCGATGCAGGTGCGGATGGACCGCTGGGCAGCGACGCGCGCGATCACGCCGCGCCCGACGGCGGCGACTCGGGGATCGTGTACCCCGCGGACGCCGGCGCCGTGACGAAGGTCACCGCCGGAAAGTTCCACACGTGCGCCTTCTTCGGGGACACCGGGTACGCCAAGTGCTGGGGGCGCAACGACGACTTCGGGGAGCTCGGCACGGGCACCGGCGCGAGCTCGGCGACGCCGGTGTACGCGATGGGCCCCGGCCTGAAGGACCTCTTCGCGGGTGCGCACGACACGTGCGCGACGCTCGCGGCGGGCGGGGCCGAGTGCGCAGGCAAGGGAGGCCTCGGAGAGCTGGGCGACGGCGTGGCCGACGCGGACTCTCCGGTGCCCGTGGCGACGAGCGTATTCCCCTCGTCGCCCACCGTGATCGCATCGGGTGAAGCGTTCACGTGCGCCGTCGTGTCGGGAGGCGACGTGTGGTGCGTCGGCGACGGGCAGCTCGGGGAGCTCGGCAACGGCTCGGCCACGATGAGCCTCTCGGCGGTGAAGGCGCAGCTCGGGGGCGCCGCCAGGAGCGTCGCCGCGTTCTACCAGCACGCGTGCGCCCTCATGGCCGATGGCACGGTCGAGTGCTGGGGCGACGACTCGTCGGGACAGGTCGGCGACGGGAACGTCACGCCCGACGCGGGCGTCCTCGTTCCCAAGGCGGTCGCGGGCGTCGCCGGAGCAACGGCTGTCGGCGTGGGCGAGGACTTCTCCTGCGCCCTCGTCTCGGACGACGCCGGGGGCGACGTGCTGTGCTGGGGCGCCAACGCGTTCGGGCAGCTCGGCAACGGCTCGAGCAATCCGAGTCCGACGCCCGTGCAGGTCCAGGGCGCGACCGGCGCCACGATCCTCGCGGTGGGCGGCGGGCACGCTTGCGCGAGCGCGGTGGATACCGGCGGCGTCGTGTGCTGGGGCAAGGGGGGATCGGGGCAGCTCGGCAGCGGCGGCACCGGCGACAGCAACACGGCGATGGCGGTCGTCAACGTCGGCGGTTACCCCGAGAGCATCACCGCGGGCGGGTACCACACGTGCGCGCTCTTCGCGTCTCCCAACGTGCAGTGCTGGGGCTCGGACGACTTCGGTCAGCTCGGCGACGGCAAGACGAACATGGACGAGCCGTCGCCCGTCTCGGTGCAGTGGTGAGCGCGCGATCACTCGGTGTCGGCGCCGTCGTCGGCGTTGCGCTGCTGGCCGGCGCACCCGCGGCACGAGGGCAAGGGAGCACGGCGCAGACGCAGTTCGACTACGGCCTCGCCGAGATGGAGGCCGGGCGGTTCGCGAGCGGGTGCCCAGCGCTCGCCGAGAGCTACCGCATCGACCCGCACCCGGGCGTCCTCTTCACGCTGGCCGAGTGCGAGAACAAGTGGGGCAAGATTGCGTCGGCCTTCACGCACTACGAGGCGTACATCGATCTCTTCGCGCACATGTCCGACGAGCAGAAGGCGCACCAGCGAGGGCGCGATCGCATCGCGGCAGCGCAGCGTGATGCGCTTCGTCCGTTGCTTCCGCAGCTGGCGATCGCGCTGCCGGCAGGGGCCCCCGCCGGCACGGCGGTGACGCGCGACGGGGATCCTCTGGGTGCGCCGTCGCTCGGTGTGGCCCTCCCGGTGGACCCGGGCGAGCACGTGATTGTCGCGAAGACCCCCGACGGGGTGCGCCACGAGACGCGCGTGACGCTCGAGCGCGGTCAGCGCCGGAACGTGGTGCTCGATCTGTCCGCGACCCCGATCCCGACCCCGACCACGACCACGACCGCGACCCCGACCGCGACCCCGACCCCGAACCCGGTGCGAACGTGGGCCTGGATCGCCGGCGGCATCGGCCTCGCCGGGATCGCCGTTGGGTCGATCGCAGGCGCCGTCGTCATGAGCGACGCGTCGACGATCCACTCTCAGTGCCAGTCGGATCAGTCGTGCACTTCCTCCGGCCTGAGCGCCGCCAGCCAGTCGCGCACCTTCGGCGTGATCAGCGACGTCGGGTTCGCCGTCGGCGGCGCCGGTCTGGTCACGTCGCTGGTGCTCTTCCTGCTCCCCGGTCCGAAACCGGTGGTCCCCGTGGCCTCGGCCCAACCGCACGGTGGGTTCGTAGGCCTGCGCGCGACGTGGTAATTCCCATGGCGCATGAGCGGGCCGCGCGGCGGACACCACGACGAGCCGTCGACCGTCGTCAAGGAGGGCACGCCCCCCCTCGGCGACGAGGTGCTCG
This sequence comes from Polyangiaceae bacterium, assembly GCA_035499695.1. Lineage (GTDB taxonomy): Bacteria > Myxococcota_A > Polyangia > Polyangiales > Polyangiaceae > Palsa-1150. The sequence goes on from DATJYG010000273.1 coordinate 2,630, forward strand.
CCTTCGTCGTCGACGTGGTCGATGGCCCCGACAAGGGGACGCGCTTCGCCTTCGACTCGACGCGTCCGTCCGGAGTGCTCGTCGGACAGAGCTCCGCATGTGACGTGCGCCTGACCGACCGCCAGGTGTCCCGCCGGCACGTCGAGCTCGACGTGACCGACAAGGGGCTGCGCGTGACGGACCTCGACTCGACGAACGGCACCTTCGTCACCGGCGTGCGCATCCACGAGGCGTACCTGGTGGGAGGAGAAGTGGTGCGCCTCGGCCAGACGGCGCTGCGCATCGTGCGCGCCCTGTCCTCGGCGAGGGCGGAGACGCCCGCCGTGCGCTCCTTCGGGGGGTTCATCGGCGAGAGCCCCGAGATGCGTCGCCTCTACCCGCTGTGCGATCGCCTCGCCAAGAGCGACGTACCCGTCGTCATCGAGGGCGAGACAGGCACCGGCAAGGAGGTGCTCGCGGAGGCGCTGCACCAGGCGAGCGCGCGCGCCTCGGCCCAGTTCGTCGTCTTCGACTGCACCGCCGTGCCGCCGTCGCTCCTCGAGTCGGCCCTCTTCGGGCACGAGCGCGGCGCGTTCACGGGGGCCCTGTCGCAGCGTCGTGGCGTCTTCGAGCAAGCGCACGGAGGCACGCTCTTCCTCGACGAGATCGGGGACCTGGACCTCGCGCTGCAGCCGAAGCTCCTTCGCGCCATCGAGCGCGGAGAGGTGCAGCGCGTGGGCGCCAACCAGTGGCTGCGCGTAGACGTGCGCATCATCGCCGCGACCCGGCGCGACCTCGATCGCGAGGTGCAGGCGGGACGCTTCCGCGACGATCTCTTCTTCCGACTCGCCGTGGGACGCATCGAGCTACCCCCTCTGCGCCGCCGTCGCGGGGACGTCGCGGTGCTGGCGCGTCACTTCTGGCACTCCATCGCCGGCGCCGATCGCCCCATCCCCGCGGGCCTCGTCGAGCGCCTCGAGGACTACCCGTGGCCGGGCAACGTGCGCGAGCTGCAGAACGCGATCGCGCGTCACGTCGCGGTGGGGGAGCTGCCGACGATCGGGACGTCGATCCCGCCGCCCGGCCTCGAGGACGGTGACGTGGTCGAGCGGGTGCTCGCCAAGGGCCTGCCCCTGCCGCTCGCGCGCGCCGAGGTCGTCGACGAGTTCGAGCGCCGCTACGTCGAACGCGTGCTCGAGCAACACGGGGGCAACGTGTCGAAGGCGGCGGCCGCCTCGGGCATCGCCCTGCGCTACTTCCAGCTGATCAAGGCGCGCCGGACGAAGTAGCCGCTTGCGTCAACGCGGCTCGAACTTCTCGGTCTCGTAGCTGACGCGATAGCGGTTCGCGCACGTCTCGCCCTTCTTGGGCTTCCACTTCTTGTCGATGTCCCACTTGCCGCCGGTGCACGTCACCTGCTTGCCGTCGGGGGTGCAGGAGATGGCCCCGTCCTCGGTGCACGCCTCGCCGAGCGGCACGATGCTCTTGTCGCAGCGCACGCTGTAGTTGCCTGGCAGCTCGCAGTGCAGCGCCCCGAGACAGTCCATCGTCTTGGTGAACTTTCCACCCTGGCACACGAGCACGTACTGCTGCGCCATGTCGCACGCGCCGCGTCCCTCCTCGAGGCACGCCTCGCCCTCGACGCCCTTGGTGCGGTCGCACCGGATGCCGCCGCCCGGCGCCGTCTCGCACCCGCGGTCGCCGTGGCAGGTGCGGCGCACCTTGTACTTGCCGTCGTCCCCGCACGAGAGCTCGGTCTTCTGCGAAGGGTCGCACGCGAACGAGTCCGACCGGCACGGCTGGCCGACATCGCCCATCGGTGCGCACTTGGGGTTCCCGTTCTGATCGAGGGTGCACCCGCCGCGGCAACCCCACTCGATGGCGAACTTGTTCTCGCGGCACCGGAGCTCCTGCTTGCCGTCCGCCGAGCAGGCGCGGGCTCCCTCGATGCCGCAGCCGTCGCCGACGTCCGCCTTCGACGAGTCGCAGATGAGGGTCTTGCCCTGGTCGTTGCAGCCGTTCTGACCCTTGCACGTCTCGAGGATGTACTTCTTGTTCACGCACACGAGGTGCGACGCCTTGTCCTTGCAGCTGCCGGGCGTGTCGCTGCAGTCGTCGCCCGGTTTGGCGCAGGCGAGGACGACCAGCACGAGGGCAACCAGGGGGAAGGCGAGGCGGCGGATCATCGAGCCGCGCATCCTAGCCCATGCGATTGCCGTCTGGGGTTACCATCCGGGCCCATGACGCCCGGCCGCATGATGCATTTCCCGCTCACGCTCACGCACGTGCTCGATCGCGCGTGCCGCCACTTCGGCACCACCGAGGTCGTCAGCCGCGGTGCCGACCTCACGCTCAGGCGGCACACGTGGGCCGACGTCTACGGGCGCGCCGCCAAGCTGGCGCACGCGCTCGCGCGGCTCGGCGTGAAGCCGGGCGACAGGGTGGCGACGCTCGCGTGGAACCACCACCGGCATCTCGAGGCGTACTTCGCCGTGCCGATGATGGGCGCCGTCATGCACACGCTCAACCTGCGCCTGCACCCGAACGACATCGCGTACATCGCGCGGCACGCCGAGGACAGCGTGGTGCTCGTCGACAAGTCGCTCCTGCCTCTCTACGAGCAGTTCGCCAAGAGCGTGCCGACCATCCGGCACACCATCGTGATGGACGACGGCGGCGGCACGCCGGAGGGCATGACCGACTACGAGAAGCTCATCGCCCCCGAGCGCGACGACTACGACTGGCCGCGGCTCGACGAGAACACCGCGGCGCAGATCTGTTACACGTCCGGCACCACCGGGAATCCCAAGGGCGTCGTCTACAGCCACAGGTCGAGCGTGCTGCACGCGATGGCCTCGAGCTCGGCCGACTGCCTCGGGCTCTCGATGAACGACACGGTGCTGCCGGTCGTGCCGATGTTCCACGCGAACGCGTGGGGGCTGCCGCACACCTGCGCCCTCGTGGGCGCCAAGATGGTCTTCCCGGGGCCGAAGCTCGATCCCGAGGGGCTGCTCGATCTCATGGCGGCCGAGAAGGTCACGTGCGCGGGCGGCGTGCCGACGATCTGGCTCGGCATCCTCGCGCTGCTCGATGCGAACCCGAAGAAGTGGGACCTCTCCAAGCTGCGCCGCATGGTGGTCGGCGGATCGGCGGCTCCGCCGTCGATGATGGAGGGATTCCAGAAGCGCCACGGCCTGACCGTGCTGCACGCGTGGGGGAT
>DATJYG010000274.1:0-19713 GCA_035499695.1 Polyangiaceae bacterium
CGCGGTCGGCCTCTTCGTCCGCACGTGCCGGCGTGGCCGCGAGCAGCAGCGCGGCGGCGACGACAGAGACGCCGGCCTTGATCATCACGTTCGAGCGCATCGGGAGATCCCTCTACCGGACGAGACTACAGTAGGATGCGCGCTCTGGAGGCGAGGATGCCCAGGACCCCTTCTGCTGGGGAGACAACTACTCGGGGCAGCTCGGCGAGGGCGCCCCCGACGGCGGGACGTACTCGTGGGACACGCTGCCCGTGTGGGTCTCGGGCAACGGGAGCCTGGGGCTGCAGAGCTCCTTCAACCATGGGTGCGCCGTGAGCGGCCAGGGAACGCTCTCGTGCTGGGGTGACAACGGCGCCGGCCAGCTCGGCAACTCGCTCCCCGTGGCGACGGGCAACGACTCGGTGGCGTTCACGGTGATGGCGAACGGCGTCGGACACGTGTCGGTCTCGGTGTGGACCACGTGCATCGTCGACGTCATGCAGCACGTGCAGTGCTGGGGGGCCAACCAGGGCGGAGTGCTCGGCCACGATCCGGCCACCGACCCGCTCTCGAGTTGCCCCGGCAGCAGCTCGCCCTGCAACCCCAACCCGTCCACGATCACGCTCAACGGTTCGCCGTTCGGCCCGGTCGAGAACATCTCGGTCGGGGTCGCATCCGCCTGTGCCATCAAGACCGACGGCACGCTCTGGTGCTGGGGACAGAGCGGCCAGCTCGGCACCGGGGCTGGCGACGACGCGGGGATGATCTACGAGCCCGCGCAGGTATCCGGTTTGCCCTAGCTCGCCAGAATGTCGGACGCGCTGGTCCTGGCTGGAGCGGTCGTGAAGGGCGCCTTCAGCGCCGGCGTTCTCGCCGTCCTCTCCGAGCCGGAGACCAGGGCTCGCCACGGCATCGACGTCACCCGCATCGTGGGGGCGAGCTCGGGCGCGCTCAACGGCGTCTACTATGCGGCTGCGATCCGCAACGGGACCCAGGAGGCTTCGGCCCGGCAGCTCGCGCAGCTGTGGCTCGACGACGCTTCGCTCCGAGGCGCGCTGGACTTCGACCTGCACGACCTCGTCGCAGGTCTGGGCGTCTCGAGCAGCGAGAAGATCCTCCGGCTGCTGCGCGAGCAGATCCCTCCAGCCAGCGGCCGACGGCCCATCGAGCTCCGCGTCATCGTCACGAACGCAACCGGCGAAACGATCGACATCGCCGGCCGTCCCGCAACGACCTTCGAGCACGTCGTCGACATCGCCGATGAGGACTTCGACACGGAGGAATCGCTCGAGCGCGTCTTCACGGCGGTGGCCGCGTCCTCTGCCCTTCCGGGCGTCTTCGCGCCCGTTCCAATCGAGCTCGATGGCCAGACGGTCCAGGGCTTCGACGGAGGCATCGTCGACGACACGCCCCTCGGCAAGGCCCTCGACGGTGCGCCCGAGATCACGCGCGTCTTCGTCTGTGTTCCCTTTCCGCGCGTCCGGACGGAGCCGGTCCCCCTTCACGGACTCGCGCTCGCGGGTCACATCTTCGATCTGCTGGTCCAGGAGCGCCTGATCCGAGACCTGCAGCGCGTCGCAGACGCGAACCGATCGGGCAAGCGCTATGTGCAGGTCGTGGAAATCCGTCCCGACGCCGATCTGCCGGGACACGCGTTCGCGGGGTTCACCTCCGTCGAGCTGCGGCGGGAGTACGTGGAGGCCGGCGTCGACGCCGCGCGGCGCGCCCTGGCGAGCCTGTGAGCGGCTACTACCGTTGGGCGACGTTCCGGGTCCCGTACACGAAGGTGTCGTCGGTGACGGCACGCAGGTCGACGTCGTAGCGCTTTTCGCCTGACGCCATCGAGAAGTGCCCCGCCTCGCGCAGCTCGGCGCCCGCGGGCATGAGCGTCGCGGGCTGCACCAGCAGCGTGCCCCAGAGGTGGTATCCGCCGCTCCACTGGGGCAGCGGCGCGACTTGTTCGTCCTTCTCGCGCGCGTATCGCTCGACCAGCGAGCGCGCGAGCGCCTCGGCGGCGCGCGGCTGGACGTCGACCCACACGTGAAGCTGCTTGCACGCGGTCGTCTCGCCTCCGGGGCCCGCGTCACATGCCCGAGCGCCCTCGACGGTGTACCGCGTGAAGAGCGCGTTGCCGGCGGACCGCTGCGGAACGATCCAGGTCGCGCCCTCGTAGGTCGGTCGGCCGACCACGTCCTCGAGCATGACCTGGGTACGGGTGCGAACGAGGGTGCTCAGGGCCGCGGCCGAGAACATCCGATCGACGATGGGCTGCGCCTCGGGAGTCGCGAGCGCGCGCACGGCGCGCGCGGCCTCGTCGGCCCCGCTCACCGACTGGAGCGTGCCTTCCGAATCGATCGCGAGCTGGACGAGGGCATCGGTCTCGCCCGAGACCATGATGTGCCCATCGTGCACGTAGGACACGCCCACGAGTCGCATGTCGACGACGGTGGGCTCGCTCGACGACGGACGCATCGAGACGACCCAGCGCAGCTCGCTCTGATCGTGATCGGCGATGTCGGTCCCGACGAGCATGGCGTCGAACTTGCGCCGCTGCGTCCAGACGAACTGCGTGCCTGCAGGCGCCCAGAAGCGGAAGGTCGCTGGCTCTTCGCGGCCCTGCATCTCGGCCACACCGGGCGCCTGCGCTCGCTGAGGGATCGTGCTCTCGCTGCACGCTGCCACACCGAGAGCGAGGCCCACCGGGAGCGAGCAACGCCAGAGCCGCATCGGGTCGAGATCGCAGAAACTCACACGAAGCTCGTGGGGCGAGTGGGGCCCGACCGCAAGTGGACTCACGTGTGCTTGAACGAGCCCACCTCGTTCTCGACGAGCGAACGGCCAGGCGGGTGCTTGGCCAGCTGCGCCATGGCCCGCTTCAAGTCCTGCAGGAAGAGCCCCGCCATGTCTCGCGAGAAGCCGTTCTTGACGAGCACGCGCTGGACGACGAGCGAGGTCACGTTGGCGGGGAGCGAGTACGCGGGTACCAGCCAGCCTCGCGACCGCACCTTGTCGGCCAGGTCGAAGAGGTTGTAGGGCACCCCTGCATCCTCACGCAGCGTCCAGGTGCAACCGGGGATGCCGCCGCGTCCGTCGTAGATCATCGAGAACGGCCCGAGCGACGCGATCTGATCCGAGAGCCACGCGGCAGTCTCCGCGCAGCTCCGGTGGATGCGGGCGTAGCCCTCGCGCCCGAGGCGGACGAAGTCGTAGTACTGCGCGACCACCTGGCCGCCCGGGCGCGAGAAGTTGAGCGCGAACGTCGGCATGTCGCCGCCCAGGTAGTTCACGCGGAAGATCAGATCCTCCGGAAGGTCGACCATGCTTCGCCACACGATCCATCCGCAACCGAGCGGCGACAGACCGAACTTGTGCCCCGACGCGTTGATCGACCTCACGCGCGGCAGCCGGAAGTCCCACCGCAGCTCCGGCGTCAGGAATGGCGCGAGGAAGCCGCCGCTCGCACCGTCGACGTGGATGGGCACGTCGAGCCCGGAGCGGCGCTGCAGATCGTCGAGCGCACGCGCGATGGCTTCGACGGGCTCGTACTGGAGCGTGTAGGTGACGCCCAGGGTGGGAACCACGGCGATGGTGTTCTCGTCGCAGCGCGCGACCACCTCCTCGGCCGAGAGCATCAGCCGACCCTTCTCCATCGGTACCTGGCGCATCTCGACCTCGAAGTACCGCGCGAACTTGTGCCAGCAGATCTGCACCGGCCCGCAGACGAAGTTGGGCTTGCCGGTGGGCTTTCCGGCCGCCTGCATGCGGGCGCGCCAGCGCCACTTCGCCGCCATGCCGCCGAGCATCGCCGCCTCGCTCGAGCCGGTGGTGGACGTGCCGATGGGGTGTCCCGTCTCCGGCGCGTGCCAGAGATCGCCGACCATGTGCGCGCACCGAGCCTCGAGCTCCGCGGTCTGCGGGTACTCGTCCTTGTCGATGACGTTCTTGTCGATGCACTCGTTCATCAGCCGGTGCACCTCCGGCTCGACCCAGGTCTGGCAGAAGGTCGCGAGGTTCAGGCGCGAGTTGCCGTCGAGCCCCACCTCGTCGTGCACCAGCTGGTACGCGTCGAACGGGAGCATCTCCCGCTCCGGAATGCGGTGCTTCGGGGGCATCTTGCCCAGCGCAGCGGAGCCGTAGACCTCGTCGGCCTCGCCAGAGGCGAGCAGCTCCAGGACGTGCAGCATGCCTCCTTGGCGAGGCATCCCCGATGCCGGGCTACTGGCAGGTCGCCTTCTCGAGCGCCGTCACCTGGGTCGAGCACGCGGTCTGCGCGCTCGCGCCGTTCTGCAGCTCGCAGCTGATGAGCGCCGTCATCGGCTTGGCGATCGCGGGGCAGCTGGAGACGACGCAACCGAAGTACGTGTCGTCGAAGTTCGGCGAAGACGGATCGGCGCTCGCCATGCACTGCAGCGTGGCCGTGCCGTCGGCCGCGCCCGTGCCGATGTACGTGGGGTTGGTGCAGTTCTCGAAGTTCGTATCACGCGGGTAGTAAGCGCCGGCGTAGACGCACATCTCGTTCTTCGCGGCGGACAGGCCCTGGATGACGTCTGCCGTCCCGGGGTTGTCGTAGTTGCAGAGGAAGTCGATCTGCTGCGGGGCACTGACGCCCATGCCCGGCGACCAGACCTTCACCGGTGGATCGGTCCACGACTGGCTCGTGTAGAGCGGCTGCAGCACCTTGCCGCTGGAGTCCTCGAGGTTGGCGACACCACCGAGCCCCTGCTTGTGCATGTGCGTCTGCGCGTTGACGATCGTGACGTCGCTCGTCACCGGACAGCTCATGCGCGCCTGCGATTTCGCCCCGGCCGGCACCCGGATGAACGGGTTGTAGAAGAAGTAGATGCCCGCCTCGACCTTCGCCTGGCTCTGCGGGATCGTGTTCATGTTCATGACGACGGTCACGTCGAGCGCCTTGCTCGTGGCGTTGAGCACGTGAAGGTCGAGCGCGAGCACCGAGCCCGCCGGAATGTGCACGGCCACGTCGCTCGGAAGTCCGCCGATGATGGGCGAAGCGTCGGGAGACTGGGCGCCGCCGAGCCCGCGGTCCACGTTGAAGTAGGCGCCGGGTCCGCCGTCGGGGCAGTCGAAAACGCCCGACGTGTCGATCGTGTTGCCCTGGTTGTCCACCGTCGGAATCGACGTGTAGGGCGTGTGATAGAGGAGGAAGTGGTGGCTGCCGGGGGTGTACCGGATCTCCTCCGAGTTCACCCAGAGGTCCTCGGTCGTCTGGACGAACTTGCATCGCTCGTCCTCGGTGCTGGCGGCGATGGTCGTCTCCATCGTGAGCTGGATGCCGTGCCCGGGTGCGGGCGGCGCGAGCGAGGTACCGCTGCTGGTGCCTCCGTCGTCTCCTCCGTCCGCGGCGGGCGTCGATGGTGAGCCCTGGGACGACGAGGACGAGGCCGAAGAACACGCGGCGAGGGCGGACAAGCAAAGGAGCGAGACAAGGGGCCGGATGGTCATGGTTGCGCCCGGCCTCTGCTACGAGTGTGCCGTTCTCCCACGCGCGATTTTCACGTAGTTGCGCCCCGGGGAGTAGCCGGCGGTTCACGCCAGCGACTTTCACAGTTCCCTAGAACGCGAGCCCCGCGGCGATGCCGCCGTACCAGCTGGTCTCGCCGCCGTGCGACGGGCACGCCCCCGAGACGTCGCTCGCACAGAGGCCGTCACTCGGGTCGAGGACGAAGCTCCGCCCGCCGTAGAGGCGGACGACCAGCCCGTTGTGCGCGCGCAGCTCGATCGACGGCTCGATGTGCACCCAGGTCGCCCAGCTCCACGTGCGCGTGACGCGCGCAAGGCCCTCGGCGGTCGGGGCGGATCCGACCCACTGGTACGGGCCGGTCGACAGAGGGGCGCCCATGCCGACCGCGAGAAACCGGGTGAGCGGCAGGCGCAGCCGCCACGTGAAAGCGGCCGTCCCGCGCCACGGACGACCCCGCGAGCAGCGAGGCGGCCGCCGCCACGGGCGCGACGAGAAGGCGAAGGCCCATCTGCCCGCCCGAGTTGCGCCGCGTCGGGCCGACGTTCAAGCCTCAGCGGCCAGCGGAGTCGATCTCGACGGGGGCGCAGTTCTTGCGGCCGGACATGACGCAGTCCTGCAGCTTCGAGTCGGCCATCAGCTGCCGAACGATCACCCACCCCACACCCGCGAGCACGACGACGATCGCCGCCGCGACGAGGAGAACGTGCCGGCGGTGTCCCGACGCGGGCGGATCGGGCTCGGTCGGCTCCGGCGCCGGGGCTCCGCCTTGCGCGCGCGTGATCCGCCGCAGCTCGTCGCCGTACCGGCCCATCGCCTGTCAGTCTCGCGCGACGCGCGCGCGTGCCTGCGTGCGAAGCCCGTCGATCGTCAATGCTGCTCGGGGCTTCCACGGCTCGCCCATGTCCAGCAGCTGGCCCGTGGCGGCCTCGATCGGCAGGTTGCGCTCGACCGGATAGAACCGGTTGTGATCGCGTATCAGCCCGTTGACCTCCTCGATCCGCCTGGCGACCGCGATCGGGATGCTGCTCGCGCCCGCCCTTTCGCACGCACAGAGCGCGGCGATCAGCTCCCCCTCGAGATCCTCGATCTTCCGGAGCCGCACGGCGTAGGGCGGCGGTCCGCTGATGAGCGCCCCGATGCGAGCCTCGGCGCTGATGGTGAAGTTGCGCGCCGGAACCGCCGTGTCGCCGGCAGGGGCCGCGTGTCGCGAGGGTGGCGGTGCTGGTCCGGGCATCGCCAGCTCACTCGCCAGCGCCGCCGCGTCCTGCACCTCCGTGCTCTCCTCGAACCGCGTCTCGGTGAACGCGCGCCCCAGAGCCTCCTGCAGGCGCGAGACGAACGCGCCGAACTGCAGGCGCAGCGTCGTCGCCACCTTCGAGTCGCTGACGAGCGGCTCGATGCGTGCGCGGTAATCCGCAGCGCTCTCGCCGCGACGGGGATTCAACTCGGACGGCTGTCCGACGACCTGGACACGCGCCGACGGCGCGTCCTTGCCGTGCTCCGACGTGACCGAAGCGTCGATGACCACGTGGAGGCCCGCCTCCTCGTGCTCGACGGACAGGCGCAGCTCCTGGCTGCGATCTCCGAAGAGCGAGAGGTGATCCGACAGCGCGAGGAGCAGGTCCGGCAGGTCGCCTTCCACCTTGCGCGCGTCGTGGAAGACCGTCACTCCGTCCACCACCAGGGATCGCGCGTTGTCGATCCCCAGCTCGTCGAGCGCGCCGCGGAACTCGTACACGAAGGTCGCGCCCTCGATGCGATCGCGCAGGCGATCGGTACCGAGATCGACGGGCTGCCAGATCGACTTGAAGCGATCCCACACGCCAGGCGCGCGCTCGACGATGTCGCCGGGCAAGAACACGTCGATTCGCGACACGAAGCGCATCGGCCCTCATCGTACAGCCTCAGGGAGCGCCCTCCGGCCGCCATGTGACCTCGCGCACCGGTGTGAGCACTTCCCACAAGCCGATGCCACCGATGAACAGGGCGGGCGGTAGGCCCACGAAGGCGAACGCCTCGCGCCCGCTCGCGTCGTGAGAAGCGAGGATGCCGTACGAGGTGGCTCCGAGCATGAGCGCACCGACCGTGAGCAGCAGGTAGCCCCACACCCGCACCGGCTCTACACGGCGACGCACCTCCACCACGTCGTTCATCGGCACGAGCAGGCGCGTCCTCGTCTGCACCCCGCAGCTGGCGTGTCTGCCGAGGGTCACCATGCAAAGGTCGTAGTCCACCGAGACCCCTCCCCTGCCGACGACGAGACTGTCGGAGGCCGCGGGCATCGAGAGACCGTCGGCGCCGAGCAGCGTCACCGAGGGCACGCCGGCGCCGATGGGAAACGCTGCCTCCTCGCATCCATCGCAGTGAAGGAGGATCGAACGGTCGGACGCGCGGCGCGCCGTGACCGTGTAGGGGATTCGGTCGAAGACCATGGGGTAGGTGCCGCTGTCGACGACGGCTTCGTCTTGCGGACTGCCCGGCTCGAGGAGCGGAGGTCCGTTTCGCGCCGCGACCGATACGCCCGCGGGATCGCGCGCACGCACGTCCGCGGTCGCCACCGTGAAGCAAGACGTGCAGCTCAGCGCGGTGAGCATGAGAAGCAGGGGTGTCGCACCGGTGGGGCGATCGCGGGACGATGGATCCCGCCGCAAGCCTCTGTCTCCGTGCATGTCGCCTCCGCCAGCGAGCCGCGTGCCAGCCGACCCATGGAGTACACGACGCTGCGGCTGAAGACGAACGTGAGCGCGCGCTCCGTATGACCAGGCGCCGGGACAGCGCCGAGTCGGCATGGGCTGAGGGGCGCCTGGACGCTACGATGAGCGGATGGTGACGAGCGCGCGGCTGGTCGATGCTCGGCGACGCGCGAGCTTCGAGGTCGTCTGCGCGGGCGAGCCGCTCTGGAGGACGGTGAGCGTCCGCGCCGGTGGCCTCGCTCCTGCCGCCGCGAGGGCGACCATCCTCGAGGTTGCCCGCATCCTCGCGCGCGGGGAGCTTCGTGTCGGGCTGGCGACCATGCTCGACGACGACAGAATCGGCCGCGCCTTGCGGGCCGAGATGGCCTCGCTGGGGATCGACGTCGGCGGTATGGCGCTCGCGCCACCCGCAGCGGGCCTGGTCGTCGTCGATGCGGCCGGAGGACAGCTAGGCGTGGTCTCGGAAGGCCACGCGACTCGTGACTTCGAGGTTCCGCCGGGGTGGTCGTCCCAGGTGCTTCTCCTCGCGGGGCTCTCGCCGGTCACGTCGAAGGCGGCCGCGCTGTGCAAGGCCGCGAGAAGAGCGCGACGAGACGGCACGATCGTCGTCCTCGATCTCGCCGGCAGCTTGCGCCAGTGGGCCGGACGCGACCCGAAAATCATCTCGATGGTGATTCGCGAGGCGGACGTGGTGCGCTGCAGCCTCATGGACCTGGCCGTGCTGGGTACGGACTCGGCGAGCGTTCGCCGGGCGATGAGGCCCGAGGCCACGCTCGTCCTGAGCGACCAAGCCGGGACGACCGCGGCCGGCCATTTCGGCGAGGTGCGCGTCAGCGGCTCGTCCGAAGCGTCGGAAGACTCGGGCGACCAGTGCACCGCCGCCATCTGCGCCGAGCTCGCACGACCGCACCGGGGCGCCGAGAGTCACGGAGGACGCTGGCACCGCGTCCTTCGTGAATCGGTTCGTCAGACCTCCTCGACGACGATCGCCCCGTAGTCCCTCCGCGAGTCAGCAGCGGCGGGCACGCCAGGTGCTCCGGCACCGGTGCGGAGGCGACGATGAAGTCGAGCTTTTCGCGCCGCGCTCTGCTGGAGGCGGTGGGCGCTGCTGTCGCGACTGCCGCATGCACCCGCAAGAGCATCGCCGGCGTGGCGCAGATGCAGTCCGATCCTCCGGAAGTCCAGACGATGCCGATGCGACGCCTCGGCCGGACGGGGGTCGAGGTCTCCCTGATGGGTCTCGGCGGTGCGCACCTCGGCCCGCCGAGCGAGAAGGACGCCGTGCGCATCGTGCGCGAAGCGATCGACCACGGCGTGACCTTCCTCGACAACTGCTGGGACTACCACGGTGGCGAGTGCGAGAGGCGCATGGGGAAGGCGCTCCGGGGCGGCTACCGCCAGAAGGTATTCCTCATGACGAAGCTCGACGGCAGGACCGCCGACGCAGCGGCCCAGCAGCTCGACCAGTCCCTGCGTCGACTGGAAACCGATCACGTCGACCTGCTGCAGATCCACGAAGTCATCCGTGACTCCGACCCGGCCCGCGTCTTCGCGGAAGGCGGGGCGATCGAGGCGCTCATCGCGGCGCGCGAGGCGGGCAAGACCCGCTTCATCGGGTTCACCGGCCACAAGAGCCCGTCCATGCACCTCGCGATGCTCGAGATGGCCCGCCGGCACGGCTTCAGGTTCGACGCCGTACAGATGCCCCTCAACGTGATGGACGCGCAGTACGGAGAGGAGAGCTTCGAGCGGAGGGTCTTGCCGGTACTCGTGCGCGAGGACATCGGCGTGCTCGGGATGAAGCCGCTCGGCTCGGGGATCCTCCTCCAGAGCCACGCCGTCACGGCCGTCGAGTGCCTTCGTTACGCGATGAGTCTTCCGGTGTCCGTCACCATCACCGGCGTCGACTCCACCGACGTCCTCCACCAGGACCTGCACGCCGCCCTCGGCTTCGAGCCGATGACGGAAGACGAGAAGCGCGCAGTCCTCGCGAAGGCCACGGCCGCGGCGCAGACGGGCAAGTACGAGAAGTACAAGACGACCACGGTCTTCGACGGCACGACGCACCAGCCGCGGTGGCTCGAGAGCGCGCAGGAGTAGGGTGCGGACCCGGCGATCGCGGCTAGATTCGGCGCATGACTCTTTCCGTAGTCACGGGCGCCAATCGCGGAATCGGACTCGCTCTCTGCGCGGAGCTGGCGAAACGAGGGCATCACGTCGTCGCGGCGTGTCGCTCGTCGTCGCCGGAGCTCGCCAAGCTCGGCGTCGAGGTGGTCGAAGGCGTGGACGTCGCGACCGACGCCGGCATCGCGGCCCTCGTGAAGGCCGTCGGCAATCGGTCGATCGACCTGCTCGTGAACAACGCCGGCATTCTCGTGTGGGGCGACCAGCTCGGCGCGCTGAACGTCGAGGGCATTCGCAAGCAGTTCGAGGTCAACGCGCTCGCGCCCCTGCGACTCACCGACGCCCTGCGCGATCGGCTGCCCAAGGGGGCGAAGGTCGCGCTCATCACCAGTCGCATGGGATCGATCGACGACAACACCTCGGGCGCCCGCTACGGATACCGGATGAGCAAGGCAGCGCTGAACATGGCGGGCAAGTCGCTCGCGGTGGACCTCAAGCCGCACGGCGTGGCCGTCGCCATCCTGCACCCGGGCATGGTCAAGACGGACATGATCGGCGGCAACGGTCAGGTCGAGCCCGCGGACGCCGCCAAGGGCCTGCTCGCCCGCATCGACGACCTGACGCTCGCGACGTCGGGCGGCTTCTGGCACATGAACGGCGAACGTCTGCCCTGGTGAAGACGAACGCCGCACGCCTGCTGGACAGGCTCGGGATCCGCTACGAGCTGCGCGAGTACGACCCGGGCGACGAGCACCTCGCCGCGGAGGAGGTCGCCGCCCGCGTGAGCTTGCCGCCCGAGCAGGTCTTCAAGACGCTCGTCGCGCGCGGCGACCGGACGGGCGTCATGCTCGCCGTCGTGCCGGGCGATGCTGCGCTCGACCTCAAGGCGCTGGCGAAGCTCGCCGGCGATCGCAAGTGCGACACGGTGTCCCTGAAGGAGGTCACCCCGCTGACGGGCTACGTGCGTGGAGGGGTCACGGCCCTGGCGAGCAAGAAGGAGTACCCCACGTTCGTCGAGGAGACGATCGAGCTGTTCGACGTCGTCAGCGTCTCGGCCGGCGTGCGCGGAACCCAGATCATCCTCGCGCCCGCCGACTACCTGCGCGCCACCAAGGCTCGCATCGGCGCGATCGCGAAGCCGAAGGATTAGACTGGCCGGCCATGCGGAGCGGACCCGCCACGATCGCCCTCGCCATGGTCGCGTCGCTGGCGTGTGCGCGCGACGCCGCGTCGCCCGTTCCCCCGTCGACTCCGCATCCGGCGAGCGGGGCTCCTTCCTCCGCGGGACTCCGCTTCGATCTCGGTGCCGTGAACCCGCACGCCGATCCCTGCGCCGATTTCTACGACTTCGCCTGCGGTGGCTGGCGAGCCACGCACCCGATCCCCCCGGACCGCACGCGCTGGTCGCGCTACGCCGAGCTGCAAGAAGTCAACATGGAGCGCGAGCGCTCGATCGTGGAGCAGGCCACGCACGCAGGCCCCGACGCGACGCCCGCCGAGAAGCGCATCGGAGCGCTCTTCGCCGCCTGCATGGACGAAGCGGCAATCGACGCTCGGGGTCTCGCGCCTCTGCACGACCTGCTGGTGCGCATCGACGCCGCGCGGACCCAGGCGAGCGTCATGGACGTCATCGCCGAGCTGCAGGCGCACGGCGTGCGTCCCCTGTTCGACCCCTACGTCGCCCCCGAACCCCACGAGGTCCGCCGGTCGATGCTCACGCTCGATCGTGGTTTCCTCGGCATGCCTGCACGCGGCGACTACACGAGCAACGATCCGCGCGCCGTCGCTCTCCGCGCGGCTTACCGCGAGCACCTGGTGCGCGTCTTTCACGACCTCGGCGCCGGCGAACCCGACGCTGGCACGGACGCCGATCGCGTCGTCGCGCTCGAGACGTCCCTCGCCAAGGTGGCGCTGACGCCCGTCGAGGAGCGCGACCCCGACGCTCAGGTCCACACGTCGACCATGACCGAGGTCGGCCAGCGCTACCCTGCCCTTGCGCTGCCCGCCCTCCTCGCGAAGATCGGCGCGCCTCCCCAGGAGCGCGTCAACGTCGCGGTGCCGAAGTGGATGGACGAGGTCCAGACGGTCGTCTCGTCCAGCGACCTCGCGCCCTTGCGCGCGTACCTGCGGGCACTCGTCGCGCGAGCGTTCGCGACGGTGCTCCCGGCGACACTCGAACGAGAGCGGTTCGAGTTCGAGCAACGCCAGGCCCGCGGCGCGCGCGAGATGAAGCCGCGCTGGCAGCGCTGTCTCTCCCTCGTCGACGACAACATCGGCGACGACGTGGGACGGATGTTTCTCGCGAGGCACTTCAGCGACGAGGCGCGCACCCGGGTGAGAGGGATGGTCGACAGGCTGCTGGCGGCGTATCGCACGGACATCCAGCAGAGCGCCTGGCTAGGTCCGCACGCGAAGCGAGCGGCCCTCGCCAAGCTCGGCAACCTCCTCGTCGTCATCGGTGGATCCAACCGCCTTCGCAACCTCGACCCTTTGACGGTGCAGCCCGACGACCTGTTCGGTGACGTGTGGCGGGCCCGGGCCTTCGAGGAGCAGCGCGAGCTCGGCTTGCTGTCGCATCCGACCGATCGCGAGGAGTTCTTCGACACGCTGCCGCAGGACCTCGATGGGTTCACGGCACACGAGATGCTCGGCGTCGGGTTCACCGCAGGCTTCCTTCAGCCTCCGGTATTCGACGAGCGGATGGACGACGCGGTGAACTTCGGCGGTCTCGGCGGAGTCATCGGCCACGAGCTGACCCACGAGCTGGACGACGAAGGACGCAAGTACGACGTGGACGGCAACCTGCGTCCCTGGTGGTCACCTGAGGACATCTCCGGCTACGAGGCGCGCGCGCAGTGCTTCGTCGACGAGTATTCGCGCTTCCACACCGAGGAGGGAACGGCGCTCGACGGCAAGCTCACGCTCGGCGAGAACCTCGCCGACAACGGGGGCCTGCGTCTCTCGTACGAAGCGCTCCGCCCTTCCGATGCGGGGCCCAAGGTGGACGGGTTCACCCCCGCACAGCGGTTCTTCCTCGCCTGGGGCCAGATCCGGTGTGAGAACGTGACCCCCGAGACCGAGCGACGTCAGGCGCTGACGGACGGTCACTCCGCCGGTCGCTGGAGGGTGAACGGCGTCGTCTCGAATCTCCCTGAGTTCGCTCACGCATTCTCCTGCCCGCAGGGCTCGCCGATGGCACCCGGGCAGCGTTGCAGGCTTTGGTGAATGCCGGCCGGCGCGTAGAGTAGACGTCATGTCCGACCCGCCCGTCTTGCCCGACGAGGCCGAGCGTGTCCGGGTTCTCGCTTCCTGCGGCGTGCTCGACACCGAGCCCGAGGCGGAATTCGACGAGATCGCCCGCATCGCCGCCAGCGTGTGCGCGACGCCCGTCGCCCTCGTCAGCTTGATCGACGCGGACCGTCAGTGGTTCAAGGCGCGCGTGGGGACCGAGCTGCGCGAGACCCCGCGCCAGATTTCCTTTTGCGCCCACGCGCTCGGCGGGGACGAGCCACTGATCGTCAGCGATGCGCGGGCCGATGCCCGCTTTGCCGGCAACCCGATGGTCCTCGCCACCCCAGGTGTGCGCTTCTACGCCGGCATCCCGATCCGTCTCGACGCGGGAAGCGCCGTCGGAACGCTCTGCGTGCTCGATTACGAGCCGCGCGAGCTGACTCCGGCGCAGCTCGAGTCGCTCGAGGGTCTCGCACATCACGTCGCCCGCGAGCTCGCGCTGCGGTCGGAGCTGCTGCGGAGCCGAGTCTCCGCGACGGCCACGGCGCCGCGCCGCCTCGGCCCCGGGGATCGCGTAGCCGATCAATACCTCGTCCTGCGCAGGATCGGCGCCGGCGGAGTCGGCGAGGTGCACGAAGCACAGGGGCCGTCCGGCGAGCGCGTCGCCATCAAGTGTCTCCACGCCCAGTGGGCCCGCGTACCGGAGGTCGTCGAGCGCTTTGCGCGCGAGGCCGTCGTGCTCGCGAAGCTGCGCTCGATCCACGTCGCCCGCATCCTCGACGTCGGCAATCTCGACGCCGAGCACGACGAGCTCCCGTTCATCGCCATGGAGTACCTGGAAGGCGAGGACCTGCACGCGCACCTGGCACGCGCGGAGAGGCTGGATTGGAGGGTCGCCGCCTCGTGGGTCGCCGAGGCGTGCGACGGGGTCGGCGAGGCGCACGCGCTCGGGGTCGTCCACCGCGACCTCAAGCCGGCGAACTTGTTCCTCACGGATGGCGCCGACGGCCCGTCGATGATCAAGGTCCTGGACTTCGGCATCGCCAAGGTCCCCACCGCGCTCGATGGGCCGCTGACGCGCGCCGGAAGCATGGTCGGCTCCATGCGCTATATGTCGCCCGAGCAGATGCTCGCGATGGAGGGCGTCGACTCGCGCGCCGACGTCTGGTCGCTCGGCGTCGTGCTGTACGAGCTGATCACGGGCGAGCTCCCCTTCGGCGGCGCGTCCGAGATCCAGCTCTGCGTCGCGGTGGTGCACGAGGAGGCGCCCCGCTTGCGAGCCAGGGTGGCCGATGTTCCCGAAGAGCTCGAGAGCATCGTCGCCCGATGCCTCGGCAAGTCGCGCGACGATCGCTTCGCCCACGCCGGCGAGCTCGGATCAGCCCTGCGAGCATGCGTCGCTTGACAGCTCCCGTTCCTGTGGAATGATCATTCCACTTCCGTGGGCGAGAGCACCGCTGCGACCAGCAAGAAAGCCAGTGAATCCCGGCGTGACGCGCTCGAATCGCGCGTGATCGAGGCTGCCCTCGAGCTCTTCGCCGAGCGCGGCTACCACGGAACGAGCGTTCCAGTCGTGATGGAACGGGCCGGCATCGGCGCCGGGTCCCTCTACCGCCTCTTCGAGAGCAAGGAGGCCCTCGTCAACGCCGTGTTTCGCGACGCCAAGCGCCGCCTCGAGGTCGCCCTGCGCGACGGCGTGCGCACGGATCAGGAGCCGCGTGCGCTCTTCGACGAGCTGTGGGCCAGGCTCGCCGCGTTCGCCGAGGCGGAGCCCGTGGCCTTCCGCTTCCTCGAGCTGCAGGACCACACGCCGTATCTCGACGGCGCGAGCCGGCAGCAGGAGATCGCGGTGCTCGCGCCCATCGCCCTCGGCTGCATGGACATGCAGCGCCGGGGCGTCTTCCGCCAGGACGTGGCCGCCAACGTGATCATCGCCTTCGTGTGGGGCGCCTTCGTCGGCCTCGTGAAGGCTGCACGCCTCGGGTACCTCAAGCTCGGGCGGGAGCAGGTCGATGCCGCGCGCGACGCGTGCTGGCGTGCATTCGCAGCCGCAACAGAGCCGGCGGAAAGAGAGAAGGAACGATGGAAACGACGCAGACGATGACCACGAGCACGACCCCGCGCAGGACCCGATCAGCAGCGGCCCAAGGGCCGGCGCTGGACCTCGACGCGCTCTCGAGGATGGACGTGGCCGCGCTCGGAGAGCTCTACACGAGAGGATCTCACCCGGCGCAGGTGGACGCGCTCGAAGGCAACCCACGTGGCCGCATGCTCGCCGTGAGGACGCTCGACCGCGGCGTCGCCGCCGGCGCGATCCGCTCCGTTGCAGGTGCGTCCTTCTTCCCCTGGGGAGGAAAGACGTTCGCGGGCCGGGGCACGAACGGCACCGGCGTGAATCGACTGCACCTCCTCGGGCGCCACCAGCTCTTCCCGTTCCACACGCGAATCGCGGCGTCGGCGATCGACGGCGCTCCGTGCATCGCGCTCGACTACGACCTCCCGGACAACCCGGGCGTCATTCGAAAGATCCACGACGAGGTTCGCGAGGTGTCTCCCGGGCTCTTCCTCGGGCCGGCCATGTGGAAGGCGGCGAAGGGACCGACGCTCGTGCTCTGGTTCGCGCTCGACACCCGGGTGCAGTCGAAGCCCGTGGGGCACGCGCGAGACCTCGCGTGAAGCACGTCCTCGTCACTGGAGCCGCGGGAGCCATCGGCAGCGCCCTGGCGCGCGCTTTTCACGCCCGCCTCTCCGACGCAGCGGTCTCCCTCGCCGACGTGGACGGCGAGGGAGCCCTGCGCGCCGCGAACGCCATCGGCGACGTCGCGCGTGCCGTCACGTGGGACCTCTCGAAGCCTCACGAGCTTCCCGAGGCCCTCCGATCCCTAGAGAGCGAACGGGGGCCGGTCGACGTCCTCGTCAACTGCGCCGGCATCATGGAGATCCGATCGCTCGCGGTGACGCCGTGGTCGCTCGCCGAGCGCATGCTGGCCGTTGATCTGGTGAGCCCCCTGCGGCTCATGCACCTGGTCGTGCCGGGCATGGTCGAACGCCGACGCGGCTGCATCGTGAACGTGAGCAGCATGGCTGGCGTGACGCCGCTCCGCGGATGCGCGTATTACGGCGCCGCCAAGGCGGGGATGGCGATGGCCTCCGAAATCGCGCGTCTCGAGCTGCGGCGACACGGCGTCGACGTCATCACGGTGTATCCGGGCCCCGTGCGCTCGAACCTGGAGCGGCGCGCGCGCGCTCAAGCGCCCGACTCGATCGTCGCGCGGTTGCTTCCCACGGGCGACGCCGACTCGCTGGCGCGTCGCATCGTGGACGCCTGGGAGCACCGCCGGCCGAGGGTCGTCTATCCGCCCTTCTACGACCTCGCCAGCCGCTTCCCTGCCCTCGCCGGTCGCGTCACCCGTGCCGTGAGCCCCCAACCGCTCGACCAAAGCTCGTCCTGACCGGCCGCAGATGGGACAATTCCCTCATGAGGCTCTCCTTCTTGGCTTCGTCGGCAATCCTCCTCGCTGCCTGCTCGGGTAGCACCGCGCAGACGGCGCATGGGGCTGACAGTGGAGGCGCCGGTGGCGCGTGCCGCACCCAGCCCCCTACCCTGCACCGCCCGTCAGCGAGTGCCTGCGCGTCGCACGAGACGGACGCGGGGGCCGACTCCGGCATCGGCGCCTGCACGCCTCCTCACGACGCGTGCCTCGTCGACTCCGATTGTGGGAGCACCGGCGTGTGCGACTGCGAAGCGCCGCGTTGCGCCGAGCCCTTCGCCGTCGCAGGCAACGTGTGCGTTGCCTCCGATTGCCGGGTCGACTCCGACTGCGAGTGCGGCTTCTGCGCCGCGGACACGTCGTGCGGAGGCATCGACGCCTACCACTGCACAACGCCGCGCGACGATTGCTCGACGGACGCCGACTGCCAGGACGGCGGTCCGGCCACGCAGTGCCGCTGGTCCACCGACCACTGGGCGTGCATGGAGGGCGTGGCCTGCCCCGGCTAGAGATCACGACGACAGCAGGTCGGCCCAGCGATCGAAGACGGCAGTCCCCACACGTTCGGCGTCCGCCGCGAAGCGGTGCGTGGCGACCATCAGCGCCTCGGACGACGTGCCCGCCTCCGCCAGCTCCTCGGGGAAAGCATTCGCCATCGCCGCGACCTGCGCCGGTGTCGCTTCGATGTGGAAGAGCAACCCCCAGGCGCGCCCGTGCGCGAATGCCTGGTGCACCGTCTGCTCGCTCGACGCGAGATGCCGCGCCCCCTCGGGCAGGTCGAAGACGTCACCGTGCCAGTGCAGCGCCGGGAACCGCGAGGGCGCGGAGCGCAGCAGCGCGTCCTCGCGGGCCGCAGGCTGCAGGGTGACGTCGAACCACCCGAGCTCCTTGCGCGGTCCGCGGTAGACCCGCGCCCCGAGCGCCGCCGCGAGGAGCTGGCTGCCCAGGCAGACGCCGAGCACCGGCTTGCCGTCCGCGAGAGCGCGCTGAAGCATCGCGACCTCTTCACCCAGCCGCGGGTGACGGTCCACGTCGTACACGCCCATCGGTCCGCCGAGCACGACGATCCCGCTCGCCTCGAGCACCGCCTCCTGCGGCAGCGGATCGTTCGCGCAGATCAACGTCGTTTCCACGCCGCGCCGTCGCAGCACGTCGCCGATCAGCCCAGGCTGCTCGACCCCCACGTGTTGCACGACGAGCACGCGTCGCATCTCACCAGGCGCCGACATGCCCGCGTGAATAACACGTCCCCTCTCGGCCGAGTCACGGCGCCGCGGGCCTACGCGCCCGTAGCGCCCTACGCGCATCGGCACACTCGATGCTGCCGACGCGAGGTCATGAAGCACAGCGATATTCGAGACGAGCTCCTCGGGCAGCATGCGGGGCTGCGTGGCCATCTCGAGGCCGCACGCCTCGCGGCGGAGCGATGGAGGTGCGGCGAGCTGTCGCGAGCCGACGTCCAAACGGCGCTGGCCCAGCTCGCCGACGCGCTGGGGACGCACAATCGCCGCGAGGAGCACGCCGAGTTCATGGACGACGAACACATCAGCGAGCATCGCGAGATGTTCGACACACTGACCCGAGTGAGTCGTGCGCGGGATCCCGGCGAGGGCGGCCGCGAGCTGGAGAGATTCTGCGAGCGGATGCTCGCCCACATGACATGGGAGGAGAAAGCGTTCCTCAACGCCACGGTGCTTCAGGACCCGTCTGTCGACGCGGAAGGTGGCTGACGGAGTATCATTGACGGAGTCATGCAGATCCGTGCGACGCAGGTGCGCGACATCATGACCCCCGACCCAAGAGTCATCGAGCCCGGCGCGACCGTCCGCGAGGCCTGGGCCACGATGAAGGAGAACGGGTTTCGTCACCTGCCCGTCGTCGACGCCGGTCGGCTCGTGGGCGTCATCTCGATCACCGACATCGGCCGACTCGGCGCGACGGTGCCGGCGATCCTCGAGCGCACCGTGGCCCAGTCGATGACGCCCAACCCGATGACCATGTCGCCGGACGAACCGATCGAATCGGCCGCCGCGCAGATGGGGCTGCACAAGATCAACTGCTTGCCCATCATCGAGGGCGACAAGCTCGTCGGCATCGTCACTACGTACGACTTGCTCGATGCGCTCGTGCGCCGGCTCATGCCCCGCAGCACGCGCCCGCCGGAGTGAGCTTCTACGCAGCCCCCTTCTCGGCCACGATGCCGAAGATTCGGTGCTCGACGATCAGCGGCTCGGGGAAACGCTCGGCCAGCAACCCCGCGAGGTCGGCGTCGAACGCCCCGACGCTCTCGGCAGGCAGCGTGAGCACGCCAGCGCAGGCGCGAATGCGCCCCCGCCACCCCTCGTGCGTGAACCGGATCGGAAGATCGAACTCGAACACGCTCGGCTCGCGGAAGCCGGCGTCGATCAAATCCCGCTCGAACACGCGATAGCGACCATCGTGTCCGGCCCATGCCCAGGTCGGGTTGTGACGAAGCACGAGCTCTTCGGTCGCAGCGGCTGCGGTGCCCGGGAGAGGCAAGTAGGTGAAATAGGCGACGAGGACGCGACCCCCTGGGCGTAGCAAGCGCAGAGCCTCGGTCGCGGCGCGCGATCGATCGAACCAGTGCCAGCACTGCCCTGCGCAGACGACGTCGAACGCCCCGTCGGGGAGCGAGGTCTCCTCTGCACACGCTTTCACCCAGCGCACCGAGAGCCCCGCCGCGGCCGACAAT
>DATJYG010000275.1:0-3074 GCA_035499695.1 Polyangiaceae bacterium
GACCGGGCGCTGGCCCACGACGGCCCGTGCCTGATCGAGGTGCCCATCGACCCGCACGACTGCAGCAAGGAGCTTCGCGAGTGGGGCAGCCGCGTCGCCGTCGCCAACGGCCGCGCGCCGCGGCGAACCGACGGGAGCGTCTGAGCCATGGCGAGGAGCGTGCTCATTGGCACAACGGTGCGTCCCGCGATGCCCGCGATGAAGCCGCGGCGCACATGGCCGAGCAATCCGGCCGTGGCGCTGTGGAGCACCATGGTCGGCAAGAAGGTGGTCATGGCCGTCACGGGATTCGTGCTCGTCGGCTTCGTCGTCGGGCACATGCTTGGCAACCTGAAGATATTCCTCGGGGCCGACGCTATCGACACCTACGCGGTTTTCCTCCGCACGATGGGAGAGCCGCTGTTCCCCTACAGCGCCGCCCTCTGGGCGGTGCGCATCGTGCTCCTGACCTGCGTTGCCTTGCACGTCACCGCTGCCGTGCAGCTCACCCGGATGAGCTGGGCGGCGCGTCCGGAGCACTACGACGTGAAGCAGTCGATTGCCACCACGTACGCGGCCCGGACGGCACGCTGGAGCGGCGTGATCTTGATCGCGTTCATCGTCTTTCACCTGCTGCACCTGACGGCCGGTCGGGTCGGCTTCCGGCCCGGCGAATTCCAGCACCTCGCGGTCTACCACAACGTCGTTGCCGGCTTCTCCATCTGGTACGTCGCGCTCTTCTACGTGGTGGCGATGGCGTGCCTCTGCCTCCACCTCGACCACGGCATCTGGAGCATGCTCCAAACACTCGGCTGGAACGACGCGCGCAGCACGCCATTCCTCCGCGCCCTGTCGCGGGGAGTCGCGATGGTCGTCTTCCTGGGGTTCATCTCGGTCCCGGTCGCCGTGCTCGGCGGCTGGGTGCGTTGAAGGGAGGGGCGCGATGTCTGTTCTTCCCGCCGAGACACATGCCGCACCGCAACCGGAACCGCTCCTCGACGCGAGGATTCCCGCGGGGCCGATCGAGCAGAAGTGGGACCAGTGCCGCTTCGAGATGAAGCTGGTGAACCCCGCGAACCGGCGGAAGCACACCATCATCGTTGTCGGCTCGGGCCTTGCCGGGGCCGCGGCTGCCGCGACGCTCGGCGAGCAGGGCTACCACGTGCGGTGCTTCACCTTTCACGACACCCCGCGCCGCGCCCATTCGATCGCCGCGCAGGGGGGGATCAACGCCGCCAAGAACTACCGCAACGACGGCGACAGCGTCTTCCGCCTCTTCAAGGACACCATCAAGGGCGGCGACTTCCGCGCCCGTGAGGCGAACGCCTATCGCCTCGCGCAGGTGAGCGTCGACATCATCGACCAGTGCGTCGCCCAGGGCGTGCCGTTCGCCCGCGACTACGGCGGGCTCCTCGAGACGCGCTCCTTCGGCGGCGTCCAGGTCGAGCGGACGTTCTACGCCCGCGGCCAGACGGGCCAGCAGCTGCTGCTCGGAGCGTATCAGGCGCTGGAGCAGCAGATCGCCGCCGGGACGGTAACGATGTACCCCCGCACGGAGATGCTCGACCTGGTCGTCGCCGACGGCAAGGCGCGCGGCATCGTGACGCGCGACGTGCGGAGCGGCGCGATCGAGTCGCACGTCGGCGACGTCGTCGTCCTCGCGACCGGCGGCTACAGCAACGTCTTCTACCTATCCACCAACGCCAAGGCGTCGAACTGCACCGCCATCTGGCGCGCGCACCGCCGCGGCGCGCTCTTCGGCAACCCGTGCTTCACGCAGATCCATCCGACGTGCATCCCGCAGTCGGGCGAGCACCAATCGAAGCTGACGCTCATGTCGGAGTCGCTGCGCAACGACGGGCGCGTCTGGGTTCCGAAGAAGAAGGGCGATACGCGCGGGCCGAACGACATCCCCGAGAGCGACCGCGACTACTACCTCGAACGGCGCTACCCGAGCTTCGGCAACCTCGTGCCGCGCGACGTCGCCTCGCGCGCCGCCAAGGAGGTGTGCGACGAGGGTCGGGGTGTGGGGCCGGGCGGCCACGGCGTCTATCTCGACTTCGCCGACGCGATCGCACGGCTCGGCCTCGATGACGTCCGGGCGAAGTACGGCAACCTCTTCGAAATCTACGAGCGCATCACGGGCGACGACGCGTACCGCGTGCCGATGCGGATCTATCCGGCGCCGCACTACACCATGGGCGGCCTCTGGGTCGACTACCATCTGATGTCGACCATTCCGGGGCTGTTCGTCGCCGGCGAAGCCAACTTCTCCGACCAGGGGGCCAACCGGCTGGGCGCCAGCGCCCTCATGCAAGGGCTCTCCGACGGCTACTTCATCCTTCCCGCGACTGTGCCGGACTACATCGCCACGGCCGCGCTCGACAAGGTCGATGCGTCGCACCCGGCGTTCCGGGAGGCCGAGGAGGTCGTCTCCCGGCGCACGCACGCGCTCCTTAAGGGCGACGGCCGGCGGACGGTCGATTCGTTCCATCGCGATCTCGGCCATCTCATGTGGGACGAGTGCGGCATGGCCCGGTCGGACGCCGGTCTCCGACGGGCGCTTGAGAAGATTCCCGAGCTGCGGCGGGAGTTCCACGAGAACGTCCGCGTGCTCGGCACCGGGGAGGAGCTGAACCAGTCGCTCGAGAAGGCCGGTCGCGTCGCCGACTTCCTCGAGCTCGCGGAGTTGATGTGCATCGACGCGCTCCACCGGGCGGAGTCTTGTGGCGGCCACTTCCGCTTAGAGAGCCAGACTGCGGAGGGCGAGGCCCGGCGCGACGACACCAACTTCTGCTACGCGGCGGCGTGGGAGTGGACGGGCTCCGACCGGCCACCGACGCTCCACAAGGAACCGCTCCAGTTCGAGCACGTACACTTGGCCCAACGGAGCTACAAATGAAACTCAGCCTGCGAATCTGGCGGCAAAAGGACCGGGACGCGCCGGGACGTTTCGTCACGTACGAGCTCGACAGCGTGACGCCCGAGATGTCGTTCCTCGAGATGCTCGACGTCCTCAACGAGGAACTGCAGGCGCGCGGCGAGGAGCCGGTGGCGTTCGAGCACGATTGTCGCGAGGGGATCTGCGGGTCGTG
>DATJYG010000276.1:0-4731 GCA_035499695.1 Polyangiaceae bacterium
CCCAAGCGCTCGCGAACCAGCAAGCTCGGCAGGCTGACGAACATCAACGAGTCTCCGCCGCTCTTCCTCCAGCCGCTCGCCGTGCAGTTCGAGAAGATCACGAGGCGCATCGAGTCGGTAGATCCGAAGACAGGCGAGACGAAGAAGCGCAAGGTCACGGAGTACCGGCTCGGCGACGATGGCGAGCGAATTCCGAAGCGCCCCAAGGAGTGGGCCTTCGGCGGTTGGGACATCGAATCGCACTGCTACGATCACGTCTGCTCGGAGGACCACCGCTCGAGGCCGGCGCACCCGCGGTGCCCGGAGTGCGAGGAGTGTCCCGCGTGCAACCCCGAGCACGGCGAGCACTGGATTGCCGCGCAGCTCTCGGTGCTCCGCATCCCAGACGCGTACATCGAGTACGTCCGAGATCTGCCGCCCGAGAAGCTCCTCGGCGGCACGATCGAGGAAGGCGGTCGGTACGTGGAGTTCCTCAACGGGCCGGAGACGCTGTGCCTGCGCGAGCGCGCCCGCTGCATCCACCCCGGCGGCTGCATCGACAGGACCATCCGCTTCCTCATGGAGCACAAGTGCTTCTTCCAGAAGACGCACGCGAGCAAGGGCTACGTCGCGAGCGGCCAGCATTCGACCGACTGCGCCGCGCGCGGCAACGTGAGGAAGGACGGCAAGCCTTGCCCGGGATGCGTGAAGAAGCCCTACGCGCCCGGCGTCCATACCAACAAATGCCGCTACGACATGAGGCTCACGCGCGACGACGGCACGCCCTGCCCGGGCTGCGCGACGCTCCCCACGATCTGGTACTCCCACTTCGGCGGCGGCTACGACATCAACTTCGTCCTCCGCTGGCTCTCGAGCAACACGAACGATGCCCGGGCCGTGAAAGAGCACGTCCTCGGCATCGCGAACGACGCCGAGCGAGACGCGATGCGTGCCGTCATGGAGAAGCGCTACGCCTACCGCGCCGAGAGCCTCCTCAGCGGCGCGACCCACATCCAGGTGAAGCTCAGCAAGTTGACGAAGGCGTACAAGCCTCCCAAGAAGGGCGCCAAGACGCCGGCGCCCGAGGTTCCTGCGAAGAAAGGCGGCGGCTATTGGCTCTCGGGCTTCCTCGAGGCGGGGCTCGTCCCCGGCGCCCCGCTCACGTCCGCCTCCGAGATCCAAGACGCGCTCAACGTCGTCATGCGCAGCAAGCTCAGGCTGAGCGGCGTCATGACGAGCAAAACTGAGAAAGTGCTCTCCGAGTTCCAGAAGAAGTGCTCGCTACCGGAGACGGGCACGATCGATCGGGAGACCTCCGCGGCGCTCCGCTACTTGAAGTCGCAGGCCGGCTACGAGGTCGATCCGAAAGAGGTCATCCTCCTGCGCGACTCCTTCCGACTCGTCGCCTCGAGCCTCGCCGAGGCCGCGAAGGACTTCGAGCTGCGTCACCCCGTCACGGGCGATCCGCTCACGAAGATCGACGACATCGACGTCAAGAACCCTCCGCCCCCGGACGACCCGGACTTCCGACGCTACTGCCGGATCGACACCGAGGTCTGCGTCCAACTCGTCACCAAGTTCGCGCAGCTCGTGAACCAGCTCGGCGGCACGCTCGAGATGACGTCCTCGGCTTGCGCGGTCTCGCTCTTCCGGCGCAGATACCTCAAGGAGAAGGTCCTCAGGCACCGGCACCTCTCCGGCTGCCGCATCCTCTGCCCGCACTGCGGCCTCGAGTCCTGTTCGAGCGAGTGCGGGACCAGCGCCGGCAAGCGGCCTGGCGAGAACATGGCCGCCCACCAGAAGCTCCTCGATCGGCACAAGAAGAAGATGCACCGGCTCTGCCCGACCTACCCCGTCGGCTGCTTCCACTTCGCCGCCATCGGCAAGAACGGCCACCGCCACGGCGGACACGTCGACGTCCTCCGGCAGCAGCTCAGAGCGGGCCGCTGCTACGACGTCAACTCCCTCTACCCCTTCGCCATGCTCGGCCCGGTGCCCATCGGTCCCATGCAGAGGTACGTCAACCTCACGCCCCGCGAGGCGAAGCACGAGAAGCCGAAGAGCCATCTGCGCGCGTACGCCGGCGCGTGGAGGCTCCAGAAGGAGCGCACGCAGCAGCTCGCCGCCCGCGATCCCTATTGGCGCGCGATGGTCGGGCGCCACGGCCTCGAGATGGCGGCGCTCGAGGCCACGTACCGCGTCGGCGCCGACCGCGCGCCGGATCCCGAGACCGGCGCGCCCTTCGACGACAAAGACTTCGATCGCGTCGACAGCTTCAAGCGGATCCGGCGGTGCGGCTACGTCGAGTGCATCGTCTCCATCCCGCGCGACGACTCCGTGGCCGAGTCCTACTTCCCGCCGCTGCCGGTCGTCCGCGACAGCGAAGAGAGCGGGGAGATCCTCTTCTGGCCGACCGGCGACGCCATCTACGGCTGGTGGTGCTACGAGGAGCTTCGTTCGATCCTCGAGGTGCCGGGCGCGCGGCTCTGCGCCGTCCGCCAATCCGTCTGGTTCCGCGGCGAACCCCTCTTCCGCGAGTTCATCGACACCCTCTACACCGAGCGCAAACGCTCCGACGGCGCGAAGAAGCAGCTGCTCAAGATCCTCATGAACGGCTCGTACGGCAAGACGCTCCAGAACCCGCTCAAGCGCCGCGTGCTCCGGCTCCAGCGGCACGAGGAGAGGCCGAAGGGGTGGCTCCCCACGAACCCGAACCCGCCCGACGGCGACGACTTCAACTGGCCGTGGGGGACCATCCAGGAGTACCGCGAGGCGCCGTTCTTCCTCCCGCACTGGGGGTCGCTCATCACCGCCCGCGCGAGGATGGTCATCTGGAAGATCTGCGTCGACGTCGAGCGCGGCAAATACGGCAGGGGCAAGCACGTGAGCTATCTTGATACGGATAGCTGCTACACGACGGCGATCCTCGAGCAGGACGCGTCCAGGCTCGGCGCGCTCAAGCTCGAGTACCAGCTCGACGAGGACAAGAGGAAGAAGACTCTCGGCAAGCTCGACGAGGCGTGGTCGAAGTACCAGGAGCGCTACGAGGAGAACGTCCGGGCCACCGAGGAAGACGCTTCCCTCTCCAGCGCTGAGAAGCGCGAGCGCAAGCGGCGGCTCGCCGCGCGCCTGCGCTTCTACAAGGAGGAGCACTACGAGTCCGAGAGGCAGGCTCCGAAGTACGCTCGCGCCAGACCCGACGGCGTCATCTCCTGCGAGTTCTACGGCCCAAAGCTTTACATCGTGAAGGATCCCGTCACGGGGGCCGAGGTCAAGACCGTGCACAAGGGCTCCCCCGAGCCGAACTCCGAGAAGCTCAGGAAATTCCTCTCCGGCGAGCCGCTCAAGACCAAGCCGAAAGCACCGAAGGCCGGCACGGGCATCCGAGACGACTTCCAATTCGATCCCGTCGTCCTCACGCGCACCGGCCAGAAGATCCTCTGGAAGAAGCCGAAAAAGGACGAGAGGGAGATCATGCACAAGCGCGTGCATCACCACGATCCAAACGGTGACGGGCGCACGTCCCCGAGGCACCTCACCGCAGAGCAGGAGTTCGAGGTCGAGGAGTCTTTCCGGAGCCGGCGCATGTCCTCGGCCGCGAAGATCTACGAGGAGTGGACCGGCGCCCCGTGGGAACAGAAACTCGCCGCGAAGGCCGCCGAACGGGCCGCCTCCGCGTGACGCGTGACGCGTGACGAGTGCATTACTTTTGTCGTATAAGAGAGCCGACGTGGCGACGTGGCGACGTGACGAGGACGAGGAGACCAGGATGGAAACGACCAGCGACGACAGACAGAGGAAATCTCTCGAGTGGCAGTCCTTCGGGGAGTTCAAGGACGGAGGCCTCTCTGTCAAGGTGAACCGCGCCCGGCAGACGCGAAGGTTCTCGCTCGAGGTCGGCAGCGTTGCGCAGGACGGACAGTCGCGGAGGTTCATCCCGCTCCGCTGGGAGGTCGAGGGCGGCGCCATCATCATCAAGGAGCCCGCCGACCTCTCCATCGTCGCGAACCTCCTCGGCAAGGCCGCCGAGTTCGTCAAGAGCACCCTCGAGAAGGAGGGCGTGCGTGAAAGACGCCCGGAGCGAGAGCCCATGCGCAAGGGCAAGACCGAGCGTGACCGGAACAAGCGCCGCGAACGGAAAGAAGGATGAGCGAAGAGCAAACGGTCGCCCACGCAGCCGCCCCGGCCGCGCCTATGACCCACTGGGGGCCCGAGCCTCCCGAGGGCGTCCGCAAGTACGTCGAACGGATGGGCCATGGCCATGGCGTCGGCTACGGCTACAGCAAGCGGCTCATCGAGTTCTTCGGTCACGAGAAGCTCCCCGCGATCATCAAGAACGAGCCGCACCGGCTCGCGCACGCCATCAACCGATCGAACTTCGACTGGCAGGGCCTCTCCGAGAAATGGCGCAGCAAGACCGACGAGGAGCATACCGCCATGATGGCGATCCTCAGCTACAGGAACATCGGCTACGCAGAGGCGTCGCGCATCTGCAAGTGCTACGGCTTCCAGCGCGGCGTCGCCGTGGTCCAGGAAGACCCGTACCAGCTCTCCTTCGACGTCGACGGGATCGGCTTCGAACGCGCCGACCGGATCGCCGCCGAGGCCGGCACCGGCAAGGGCTCGAGCAAGCGCGCCCGCGCCGCTCTCTTCCATGCGCTCAACAAGGCCACGGAGGACGGCGACACGTACGTCTCCCACAAGGACTGGGTCAGCAAGGCCGAGTGGCTCATGGGCCGGAGCCACGGTGGC
>DATJYG010000277.1:0-4015 GCA_035499695.1 Polyangiaceae bacterium
CCAGACCGATTCGCACGCGCAGGTGCTCGTCGACGGCGCCGCGGTCGGCACGGCGCCGTGGGAGGGAGCGGTGGGGGCCGGCACGCACACCGCAGCGTTGAAGGGCGAAGGGGCTCTGGGCACGCAGCCCGTCTCGGTCCCCGTGAAACTGAACGAGACGGCGACGATCACGCTCTCGCCCGAGCCGCTCGAGGCGCAGCTCCGCGTCGAGCCCACGCCCGCGAGCGCGATGACTGCGCTCGACGGCGTCACCCTCGGGCGTGGCGTCTGGGAAGGTCCGGTGCGCCAGGGCGACCACAAGGTCGAAGTGGCCGAAGACGGCTTCCTGTCGTCCCAGCAGAGCGTGCGGCTCGACAAGGGCGGGCGACGGGTGCTTGCCGTGCAGCTCGAGCGAGATCCCAACTCGCCCATGTGGCGCACGATGCACCCGCCTCACATCTTCCTCGAGGCCCAGGCGGCCGCGCCCCTCTTTCCCTCGCTCGGCGGGGACCTGGGTGGCTGCTCCGGCGGCTGCTCGCCGGGTTTCGCCTCCGGCGTGCTCGGCAAGCTGCGCGCGGGCTACGAGCTCAGCTCCGGGCTCGGCTTCTCGATCGACGGCGGATACGTCTGGGTGCAGCAGTCGATCAGCGGCCGGACCGACGCGTTGAATCCGGAACCCGTCGGGCAGGTGAAGCCCGATCCGGGCACGACGAAGGACACGCTCCAGCTCCAGGGTCCCATCGTCACGGCTTCCGCGTCGTTCCACCGCGGCGAGAAGCTCACGTGGCTCGGGCGCGTCGGGATCGGCGCATGGTTCGCGAACGTGTCCGACTCGCGATCGGGCACGTACACGACGGCGCTCAGCTACAACCCGGTGACGAAGATGCAGGGGCTGCCCCCGGTCACGTACGACGTCACTCCCGTCAGCGAGAGCGTCGGCACGGTCTACGGGGCGCTCGTACCCGAGTTCCGCGTCGGATGGCGGCTGGGCGACTCGACCGAGGTCGGCTTCGGGGTGCAGGCTTTGCTGGCGCTTCCCTTCTCGACGCCACGCTGGCAGCCCAACAACCAGCCGCTGGTGAGCACGGGCAACTGCCCCACGCCGCCGAACAACACCTGCGTGACGGACGGCGGGGCGGTCTACTCGACGACGTCGCTCACCGGGAGCGTGGTGGTCCTCATCGCGCCGGAGCTGTCCTTCACGTACTCGCTCTGACGTTCAACTTCGCGGACTCATTGGCTTCATGCCCCGAGTCCATCGGACCCGGATGGAGATGCGGCGGAATTGCCCGCCAGTCCGTCGGACTCGCATGGAGATGCGGCGGTATTGCCCGCCGGTCCGTCGGACTCGCATGGAGATGCGGCGGGATCGCCCGTGGGTCCGCGGAGCGCCTTCGCGATGAGCCACGAGTCATCCGCGGGCGTACGAAAAATCCCTTGCTGGATCGCGCGTTAGCCAACTTGCACGCGCGCGATTCCATGCGATAGACCGCCACCCTGCCATGAGCTCGCCCAAGGTCCCGGATCGCGCCCGAGTCGTCGTCGTGGGAGGGGGCATCATCGGATGCTCCGTCGCCTATCACCTCGCGCACATGGGCTGGCGCGACGTGGTCCTGCTCGAGCGCGACCGGCTGACCTCGGGAACGACATGGCACGCGGCTGGGCTCATCGTGACGTTCGGCTCGACGAGCGAGACGTCCACCGAGATGCGCAAGTACACGCGCGACCTCTACGCCCGCCTCGAGGCGGAGACGGGGCTGTCGACGGGGTTCAAGCCCGTCGGCTTCATCGAGGTGGCCGCCGACAAGGACCGGCTCGAGGAGTATCGCCGCGTCTCGGCCTTCAACCGCCACTGCGGCGTGGACGTGCACGAGATCTCCCCCGGTCAGGTGCGCGAGCTCTTCCCGCTCGCGCGGACAGACGACCTGCACGCCGGCTTCTACGTGCGCGAGGACGGCCGCGCCAACCCCGTCGACATCACCATGTCGCTCGCCAAGGGCGCGCGCATGAAGGGCGTCACCATCCTCGAGGGCGTGCCGGCGACGGGCTTCACGACCAAGCGCGGCGTCGTCACCGGCGTGGACACGCCGTTCGGGCACATCGAGGGCGAGTACGTCGTCAACTGCGCCGGCATGTGGGCCAGGCAGCTCGGCGCCAAGGCGGGCGTGAACATCCCGCTGCAGTCGGCCGAGCATTACTACCTCATCACCGACCGGATCCCCGAGCTGTCGGCCGAGTGGCCCGTGCTCGAGGACCCCGCGTCGTACGGCTACTTCCGCGAGGAAGTGGGCGGCCTCATGGTCGGCCTCTTCGAGCCGAAGTGCGCGCCCTGGAAGGTCGGCGGAGTGCCCGAGGACTTCTCGTTCGGCGAGCTCAATCCCGACTGGGACCGCATGGGTCAGTACGTCGAGAAGGCGATGAGCCGCGTGCCGAAGACGCTCGAGGTGGGCATCCGCAAGTTCTTCTGCGGGCCGGAGAGCTTCACGCCGGACCTGCAGCCGTGCGTCGGCGAGGCGCCGGAGCTCAAGAACTACTTCGTCGCGGCGGGCCTCAACTCGATCGGCATCCTCACGGGCGGCGGTCTGGGGCGCGTGCTGGCCCACTGGATCGTCAACGGACGGCCCGACGTGGACGTCACCGGCTTCAACATCGACCGCCTCCACACGTACCAGTCCAACCCCGAGTATCGGCGCACGCGCACCGTGGAGTCGCTCGGGATGGTCTACCAGTGCCACTACCCGACGCGATCGATGCAGACGGCGCGCGGGGCGAAGCGCTCGCCGTTGCACGACCGTCTCGCGGTGCAGGGCGCGTACTTCCGTGACGTGAGCGGCTGGGAGGGCGCCGACTGGTACGCGGGCGAGGGAGTTACCGCGGACGCGGGCCCCCTCTCGTGGGGCAGGCAGAGCTGGTTCGCGAACTGGCAGGCCGAGCACACCGCCGCGCGCGAGGGCGTGATCCTCATGGACATGGCCTTCATGGCGAAGTTCCTCGTGCAGGGGCGCGACGCCGGCAAGTGCCTGAACCACATCTCGGCCAACAACGTCGACGGCGCCGAGGGCCAGATCACGTACACGCAGTGGCTCGACGAAGCGGGGAAGCTGCAGGCGGACCTCACGGTCACCAAGCTGGGCGAGGGCCGCTACTGGGTGGTCGCCTCCGACACGGCGCACCGGCACGTCGAGACGTGGATGAAGCGCCACATCGCCGACATGCCCGGCAACGCGCACGCCTTCGTCACGGACGTCACGTCGGGATACGCGCAGATCAACGTGCAGGGACCGCGCTCGCGCGAGCTCCTGCAGTCGATCACGTCGGCCGACATGAGCAACGAGGCGTTCCCGTTCCGCGCCGCGCGCGAGATCGACATCGGCTATGCGCGCGCGCTGTGCGTGCGCATCACGTACCTGGGCGAGCTCGGCTACGAGCTGTACGTCCCCGCCGAGCAAGCGGTGCACGTCTACGAGCGGCTCTGCGAGGCGGGTGCCGCCGTCGGGCTGCGCCACGCGGGCCTCAAGGCGCTGGCGAGCCTGCGCATGGAAAAGGGGTACCGCGACTACGGGCACGACATCGACAACACCGACTCGGTGCTCGAGGCGGGGCTCGGGTTCGCCGTCGACCTGAAGAAGGAGGGCGGCTTCATCGGGCGCGACGCGGTCCTCGCCAAGAAGGCGCAGGGGCCGCTCACGCGCCGCATCGTGCAGGTGCTCCTGAAGGATCCCGAGCCGCTCATGTTCCACGCGGAGATCGTGCGGCGCGCGGGCAAGCCCGTGGGCTACGTGCGCGCGGCGTCCTACGGGTTCACGCTGGGCGGGGCCGTGGGCCTCGCGATGATCGAGGCGGGCGAACCGGTGACGCAGGCGTACCTCGACGGCGCGGAATGGGACGTGGAGATCGCAGGCAAGCGTTACCCGGCCGTCGCGTCGATGAAGCCGCTCTACGACCCCGAAAACAAGAAAGTGAAGAGCTGACGGGCATGCTACCCGAAGTATCCGTTGGCCTCCCATAGGACCCCGGACATCCTCGAGCTCTTGCG
>DATJYG010000278.1:0-2380 GCA_035499695.1 Polyangiaceae bacterium
CTGACGTGCGCCGACGACATCCCACACCCGCTCAGAAGCGAGCACGCCCCACATGTGAGAAGCCAGCGCATGCGCATGGAGTCGACCTCCTCAGAACCCCGGAACCCTCAGCTCAGCTTAGTCATTCCCCGACGTGGCCGCACGTCGCTTCGACCGGCTTCCTGAGCGACGGCATGCGCCCACGCAGGCGCTCGACGGCCAGCAGCCCGTCGTGCGCGTCTCGGCAGCGCCCGTCGCGCACGGCGTCCATCGTGAAGTCCTGTCGCGCCTGCACGGTCATCGGAGCGAAGGGGTCCGTCCGATCGTGGAACGCGACCAGCGCAATGCAGGTGGCGACCACACCGACGCAGGCCGCCAGGATCCCCTTGGTCGCCCCCGAGGAGTAGCGATACCCGCGCTTCCACATCGAGGCGAAGACGGCTCCCATGATGGCGCCGCCGATGTGCGCCGCATTGTCGATGTTCGCGCCGCTCAGGTTCGACAGCACCCCCATGACGACCACGAACCCGAGCCACCGGGCCATCGCCTGCGTCAGCGGCCCGCGCCAGCCCTGGATCCGCCAGCCGACGACGAGCGCCGCCGCGATGACCCCGGAGATGGCGCCCGACGCTCCGACGCTGAAGGAGCCCGAGCGCGTGATCCACCCGTAGCCCACGCTGAGCAGGTTCCCGAACGCGCCCGCCACCAGGTACATCGGCGCCATCCGCGCCGACCCGACCGCACGCTCGACGAGAGGCCCCGCCTGCCACAGCGCCAGCATGTTGAACCCGAGGTGCAGGATCCCGCCGTGCAGGAAGCACGCGGTCACGAGCGTCTCCCAGCGGTTCTCGCCGATCGTCGCCAGCGCGTAGCTCGCCCCGAGGCGCAAGCCCGTCGAGCTCGTGAGCCCCAGGCCGCCGGACACCACGACCTGCACCACGAATACCGCGATGTTCAGCGCGAGCAGGGTGCGCGTCACCGGCGCCTGGTCGAGCCAGTCGCGCGGCACCAGGCGTCCGTCGTCGGTCGAGCCGGTGTAGACGGGCCGCGGCGGACCGTCGGGCGCGGAGCCCGCACCAGGTGAGGACGGAGGCGCGGACGTGCTCACGCGTCCTGGTTAGCGCAGGGCTCGGCGGCTGGCACCTCGCCGCTTTCTTGGCCGCGCCCCGCCGGCTCCGTTAGCGACAGAATCGGATGGAACCGCTCGTCGCAGCGTCGCTCGCGGTGCGGACGGTACTCCGGCGGGGACACGGGCTCATCGTCGCATGTGGGCTCGCTGCCTACGTCGTCTACGGCGGAGCGGCCGGCGGGCCACGGGTCGGACAGATCGTCGCCCTCGCCCTCTGGGCCGCCTTGCTGCTCTCGCGGATCGTGCGCAAGGCGCGCGCTGCAGAGGAGGCGCCGCTCGTCGTCGACGTCGAGATCGGCGCGCTGCTCTCGGTGGGACTGCAGGCGGCGCTCGTGCGGTTCGACGGAGGGCTCAGTGGCCCGTACTCGCCGGCCATCTACGTGCTGGTGGCGCTCGTGGCGGCGTTCGCGCGCCCCGCGGCGGGCATCATCGTCGTCCTCTTCCTGCTCGCTCTCGAGGCGCTGCTCCGGTTCGTCACGCTGGACGACGGCGACACGACCGCCTTCCTCACGCACGCGTGCTTCGTCGGCGCCTTCGCGCTGCTCAACCTGGCGCTCCTGCGGGCCGAGCTCGTGCGCATCCGGGCCACGGCGCGTGCGCGCGTGGAGGCGCAGCTCGTGCGCATCAAGGAGGACGCGCGCAGCTACCGGCTCCTCGGCGCGGGCGAAGCCACGGCCGGCGACGAGGTGCACAGCGACCGGCTGGCCCGCGCGAGCGTCGAGGAGATCCACCAGTCGGTGCATTACGCGCTCGACCTGCTGCGGCGCTCGCTCGACCTGCACACGGCGGTGCTGCTGTGGCTCAACGACGCCGGCACGCACCTTCGCATCAGCGAGCTGTCGACTGCGTCGGACGACGTGCAGGACGCTCCCTTCCCCGCGGGCGACGGCGTGCTCGGTGCGGTGCTGGCCCAGCGCACGCGCGTGTCGCTGCAGGGACTGAAGCCCTCGTTCAAGGTGCCCTACTACGCCGGCCCGTCGGCGGTGCGGGCGCTCATGGCCATCCCGGTGCTCGACGGCGAGACGCTGCGCGGCGTCCTCGCCGTGGATCGGCTCGAGGACCGTGCCTTCGCGACGCACGAGGAGGAGATCGCGACGCAGGCCGCGCGGTTCTGCCTGCGAGCGATCCAGAACGAGCGCGTCTTCTTGCAGCTCGAGCGCGCGAAGGTCGAGCAGGGCAAGCTCTATCGCGCCGCGCAGGCGCTCGGCGCCGCCCTCAGCGAGAAGGACGTCGTCGACGCAGGCGTGCGCGCGGCGCGCGAGATCGCGAGCT
>DATJYG010000279.1:0-5566 GCA_035499695.1 Polyangiaceae bacterium
GAGCGCGCGTTCCAGCTCCTCGTGCAGGTCGCGGGGCGCGCGGGACGGGGCGACGTCCCCGGGCGCGTCATCGTGCAGACGCACGATCCGGAGCACCCGGCCGTCGCGATGGCCGCGCGACACGACGTGGACGCGTTCCTCGAGCGCGAGCTGGCCGACCGTCGCGAGCTCGGCTACCCGCCGCTCTCGCGGTCGGCGCTGGTGCGCGTCGACGCCGTCGAGGAGACGCGGGCGCGCGCCGCGTGCGCCCGGCTCGTCGAGGTGGCGACGTCGAGCGAGGGCGCGCGGTCGGGCGCGGTCCTCGTGCAGGGCCCGGCTCCCGCGCCCATCGCCCGACTGCGCAACCGCTGGCGCTTCCGCCTCATGCTGCGCGCGAGCCGCCGTGACGCGCTTCGCGCCGTGCTCGCCTCCATCGAGGCCGCGACGGGCACCCTCGACCGCGCCGTCCGGGCCGCGATCGACGTGGACCCGGTGCAACTGCTATGAGGCGCAGACCGCCATGGACCCCCGCGCCCCCTGGCAGGTCCCGGCCATCTCGTCGCGCATCCTGACGGACAGGCTCGCGCTGCGCCCGCCGCGCACCACGGACGTGCCCGAGCTCCGGCGCGTGCTGCGCGCGAACAGCGAGCACCTGCGCCCGTGGAGCGCCGCCCCCGCGCCCGGCGAGGATCCCTACTCGCTGACCTCCGTATCGCGCTCGGTGCTGCGCCACCGGCGCGAGTGGAAGCGCGGGCAGGCCTTCGTGCTGCTCGTGACGACGCGGGAGCGCGAGGACCGGATCATCGGACGCATCGCCCTCGGGGGCGTGCTGCTCGGCGCCTTCCGCAACGCCTACCTCGGCTACTGGATCGACGTCGAGCACCAGGGACGCGGCCTGATGACGGAGGCGGTGCGCGCGACGACCACGTTCGCCTTCGCCACGGCGGGCCTGCACCGGGTGCAGGCGGCGGTCATGCCGCGCAACACCGGCAGCCTCCGCGTGCTCGAGAAGGCCGGGTACCGCAAGGAAGGGCTGGCCGAGCGCTACCTCTGCATCGCCGGCAGCTGGGAAGACCACGTGCTCTTCGCGGTGACGAGCGAGGAATGGGCCTCCCCGGCGCGGGGAACGCAACCGGCGACGGAGGGCGGCCGATGAGGGGGCATGAGCACCCGCATCGCTTCGGTCGCGCTCGACCTGGTCGCATCGTTCCTGGCGCCGCCTCGATGCGCCGCGTGTGATTCCCCCGTCGCGCGTCTCGCCGTCTTCTGCCCCCCCTGCGCATCCACGGTGCAGCCGGCCGAGGACGCAGGCGACGGAGCCGTCGCCGCATTCGTCTACGGCGGCGCCGTCGCCGACGCGATCACGCGCTTCAAGTACGGCGCCCGCCCCGATCTCGCGCGGCCGCTCGCCGACCTCCTGTGGCACGCCGTCGCCGCGCACGCGCAACTGCTTCGGGGCTCCCTGGTCGTCCCGGTGCCGCTCCACCCCGTCCGCCTCGCCGAACGCGGCTTCAACCAGTCGGCGCTCCTCGCGCGTCCGATCTCGCGCAGGCTCGGCGCCCCTTTCCTCCCCCTCGCGCTCGCGCGCGTCCGCGACACGCCGCGCCAGGCCTCGCTGGGACGCGAGGAGCGCCTCGGCAACGTCGGCAGCGCCTTCGCGGTCCGGCAGGCAAGTCGGCTTCGCGGTCGCCCCGTCCTCCTCGTCGACGACGTGCGAACGACCGGGGCGACCCTCGCGGCATGTACGCAGGCGGTGCTCGAGGTCGGGGCCGGCCCCGTGACCACGGCGGTGCTCGCTCGGGCCGTCTGATGGTGTGTCTCGTATTGATGCGACCGTTCAACATGGGCGCTCGCTCCGCGCGTCCGCGCTCCGCTCGCGCCATCACTTGGGAATCGATGCTCTCCGGGGGAGCGCGGACGCTCCCCCGGTCCCCCACCCACAGGTCCGGCTCATGCGGAGGGGGTTTGGGGGGCGCGTCCACGCTCCCCCCGTGCACCGTGAGAACCTTGCTTGCGCGAGTGGAGCTCGAAGCGCCCTCGAGCGCCGTCTGAACCCCCCGCGCTTCGAGCGGAGCGAGCGCCCACGTTGCACTGACGCTTCGACACAAGAGAGGTATCATCCAGACAGTCCGTGAGCGCCGACAAGGACAAGCCGGATACCCCGCCCAGCGGCGAGGTGAAGCCGGTCACCAAGACGGTCGTGGGCGTGCCCGCGCTGCCCGTCGAGGTGCCGCCGGACACGCCGAGCGATGCGGCGATGACGCACCAGATGCCGGCCTTGCGGCCCGACGACACGGCGCCGACCGGACCGCGCGAGGGGCCGACCGCGATCGACGTGAAGGCCATGGGCAGGGCCGAAGCGGAGCGTGTGCTGGCCTGGACGGGCTTCACCCAGGAGGAGATACCGACCGCGCAGGGCGCCCCCTCGCAGTCCGGCCCCGCGGCAAAGGACGGCGCCGCAGCCGCGGCCGCGAACAAGGCGGGCACCGCCGGCGCGCTGCCGAAGCCGGCCACCCTGTCGGGGGGCATCCGGGTCAAGACGCCCCCGCCGGGGGAGGCCTTCAAGACCCTCGGTCGCCCGCCGACCGGCCGCGCGATGGAGCCGGAGAAGCCGACCCGCGCCGGCGTCGCTCCCCAAGCGCCCGTCGCGCCGCACGGCCGCTCCACGCTGCTGCTCGACAACTCCGCGCCGGCTCGAGGCGGCGAGCAAGAGGCCGAGGCCCCGCCCATCGTGGTGCCCGCGTCGGGCAGCCCTCCGCCCAAGGCGGTGACGCAGCCGCCTCCGTGGAGCCAGGGCGCGGCGCACGTCGCCCCCGCGATACCGAAGGGCGCGCCCCCGATGCGAGCGCCCGCGCCCTCCGTCGAGGAGCTCAGCGGGTCGGTCCTGCTTCCCGCGGACATCACGGGCGAGGCCCAGGCGCAGACCGTCGAGGAGCTCAGCGGCTCGGTGCTCATCGAGGACGCGCCGGACGGCAAGGCCCTCGTCATCAAGCCGGCGGCGCCGGGTGGAGCGCCGTCGACGCGCACGCCGTCGGTGAAGCCGCCGGTGCCGAAGTCGACCAAGGCCTCGGTGCCCTCGCAGCGCACGCTGCTCGGCGGGGCGATGCCGGAGCTGCCCAAGGCCACCCCGGCGCCGAAGCTCGATTACGTGCCGAACGCGGCGGGAGGCGATCCGATCCCCATCCCCGTGCCCGAGCCGGTGCCCGATCCGTTCGCGGACGTCCAGTGGATGCCTGCACCGCCGCCGGGCGCGGAGCAGCAGGCGCAGGGCAACGAGCAGCCGGGCGCGTCGCCGATGACGGGGGACATCGAGGTCACCGCCCTGCCGCGCGGCGGGATCCAGCCGCTCCTCGACGCGTCGAAGCGCTTCTGGAAGCGCTTTCTCGAGCTGTCGAAGCGAGCGTTCGAGCAGGCCGGACCGATGCTCCGTCGGACCAAGCCGCTGCTCGAGCGAGCGAAGGCCCTGGCGAAGCGCGCGCAGGCGGCCCTTCCCGAGCACACGGTGCTGCGGTCCGACTCGCGGCCGAAGTGGTTCCTGCCGGTGGTCGCGGTGGCGGGGCTCGTCGTCGGCATCGGTCTCGTGGGGCTCATCGTGTCGGCGGCGCGCGGCGGGACTCGAGCGGGCGACAAGCCCTCGGCTTCGAGCTCCGCGTCGGCCTCACTCGCGGCGAGCGCGGGCGCGGGGACCTCGCCGTCGCCCGTCGCGACGCCTCCGGCGGCACCGGCGGCCCTGCCGGCGTGCACGGTGGTCGGTCCGCCTCACGTCATCGGGCCCAACGCGACGGTCGCCGCAGGCGTCGAGGTCGTGCGGGCCGCCGACGATCTGGCCATCGGCTTCGCCCCCGGAGAGCACGAGGCGATGGCGGTGCGCGTCGACCCGGCGTCGGTGTCCGCCATCTCGAGCGCGCGCGCGACGTCGAAGGACACCGTGAAGCGCGTCACCCCCACCGTGAGCGCCAAGGGCGCGCTGTCGCTCGTGGTCGACGCCGACCGCAAGAACGACAAGCTGCAGGGGCGGCGCACGGTGCTCGCCTCGCCCGCGGTGCAGGTGGGCGCGGTCGACGGGCACGTCGCGTGGTCACGGCTCGGCGGCCCGCCCGCGGGTCAGCTCTGGCCGCTCGACGGGGGTGACCCGGTCGACGCGCTTCGCGGCGCGGTGGAGCGCGCGGGCTCGCAGACGATCGCCCTCGTGTTCCGGAGGTCGAGCTCGGTGTGGCTGGGAACGCTCGACGACTCGGGCAGCAGCCTCGCGGTGCGCGGCGACGTGTCGCACATCGATGGCCTCGGCACCGCCGTGGGCTCTCCGGTGGTCGCGATCAGCGACGGCGTCGTGCTCGCGGCGTGGTCCGACCGTCCGTCGTCCGACACGCCGTGGAAGCTCCGCTGGGCGCGCTTCCAGGCCGGCCAGCCGGCGGGCGCCGCGAACGCGTTCGTCCCTCCGGCCGGCGGCAAGGGAGAGCAGACGATGTCGCCGGGCATCGCGGCGCTCCCCGGTGGACGCTTCCTCCTCGTGTGGACCGAGGGCCCGCAGTCCGGCCACGACGTGCGCGCGCTCACGCTCGGCCCCGACGGTGCTCCCATCGGCTCGCCGCTCACGATCTCGACGCCCGGCGTGAACGCCGGCCAGGGTCAGGCCGCGGTGACCGAGAGCGGCTCGGGCGTCGTCGCGTTCCTGCAGACGGGTGGCAGCGGCTTCGAGGTCGTCGCGACGCCCGTCTCCTGCGGCAAGCCCTAGCAGCCGGGCACGCCGGCCGGGCAGAGCAGCGTCGGATCGATGTTCACGCTGGCCTTGCCGGTGCCCGTGTGGCCCGCCGGATCGGTGATCTTCACGGTGATGTCGAGCGGCTTGCCCAGGAACAGGTGGTAGTCGGTCCCGTCGATGTCGAGCTGGTAGCGCAGCCCGTACAGCTTGCAGAAGCCGCCCTGGTCCTGCTCGAACGTGAAGACGAAGGACATCTGCGGCCCGGCGAGGTTGGTGCCCGGCTGCACGCTCGTGATCGTCGTCGTCGACCCCTGCTGCTTGATGTTCTCCTGCCGCACGGCCAGCCAGATGTGGTGCCCGCCCTGCGGTCCTTGCTCCATCTGCACGGTCTCGCCCGGCGTGAGCGGGAGATAGTCCGTCTGCCCCTCGCCCACCTGCACGACGGGCGCGCCCGCGTCGAGCGGCCGGCACACGTCAGGCGCGTCGTTCGCCCAGTTCGTCTCGTAGGGCTCTAGCGCCGAAGGCGCGACGGAGTCGCTCGCGCACCTGCCGCCGATGCACGTCTGCGGCGCGGTGCACGTCGGCGCGCCAGGCGGGCCTCCGGGGAGCCCCAGCAGACACTGGCCCTGCAGCAGCACGCGCAGCAGCTTCGTCTCGTCCGGCACGAAGCTCGTCTCCGCCGTTCGCTCCAGCACGGGCATCCCGCCGACCTGGGGGGTCCACCCTGCCATCGTGTACGCGTCGATCTGCACGTCGATGGGCGCCGACGTGTTCCCTCCCGGCGGAAGCACCTTCACTTCGTGCGGCAGCGCCGAAGGGGCGATCGTCTCGTCGCTGTTGCTCTTGCCGGCGACCTTCGTCACGACGTGCAGCGATCCGACCGCC
>DATJYG010000280.1:0-3358 GCA_035499695.1 Polyangiaceae bacterium
GCCCCCGGGTCCCGCGGCCGCAGCCACAACGCGCACTGCGTCGGCTTCAGCGTCAACGCGTTGATCGCCGAGATCAGCGCCGTCGCCGCAATCACCAGCGCAAACTGCCGGTACATCTGCCCCGTGATCCCCGGCATGAACGCCGGCGGCAGAAACACCGACATCAACACCAGCGTGATCCCAATGATCGGTCCCATCAGCTCCCGCATCGCGTCCA
The DNA here is from genome assembly GCA_035499695.1 of Polyangiaceae bacterium. Classification (GTDB taxonomy): domain Bacteria; phylum Myxococcota_A; class Polyangia; order Polyangiales; family Polyangiaceae; genus Palsa-1150. The sequence continues at coordinate 218 of DATJYG010000280.1, forward strand.
TCGACCCCTGCTTCGGACTCTGCCCCCGCTCCACGTGCTGCGCCACGCCCTCCACCACCACAATCGCGTCGTCCACCACGATCCCAATCGCCAAAACCACCGCAAACAACGTCAGCAGGTTGATCGAAAAACCCAAAACCGCCATCGCCGCAAACGCCCCGATGATCGTCACCGGCACCGTCGTCGCCGGCACCAGCGTCGCCCGCCAGTCCTGCAGGAAAACCACGATCACCACCAGCACCAGCACACCCGCCTCGAACAACGTGTGGTACACCTCCGACACCGACTCCCGCACGAACGTCGTCGTGTCGAACGGAACCTCGTAGACGAGACCGCGCGGAAAATCGCGCGAGAGCTCCTTCATCGCCGCGCGCACGCGGTTGGCCGTGTCGAGGGCGTTGGCGTCGGGGAGCTGGAAGATCGCGATCCCGCCCGCGACGTGGTCGTTCATCTTGAAGAACTGGCTGTACGTCTGGGCGCCGAGCTCGACGCGACCGACGTCGCGAATCCGCGTGATCTGGCCCGTCGCGCCCGTCTTGACGATGATCTGCTCGAACTCTTCCGCGCGCGACAGGTTCCCCGGGACGTCGATCGTGACCTGGAACGGCTGGCCCGCCTTCGTCGGCGGCATACCGATCTGCCCCGCCGGCACGTAGGCGTTCTGCGCCTGGACGGCGTTGATGACGTCGCTCGGCATCAGCGACAGCTGCTGCATCCGCTGCGGGTCGAGCCACAGCCGCATGCTGTACTGCCCGATGCCGAAGACCGTCACGTCCGCCACGCCCTGGACGCGGGCGAGCTTGTCGTGGAGCTGGAGGGTGGCGAAGTTCGAGAGAAAGAGCGCGTCGTATTCGCCGCCCGGCGCCGTCAGCGTCACGATCTGCAGGATCGCCGTCGACTTCTTCTTGGTGACGACGCCCTGCTGCTGGACGACCTGCGGCAGCTGCGCGAGCGCGGCGGCAACCCGGTTCTGGACGAGCACCTGCGCGAGGTCGAGGTCCGTGCCGACCTGGAACGTCACGATCAGCGTGTAGCGGCCGTCGGAGGTCGCCGTCGACTGCATGTAGAGCATGCCCTCGACGCCGTTGACCTGCTGCTCGATCGGCAGCGCGACCGTGTCGACGACGGTCCGCGAGTTGGCGCCCGGGTAGTTCGCCGTGACCTGGATCGTCGGCGGCGTGATCGGCGGATACTGCGCCACCGGCAGCACCCCGACCGCGACGGCGCCCATGAGCATGGTCACGCACGCGATGACGTTCGCGAGGACCGGGCGCTCGATGAAGAACCTGGCGAGCACGCCCCCCTCACCCCTGCCCTCTCCCCCCGCCGGGGGGAGAGGGGAATTTGAGCGAGGCGGCCGCGAGCGGACCCACTCTCCCGGCGGGAGGGGGCTGGGGCGAGGGGGCCTTGCGCTCGATGAACCGCTGCAGCACCACGAACAGCGACGGCACGAAAAGCACCGCGAGACACGTCGACGCGAGCATCCCCGACGCCACCGCGATGCCGAGCGAGCGCCGGGCCGCGGCGCCCGCGCCGGACGCCACGACGAGCGGCAGGACGCCGAGAATGAACGTGAAGGACGTCATCAGGATCGGCCGGAACCGCACGCGCGACGCCTCGACGGTCGCCTCCGGAATGCTCCGGCCCGCCGCGCGGCCCTCGCGCGCCATCTCGACGATGAGAATCGCGTTCTTCGCCGACAGGGCGATCAAGAGCACGAGCCCGATCTGGACGTAGATGTTGTTCGAGAACCCGACCGCCTTCAGCGCCGCGACGGTCCCGAGGAGCGCCATCGGCACCGCGAGAATGACGGCCGCCGGCGTGATCCAGCTCTCGTACTGGCCGCAGAGCACGAAGTACACGAGCAGGATCGCGAGGGCGAAGATGAAGTACGCGGAGCTCCCGACCAGCCGCTCCTGGTACGACATCGCGGTCCACTCGAAAGCCATGCCGCGCGGGAGCACCTTCTTCGCGATCGTCTCCATCGCGCCCAGCGCCTGGCCCGAGCTCCACCCGGGAGCCGCCGCCCCGTTGATCGTCGCCGCCGGAAACAGGTTGTAGAGCGAGACGACGTTGGTCCCGAGCGCCGCGTGGACGTCGGCGACCGCGCCGACCGGCACCATCGCGCCGTTCTGGCCCCGCACGTACAGGTCCTTCACGTCCTGGACGTTGAGGCGCCGCAGCGGGTCCGCCTGGAGATAGACCATGTAGTTGTGGCCGTAGCGCGTGAAGAGGTTCACGAAGCTCGAGCCCAGGTAGATCTGGACCGTGTTGTAGATGTCGCCCACGTTGACGTTGAGCGTCGCCGCGTGTGTCTTGTCGACGGCGACGGTCACCTGCGGCACCGACGCGCGGAACGCGGTGAACACGTCGCGGACCTCGGGCGAGGCGTTGGCCTCCTGCACGATCTGGTCGGTGACGCGCTGGAGACGCTCGAAGTCGTAGCTGCCGTCGGTCGTCTCGATCTGCATCTGGAAACCGTTGGAGGCGCCGAGACCCTGGATCGGAGGCGGCACGAGGACGCGCGTGCGCGCCTCCTGGACCGACGCGAGCTGCCGCGTCAGGTTCGCCGTGACCGCCTTCAGGTCCTCGCCGCGGCCCCGGTCGCTCCAGTTCTTCAGCATGAGGTACACGATGCCGGCGTTGGCGAGGGACACGTCGCCGTCGAGGGGCGACGGGCCGCCCGTGCCGATGGCGATCGCGTGGGCGGCGCCGGGCACCGCGAGACCGATCCGCGAGATCTCGTCCATGACGCCTTGCGTGCGCTCGAGCGACGCGCCGTCGGGCATCTGAACCGCGATCATCAGGTAGCCCTGGTCCTCAGCCGGGAGAAATCCCGTGGGCACTTTCGTCAACCCCCACGCGGCCACCCCGACGAGGACGAGAGCGACGAGGGCCATGCGGCGGCTGCGCTCGACCATGAACCGGATCACCCTCACGTACCGGCGCTCGAGCGGCTCGTAGGCCGCGTTGAACGCGCGGAAGAACCAGTTCTTTTTCGCCCCCGGGTCCCGCGGCCGCAGCCACAACGCGCACTGCGTCGGCTTCAGCGTCAACGCGTTGATCGCCGAGATCAGCGCCGTCGCCGCAATCACCAGCGCAAACTGCCGGTACATCTGCCCCGTGATCCCCGGCATGAAC
>DATJYG010000281.1:0-15240 GCA_035499695.1 Polyangiaceae bacterium
GTCGAGCGGGTGCATGTCGAGCCCCGCCAGGTAGATGAGGAAGCGCGGCCCGGCGAACTGCGGGCTGTGGTGATCGCGGATGACGTGGCACACGTTCTGGCAGAGGAAGCACTCGATGCACTTCCGGAACTCCTGGATGCGATCGATGTCCTCCTGCTGCATCCGGTACGTCCCGTCGGCCTGACGCGGCGGCGGCTTGAACGGCGGCACCTTCTTCGCCATCGCGAAGTTGGCGCTCACGTCGGTCACCAGGTCCTTGATGACCGGGAAGCTGCGCATCGGCGTCACCGTGATCGGCTCGCCCTCGGGGAAGCGCGACATGCGCGTCATGCACATGAGGCTCGGCCGCCCGTTGATCTCGGCGCTGCACGACCCGCATCGGCCCGCCTTGCAGTTCCACCGCACCGCGAGCGACGGCTCCTGCTTCGCCTGGACGTCGTGCACCGCGTCGAGCACCACCATCCCCGGGTACGTCTCGACGTCGTACGACTTGAGCTCGCCCCCTTCCTTGTCCCCGCGGAAGATCTTCAGCGTCGCCTTGTCAGCCATGGGACTCTGCCTCACTCCTTCTCGTCGAGGACGGCCTTGATCTCGGCCGGCGGGTCGGCGTACGGGACTTCTTCGACGTGCATCCCCGTCGGCGTCTTCCGCGCCACGATGTTCACCTTGGCGTAGTGCCCCTTGTCCATGTCGGGGTGGTCCTCGCGCGCGTGCCCGCCGCGGCTCTCCTTGCGGAGGAGCGCCGCCTGCGCCATCGCCTCGCTGACGACGAGCATGTTGCGCATGTCGAACGCCTGGTGCCACGCGGCGTTGAAATGCCGGTTGCCGTCGACCTTGACGCGCGACACCGCCTCGCCGATGCGCCCCAGGTTCTCGAGGCCCTTCTTGAGGTCCCCCTCGTTGCGGATGATGCCGACGTACGTCTGCATCTTGTCCTTCAGGTCCTCGTGGAGCACGAAGGGATTCGGCCCCTCGGCGCGCTCGAAGGGCGCGAGCGCCTCTCGCGAGCACGCCTCGATCTCGGCGTCGTCGAGGCGCGGCGTCCCGGTGGACTTGGCGTACTTGGCCGCGTGCAAGCCCGCGATGCGTCCGAACACGAGCAGGTCGCTCAGCGAGTTGCCGCCGAGGCGGTTGGACCCGTGCATGCCCGCCGCGCACTCGCCCGCCGCGAAGAGCCCCTTGATGCGCGACTCCTGCGTCTCCGGATCGACGCGGATGCCGCCCATCGTGTAGTGCGCCGTCGGCCCGACCTCCATCGACTCCTTGGTGATGTCGACGTCGCCGAGCTCCTTGAACTGGTGGTACATCGCCGGGAGCTTGCGCTTGATGTCCTCGGGGCTGCGCCGCGAGTAGATGTCGAGGAACACGCCGCCGTGCGGGCTGCCGCGCCCCGCCTTCACCTCGGAGTAGATGGCGCGCGCCACGATGTCGCGCGGGAGCAGGTCCGGCGTCCGCTTCGGGTTGCCGCTCGACTCGCCGGCGGCCGACAGCTTCACGCCCGTCGAGCGCAGCCACCGGTCCGCCTCCTCCTCGGTGCTCGCCGTCTCGTTGGCGTAGAGCTCCGGGATGTAGTCGAACATGACGCGCTTCTGGTCCTTGTTCCGAAGCGTGCCGCCCTCGCCGCGCACGCCCTCGGTGATGAGGGTGCCGCGCACGCTCGGGGGCCACACCATGCCCGTCGGATGGAACTGCATGAACTCCATGTCCATGAGCTCCGCGCCCGCCAGGTACGCGAGCGCCTGCCCGTCGCCGGTGCACTCCCACGAGTTGGAGTTGATGCGGAACGCGCGACCGATGCCGCCCGTCGCGAGCACGACGGCCTTCGCGTGGAAGACGACGAAGCGTCCGTTCTCGCGCCAGTAGCCGAAGGCGCCGCGCACGCGGTCGCCGTCCACGAGCAGCCGCGTGACGGTGCACTCCATGTACACCTGCATGCCGCAGTGGATCCCGTGCTGCTGCAGCGTGCGGATCATCTCGAGACCCGTGCGGTCGCCGACGTGCGCGAGGCGCGGGTACTTGTGACCGCCGAAGTTGCGCTGGAGGATCCGCCCGTCCGCCGTGCGGTCGAAGAGCGCGCCCCAGTCCTCGAGCTCCTTGACGCGGTCGGGCGCCTCCATCGCGTGGAGCTGCGCCATGCGCCACTGGTTCAGGTAGCGCCCGCCCTTCATCGTGTCGCGGAAGTGGACCTTCCAGTTGTCCTTCGGCTCGACGTAGCCGAGCGCCGCCGCGACGCCGCCCTCGGCCATCACGGTGTGCGCCTTGCCGAGCAGCGACTTGCAGACGAGGCCCACGCTCGCCCCGTCGGCGCTCGCCTCGATGGCCGCGCGCAGCCCGGCGCCGCCGGCGCCGATGACGAGCACGTCGTGCTCGTGCCTCTCGAACTCGGTGGTGCTCGTGCTCATCAGAAGAGTCTCACGTCGGTGATGGCGCCGGTCGCCACGGCGCGGATGTAGAGGTCGGTCAGGGCGACGGAGAAGAGGCTGGCCCACGCGAGCGGCTGATGGCGCTCGTTGAGCACCGTCACCAGCTTCCAGAGGCCGTGGCGCATGCCGCCGAGCGCCGCCTTCGAGTAGCTGTTCACGCCGCCTCCGATGAGGTGACGGAAGCTGTGGCAACCGAACGTGTACCCGCTGAGGAGGATCACGTTCGCGAACATGACGAGCGTCCCGACGCCGACGTGCACGCCGTCCTTCCAGCCGATGACGGCCTCGATCGCGTCCTTCCAGAGGATGACGAGGAACACGACCGCCACGTACATCGCGTAGCGGTGCAGGTTCTGGAAGAGCAGCAGCCGCGTCTCGCCCTTGTACCCGTGCCCGGAGCCGCGCTCGGCGACGGCGCACGCGGGCGGGTCCCACGCGAACGCGCGGTAGTATGCCTTGCGGTAGTAGTAGCAAGTGAAGCGGAACGAAGCGGGGCCCGGCAGGATCAGCATCGCCGGCGTGAAGAACCCGAAGCCCCACGCCTTCGCCCACGAGACGTCGAAGAACGGCGAGTAGAAGGGCGAGAGGTACGCGCTCCACTCGTAATTCGTGCCCTCGAAGGCGCGGATCGTGGCGTACACGATGAAACCGAGCAGAACGACGACGGTGAGCACCGGTCCGACCCACCACGCGTCCTTCCGGAGCGTTGCGGCGGCCATCGGCAGGTGAACGGTTTTGTTGGACATAATTGGTCCCTGCGTGCGGGGGAGGGGCCCCGCACGCACCACCTAACAGACGCTCACATGCGACCGCAAGGCCCTGAGCGTACCTACCTCGGATCCGGCGGTGCGAGCTTTCGTCAATGAAGCTCGTGCTTTGCGCAGTTGCGCAGTGGTAGTCTCAATTAAGGGTTGGTGCGTCAGCCGCGTGGGATGAGCGAGGTCCCTGCGCGCGTCTCGGAGGAGCCCATGAAGATCCGAATCGTGTCGAGTGCGCTCGCGGTCGGTGCGGTGACCATGATCGCCGGCGCAGCCATCTCAGGCGGGTCCAAGACGAACGAGAACCAGCTGATCGACTTCGATCAGAACACGGGACACCTGTGGGCGGTTCCGCAGAACCAGGGGAACGCGGCGGAGTACCTGCACACGCCACACACGATTCACCTCGAGGGAAACCTCGGACGCTTCGAGCCGCCGGATCCGTGCGACGAGCTCGTGCACATGTGGAACTTCGCGGTGCGCTACGACCGCCACTACCACGTCAACAGCCAGGGCGTTTACGAGTCGCTGCTCGGCCTCATGGCGCAGAACAAGTGCGGCGCGACCATCACGTCGACCACCGGCTCGCCGCCGCCCATCACGAGCATCGCGCCGAACGGCAACAAGTAGCCGGCGCGCGACGGCGAATCGATGCGCATCCGGGACGCGCGCTCGATTGCTCTCGAAGCGGTCGCGCGCGGCTGGATGTCCGCCGCCGAGCTGTGGGAGCTCGCGGCGCGCTGGGCGCGCACGGGAGAGACGCAGTCGAGCGACAAGCTGTTCGAGGGCTCGTCGCTCGACCCGCTGCGTCTCGCGTCGCTCGTCGCCGAGTCGACCAAGCAGGCCGAGACTGTCCCCTACTCCACCGACGACGGCGACTCGAAGAAGCGCGACACGCAGCCGCGCAAGCCGAGCGAGCAACCGCAGCGACCGTCGCAGCCGCCGGGGCCTCGGTACAAGATCGGTGAGCTGCTGGGCGCGGGCGGCGTGGGGCTCGTCACCAGCGCGCTCGACCGGACCATCGGGCGCACAGTCGCGGTCAAGACGCTCAAGCAGGGCCGCGACTCCGAGTCGAACGCGGCGCGGCGCTTCATCGAGGAGGCGCACGTCACGGCGCAGCTCGAGCACCCGAACATCGTGCCGGTCTACGACATGGGCTGGCTGCCCGACGGGCAGCCCTACTACACGATGCGCATCGTCAAGAAGCAGTCGCTTCGAGACGTGCTCGCGCGTGCGGAGCTCAAGGCGCAGTGGCCGCTGGTGCGGCTCGTGGGTGCGCTCTCGCAGGTGGCGCGGGCGCTCGCGTACGCGCACGCGCGCGGCATCCTGCACAACGACATCAAGCCCGAGAACGTGCTCCTCGGCGACTTCGGCGAAGTGTACCTTGCCGACTGGGGGCTCGCGCGACCGCTGCGCGAGGCGGCGGCGATCGAGATCCCGTCGAAGCGCCCCTCGGTCATCCCGCCGCCCGCGCCGCCGCGCGCGAACGGCACGTCGTCGCAGACGAGCGGCACGCCCGGGTACATCTCGCCCGAGATGCTGCGCCACGAGACCGACGTGGACGAGCGGGCCGACATCTTCTCGCTCGGCGTGGTGCTCTACGAGCTCTTGACCGGGGTGCACCCCTTCGACGTGGGCGCGGGCCCGGCCGCGATGATCCTCGCGACCATCGACCGCACCCCGCGGCGTCCGCGCGACCTCGTGCCGAGCTGCCCGCTGCTGCTCGAGGACCTGTGCCTGCAGATGCTCGCGAAGAACAAGGCGGAGCGGCCGAAGTCGGCGGACTACGTCGCCTCCGAGATCGAGGCGTTCCTCGAGGGCGCCAAGGAGCGCGAGCGGCGCAAGGCGGAGGCCGTCACGCTGTGCGAGCGCGCGCGCGAGCCGATCCTCCGCTACCAGCACCTCGAGACGGAGAGGCAGCGCCTGACCGAGCTGGCGCGCCAGACGCTCAAGCAGGTGAAGGGCTGGGAGCCCGTGGAGCGCAAGCGCTCGGGGTGGTCGCTCGAGGACCGCGCCTCCGAGGCCGAGCGCGAGAGCGGGCGCGCGCTCGCCGAGGCGATCGAGCTCTACACGAAGGCGCTCGGGTACGACGCCGAGTGCGTCGAAGCGCACCGGGGTCTCGCGGATCTCTACTGGGGAAGCGCGCGGCGCGCCGAGACCGACCGTCAGCCGGCGGTGCAGGTGTACTACGAGGCGCTCGTCACGGATCACGACCAGGGCAAGTACGCGGCGCTGCTGCGCGCCGAGGCGCACCTCTCGATCGCGACCAACCCGCCCGGCGCGAACGTCGTCATCTACCGCTACGCCGAGCGCGATCGCGTGCTCGTGCCGGCCGACGAGCGGTACCTCGGGCGCACGCCGATCGCCGACGTGCGCCTCGACCCCGGGAGCTACCTGGTCGTGCTCAAGGCCGCCGGTTACCCCGACGTGCGCTACCCGCTGGTGCTCGCGCGCGGAGCGCACCACGAGGTGGACGTGAACCTCTACACGAGCGAGGAGATCGGCGAGGGCTACCTCTACGTCCCGGGGGGCGCCGCGATCGTCGGGGGCGATTCGGACGCCATCGAGCCGCTCGTCCGGCAAGAGGTGACCGTGGGCGACTTCGCGATCGCCCGCTTCCCGGTCACGATGCGCGAGTACTGCGCCTTCCTCGACGACCTCGAGGCGAAGGATTCGAAGCTCGCCGAGAAGCGCGCCCCGCGCGACACGAGCGGAGCGCCCGCGTTCCGCACGCGGCGCGGCGCGGGCGGCAAGTGGGAGCCGGATCCCGCGATCATCGAGGGCGAGGCGCGCAAGATGTTCCCCGCGGGCGAGGGCCACGAGCTGAACGTCCCCGCGTACCTCGTCGACTGGTTCGACGCCGCAGCCTTCTGCGGCTGGCGCGGCGCGCGCGAAGGGGCGGCGGTGCGCTTGCCGACGGAGGCGGAGTGGGAGAAGGCGGCGCGCGGCACCGATGGCCGCCGCTATCCGTGGGGCGACCGCTTCGATCCGACGTTCTGCCACATGCGCGAGTCGCGCCCGTATCCGCAGCAGCCGGAGCCCGTCGGCACCTTCCCGACCGACGAGTCGCCCTACGGCGTGCGCGACATGGCCGGGTGCATCCGCGAGTGGGTGGGCGACGTCTTCGGCGAGCGATCGAGCGAGCAGCTCCTGGCGGAGCCCGAGCCGCCTCCCGGCACGCCGCGGGGCGATTCGCCGCTGCGCCGCGTGCGAGGTGGCGGCTGGCAGGTCGACGCCAAGTGGGCGCGCGCAGCGTCGCGCGGCGCCGACTGGTTCGCGCTCACCCGTGGAACCGCCACGGGCTTCCGCTGCGCCAAGACGCTGGTCAAGCGGGAGCGCTAGCGGCGCGGCGACGGAAGACGAGGTACGCGGGCACGCCGATCGCGACGAGCCCGAGGCCGGCGCACGCGTCCTTCGGGTCGCCCGCGAAGATGTAGAGGAGGAAGAAGACGGCGCCGGCCAGGTACACGGCGGGCGTCACCGGGTAGCCCCACGTCCGGTAGGGGCGAGGCTCGTCGGGCTTCGTGCGGCGAAGGACGAAGAGCCCGACCACCGTGAGCGCGTTGAACGCGAGCGACGCGAACGTCACGTACGTGAGGAGCCGGTCGTAGCTTCCGGACAGCGCGAGCACGGCGGACCAGATGCCCTGGAGGACGAGCGCGCCTCGCGGCGTGTGCCGCTGCGGGTCCACGTCGCCGGCGACGCGGAAGAACAGGCCGTCTCGCGCCATCGCGTAGAGCACGCGCGCGCCGCCCAGAATGAGCCCGTTCACGCACCCGAACGTCGACACGAGGATCGCGATCGACACGAGGGTCACGCCTGCGTGGCCCATGAGCGCTCCGGCCACGTCGGCGGCGACGCGGTTCTCCTCCACGCCCGCCATGGTGCCCAGCGGCAGCACGTAGAGGTAGACGGCGCACGCCGCGGTGTACGCCAGCGTCGTCACGATGGTGCCGGCCATCAGCGCGCGCGGAAGGCTGCGATGCGGCTCGCGCACCTCCTCGCCGACGAACGTCACCGTGTTCCACGCGTCGTAGGCGAAGAGCGCCTTGCTCATCGCGACGCCGCAGGCCGCGAGGAAGCCCATCTCGAGGCCCTTCTTGCCGAGGTCCGTCCCGAACACCGGCGCGAAGTGCGAGAAGGAGCCCTTGCCGCTCCCGAAGCCGACGATCACGAGCAGCGCGATCGCGCCCACCTTGAGCACCGTGAACACGTTCTGCACGAGCGCGCCGTCGCGCACGCCGCGCGCGTTCACCCACGTGAGCACCGCGATGACGCCGACAGCGACGATCTGGGCGCGTGACAGGGTGAACCCGCCCACCGCGAGCACGATGTCCGTCTCGCCGACCCGCATGCCCACACCGCCCAGGAACTTGGCGAACGCGATGGCCACGGCGGCGTTGAACCCGGTCTGGATCACGAGGAAGAGCGTCCACCCGTAGAGGAACGCCACGAGCCGGCCGAACGCCTCGCGCAGGAAGACGTACTGCCCGCCCGCGCGGGGCATCATCGCGCACAGCTCGGCGTACGAGAGCGCGCCGAGCAGCGTCAGCGCCCCGCCCACGAGCCAGAGGCCGAGCCACACGCCGGGCGTCGCGACGTAGCCCGCCATGATCGAGGGCGCGATGAAGATGCCCGACCCGATCATCGAGCCGACGATGATGGTGGTCGCCGAGAACGTACCGAGGCGCCGCTCGAGAGCTTGCATCAGCGAACGACGTAGGATGCGGCGAGAACGCGATTGGCGTCCACCTTGGCGTTACCCCGGACGGTAACCGGGACGCGCTCGCCGCCGTGACGCACGCGCCAGAGGCCGACCCACACCTTCCACGTCTTGCCTCGAGCGTCATCGGGCACCCAGAGCGGCAGCACGTCGCGCAACGTCTTGCCGGGGGGTGCGTCCTCGAGGTCGAGCACGCCCGAGAGCAGCACGTGGTCGCCCCCCACGGTGTCGCCGCTCGACGGGGTGATGTGGACGAAGACGCCGAGGCCCTTCTCGATCTGCTCGTCGCGCCGCCAGTCGAGCTCCAGCGTCAAGTCGCTGCCCGGACGCGGCGAGGTGTCCGACAGGGTCGCCGCCTCGAGGACCACGCCGGCGGCGAAGCGCGCGTCGACGCGAGGTGTGCCCTCGTCGACCTCGTCGGCCACGATGGACCGCCCGTCCATCGCCATGGCCGGCTCGGTGATCTTGCGCTCGTGCACGGTCGCCGCGACGAGGGCCGCTGGGAGCGCGGGGAGCAGCACGGCGGCGGCCCACGGCAGGTCGCGAACGCCGACCGTGGGGTGGCGCCTGGCGCGCCACGCGAGCAGCGCGAACGCTAGAAGCGCGACGAGGGAGGTCCGCACGCCACCGGTCGCCGACTTGGGGGCGAAGCTCAGCGTGAGGGCGTTCTTCCCCGCGGGCATCGCGACGGCGAGCAAGCCGTTGTGGCTGTCGACTTCACCGACGCTGGCCCGCCACCCCGAGTGCCAGTTCTGGTTCACGAGGACCGTCGCCGGGCGCGCGAGGTCCACGTCGAGGTCGATGCGATCGGGCGACCACGCGCGCTCCACGAGCGTGCCGGCGCCCGCGTCGTCGAGCCACTCTTCGTTCTGCAGGTCCCCGCGCAGCGCGGGCGACTGGGGCACGGGGTACGCCTCCCAGCACGAGAGCGACCCGCGCTGCATCGGCTCGTAGTAGGCGAGGCCCCATCGGTTGCCGCGCGACTGGTGGAACGGACGCGAATCGTCCTCGTCGGGCGGCGTGCCGAGGGGACGGTCCGCGGCGTGCATCGCGTGCTGGCGCACCATGGGTCCCACGTTCACGACGAGCGTGAAGGCCGCGATGGCGAGCACGACTTGCCGCACGCGCGGCGGGCGTCCCTTCGCGCGACGTCGCCGTGCGCGGACGACCGCCTCCGCCCACGAGATGCCGCGCGCGGCCAGCACCGCGACGGCGAGGGCGAACGGCACCAGGAACCGCTCGGGATAGCGCAGCGAGGAGTAGATCGGCAGCTCCCGGAGCAGGGAGAAGAGCGACGGATGCAGGTCGTAGCCGGCGGCGAGCCACATGCAGAACGCCCCGGCGATCACCACCGGCAGCGATCTGCGGCGGAGCAGCCCTGCGAGCACCGCCGGCGCCGCGAGCGCGCCCAGGTAGAAGGAGCCGTTCTCGGTCTTGTCCTGCGGCCCGAGGAAGAGCATCCCGAGCTCCTTGCCGAGGGAGTTGCCCGCCGTCCCGCCGATGACGCGCGGAGCGTCGGCGAGCGTGTCGGCGATGGGCCAGAGGCGCGCCGCCGCGAGCCCCGCGGCGAGGAGCGCAGCAGCTGCGACGAGCGCCAGGCCGATCCCGACGCGCGCGCCACGACCACGTCGCGCGCGCTTCGCGAGGAACTCGACCACCTCGAACGCGCACCAGACGGCCGCGATGGGCGCCGGATACGTCCCGCCCATGCCGATGCACCACGCCATCGCTCCCGCCGCGACGAGGACGCCGGCGAGCTCCCGGGCCAGCGCGCGCCTCACGCCGAGGGCAATCCACGGGAGCAGCTGGAACGAGAAGAACCCGATCCACCCGAGCCCCGGCGACACGGCGAAGATGCCGCTCAGCGCGAAGAGAGGAGCCGCCAGCATCGCGCCGAACCCCGTGGCGCCGCGCGAGCGTGCGTAACGGAAGGCTCCCTCGAGGCCCACGACCATCATCGCGAACACCGTGATCGCCTCGGCGCGCCGCTCCCCGAAGAGCAGCGAGAGCAGGAACGTCGGCGACACGAAGCGCGCCTGCGGTGTCCCGAGCAGGTACATCCCGCCGCAGTAGTAGGGATCCCACAGCGGCATCTGGTGCCACCGGAGCACCGCCTCGCGCGCGGCCACCTCGTAGTGCGCGAGCACGTGCGCGTCGCGGAACTCGTTGAGCGCCGGCGCGGTCGAGAGCAGCGGCCAGCTCGCGCACAGGGCGACCCCCGCGAACACCGCGAGCCTCCACGGCAGGCGCGCCGCCGCCGCGCGACCCGATTCGTACGCCGTTCCCAGCAGCGCCGGGACGTTCGTGATTCGCTTCAGTAGATCGCGCGCGGCCGGCATGGAGGCACCGTCACGACGAGCGGCGCGCCGTTCGTCTGGGGCCAGTGCGCGCGGATGCCCTCGTCCATCGCGCGAAACACGTCGCCCCGCCGCACGTGGTGCGAACCGGCCCAGTCGCGCACCTTCTCCTGCTCACGGCGGTGGAAGTCGTCGTCCCGCGACCACATCTCCGTCGGGAACGACTTGGCCGACTCGTGCCGCATCGCCGTCTCCTCGGATGCGACCGCGCTGAAGGCCTTGTGCAGCAGCGCGTCGTCGGCGTCGGGCGCGCGCTGCGGCGGAGCCGCCGTCACGGCGCGCCCCACGGCGAGAACGCAGACCGCAGCGAGCGGAGCCCAGGCCTTCGCGTTCACTTGACGACGCGCAGGTACGGCGGAAGCTCGCGCTTCTTGCGCGGCGTCCCGAGCGCCGGCTTGGACGCGGGCGCCACCGGAACGAGAGGGGGCGCCGCCGCGGCGTTCGTCGCGCGCTGCTTGCCCTTGGGCGGCTCGGCTTCGCTCACGGCGGCGAGCGGCGGCCGCTTCTTCTGCTTCTTGCCGCCGGCGCCGTTGGTCGACGACGTGCGCGCGCTCTCCGGCTTCCCGTCGCGCCCTGCGGCGCCCTTGCCCTTCGCCGGCCCGTCGACCGCCCGCACCGCCGGCCCGTTCGTCGAGGGACGGGACTGCGGCGACCCCTGCGGCGGCGAGGACGACGCGTGGCGCGCGATCTCGGCGGGCACGTCGTCCGGCCACACCATGCCGCGCGCGTCGTCACCCACGATGGCGAAGACGCTGGTCCACGGCACGACGCAGAAGAACGGGGACCGATTGAAGCTCAGCGTGCAGCTCATCCCCTCGTCGTCGAGGCGAAGGTCGGGGATGGGGATGGCCATGTTGAGGCCAATCTGGAGCACGAGCTGCGGCTGCTTCTTGAACCAGGGGGGCACGACGACCGCGGCGTGACGCGGATCGAGGTGGACGTAGATGCCCTTGTCGTTCGACCGCTCGAGCAACGCGAGCGCGACCTCTTTCTTGGGGGGCAACGGTTGCGTGGTCGGCATCGAACGTCGGGTCAGGGGTTAGCGCGGCGACGCGATCCGAGCAAATGCTACCAGAGACCGTCAGGTGCGCGAGGGTCAGCTGCGCGAGGGGCTCTGCGAGCGAACGGCCCGGTCGTACATCCACGCAGGGAGCACGCGCGCGATGCGCGTGGCGACGACGAGCGGCCAGGGGAACGCGACGGTAGCTGGTGCGCGTCCGCGCTCGAGCCGCCTCGCGATGTGACGCGCCGCCTTGCCGACCGGCCAGCGGAAGGGCATCGGGTAGTCGGCCGCCTCGTTGATGGGCGTCGCGACGAACCCCGGCTGCACGTCGGTCACCTTGATGCCGACGGGCGCGAGGTCGATGCGCAGCGACTCGAGGAAGGTGCTCAGCGCGGCCTTGCTCGCGCTGTACGCCGCCGACGTCGGAAGCCCGCGGATGCCCGCGAGGCTCGAGACGCCCACGAGGTGCCCGCCCTTCTGCGCGATCATCACGGGGATCGCCGCCACGAGCGTCGCCAGCGCGCCGCGCACGTTCACGTCGAGCACTGGCGCCACGTCGCTCCACGCGAGGCGCGTCGAGAGCTTGGTGTCCCCGCGCCCGGCGTTGGCCACGACCATCTCGAGGCTCCCGAGCTCCCGGTCGGCGCGACGCACCGCCTCGGTGACGGCGTCGACGTCGCACACGTCGAGCTTGATGCAGAGCGCCTCACCCCCCGCGTCCTTCACTTCCCTGGCCACGTCCGCGAGCTCCGCCTCGCGCCGCGCGCAGAGCGCCATCTTGCTCCCACCCCGGGCATATTCGAGCGCCAGCGCCTTGCCGATGCCGCTCGATGCCCCGGTGATGAGCAGCGTCTTGGGCCGCATGTGCGCGAGCGAGCTTACAGGCTCCTCGTGGCCGCGCCATTGCATCCCGGTGACGCCATGAGCAGTCCCCTCCTCCTCATGGCCCCAGTCATCCAGCTTCTGGCGCTACCCGCGCCAGCCCCGCAGATGGCCGACGACGACGCGCCGTCGATCGTCCACGTGCATCCGGGCGGCTGCAACGCCGACGATCCGGATCCCGACGGCGCGCAGGCCGTCGTCATCAAGCTGCCCAACGGCACGTTCGAAACCGCCGCCGCCACGACGGCGGTGCGGTAAGCCCGGATGGGGCCGGGGCCCCATCCGACAAACCTGAGGTGGAGGCGCAGGGAATCGAACCCTGGTCCGAAAACGGCTCGCCCGCGCCTCTACGTACGTATCCGACAGTTTTCGTCGCACCTCGGACCGCCTGTCGGCGGGCTGCCCGTGGCGCCAGTCACCTGTTTGTCTTCGCCAGCCCGTCCGGTGACCCGGCGTTCGGCTATCCAGCTCGATTTCGCCCTCGGGAGAGTGCTGGAGAACTCTTCCTCCGGACGGCGTTCAGTGCTGTTTAGGCAGCGAGCGCGAGTGCGTTGTCGTTCGCAATCAAACGTCCGCGGGTTTTTACGTGGGCCTGCGGGCCACGGTACGCAGCAAACGAGTTTGTCGTCTCCGTCGAAACCGATCGCCCCCTTGTGGTGGGTTGATGTTGGCTCCCTCAACTTAAGCGTCAGGGCGACAGCTGCAAGTACTGCACGGTCGCGGTGTTGGCCTTCACGTCGTTCGTGGTCTGGAACTGGAACTCGGTGTTGGAGAGCGGCGCGACCGTGCAGCCCGTCTTGGTGCCGTCCACCTCGTAGGTGCCGGGCGGGATGGGACCCAGCGCGGCGATGCCGACCGTGCCGGTCGAGGTCAACGTCGTGCTGATGCTCGTGGTCGTGTCGGCGTAGACGGCCTTGATCTCGGGGTGGCCTTTGACGGACACGGTCACGCCGTCGTTCGTGGAGCACGCACCGGCGTCGGCTGTCGTGTGGCCCACGGCGACGAAGAAGTACCCCTGAGACGAGGACCACCCGGGGAGGTTGCTCTCGAAGCTCGCCTCGTAGATGGGGGCCGTCGCCTGGAAGTTGCCGCTCGCGAGCGCCCACTCGGCGTGCTCGCTGATGTACCCGTTGGCGGAGACGTCCAGCTTGAGCACCAAGCCGACGTCCGTCTTGAGCGTGAAGTCGCCGCGGTAGTCGGTCGCTCCCGACGTGCACTCGGGCGACGAGATGGCCGCATTCGGGACGCCCATCGCGGTCTGCGGGTCGACGATGCGCCCGGTCGCCGTGATGGCCCCCTTGCCGCACACGAGCGTACTGCTCGCTCCGCCCCCGTCGCCGGCGTCACTGCCGCTCCCCGAGCCGGTCGACCCGTTGCTGCTCGAGGAGCAGGAGGTGCACATCGCGAGGCCCAGGACGAGCAGTGCGCGCATGGTCGAGGACGCTACGCCCAACGGGCGCCCTGTCGCAATGGACAGGGCGCCCGTGCTCCGTGAGCCCTGCGTCAGCCCTTGTTCGGGGTCGTCGCAGGAGGCGCCGCAGGCGCAGCCGGCGTCGCATCCGCAGGCGCCGCGGCGGGCGTCACGACGAGCTTCGCCGTGACGTTGCCGTGGATCGCCTTCTTCTGCTTCGCCGTCTTCGTCCCCCGCGCTTCGCGAGTCGCCTCGCGCTTCGCGGCGGCCGCCGCCTTCTGCTCGGTCGTCAACGGAGCCGGCGCCTTGGGGGGCGCCAGACCGAAGTCGCCGAGGGCCTCTGGATCGTCGCCGAACGTCACCCGCAGGAACGCGATGAACGCCTTGATGAGCGCGTTCAGGGCATCCATGTTGGCGTTTTCGGCAGCGACCTTGGCCTTGACGGTCGCCTTCGCGGCAGCCACCGCTTCACGGCCGTCGAGGAAGCCTTGCAGCTCCGTCGTGACCGCACCCACGGTGGTCGAAGCGCCACCGACCGTGATCGTTTGATTCACGTTCGTGAGTCGCTTCTTGGTCCCCGTGATGAGTTGCCCCACGCGGGCGGCCTTGTTGCTCTTTCCTCGGTTGTTGTTGGTGCTCATGATGTGTGTCTGCTCTTTCTGAGGACCTTCGTGGTCCTCACCCTTTAAGTCGTCGCGTGGCGACGTTTCCTTTCTACTTTTCTTGCGGAACCTCCAAGTGCCCGGAAACTCAGGGCTCGAATAGGGCGCCGCGCAGTCAGTTGCAGCCGGGGCTGAACGGATGCGTGTGCGGTGGGCGCCCGTGAGCGTGTACCGGCGACACGCTCGTGTGCAGGGCGTGTCGATGCACCAGCCGCGACTGCACGCGAGCCGGTCGGGGGTGCAGAGTCACGTGTCGGAGGTGCAGGGGCGTGTGTCGGCGGCGCAGATGCCCGTGTCGTGCGGACAGACTCGCCTGTCGCCGTGACACACGAATGTGTGGGCGCGACACGGTCGGCCGTCGCCGCGACACGCGCGTCTGTCGGCAGGACTTGCGCACGTGTCGCGTTCGCACGAGCATCGGTCGGGCGCACCCACATGCCGGCCGACGACGACGACCGCCGCGAAGGCGAGGAAGAAGAGCCGGGGGAGGAAGCGGAGGAGCCGGTCGACGCGGACGACGCGGGGGAGCCCATGACCCTCGAGGAGCTGCGCGCGTTCCTCGGGCGGGCCGACGTCGTCGCGAGGGCACTGCGCAGCGTCGGGCGCAAGGTCGACGAGCAAGACGCGATGGACAAGGTGAACGACGCGGTCGCACGCGCGCTTCGCGCCAGGCACCGCCCGTCGAAGGAGCGCGCGCAGCCGTGGTTCGACCGCGTCCTCGCGCGCGAGGTCGCCGACGACTACCGCAAGCAGGGGCGTCGCAAGAAGCACGAGGGCGCGCTGCCCGCGCAGGCGGTGCGCGTCGACGAGGCGGGCGAGCCGCTGCCCGAGACCGACGACACGGGGCTCGTCGACGTGGACCCCTCGTTCGATCCCGAGAAGATGGAGGACGAGAAGCTCGGGCGGATGCTGCGGCGCTACCTGGCCGACGCGACGGCGAACAACCGGAAGGACCGCGAGACGTTCGAGATGTGGTGCGAGTGGGCCGACGAGGACAAGACGTACGCGGAGGTCGCCCGCG
>DATJYG010000282.1:0-13125 GCA_035499695.1 Polyangiaceae bacterium
TGCTGCGGTACATCTCGCCGAGGCGCCTGTGGCCCTCGGCGTCGTCGGGGTTCAGCTCCACGGCGCGCGCCGCGTACTTGATCGCGTCGTCGTCGCGGTAGATCTGGAGCGCGTACTGCGCCATGCGCTCGTAGAGCTCGCGCGCCCGCTTCGGCTCCACCTCGGCGAGCTTGCCGAGCACGTCGATCGCGTCGGCGATCTTCTGCTCCTGCACGAGCACGCGCTCGAGCGCGAGGTAGCTCTCGGCGTCCCCGGGGGCGAGCCCGATGACCCGCCGCAGCGACGCCTCGGCATCCGGCAGGCGCCGCAGGTGCAGCTGCGCCTCGGCGAGCATCCGGCCGCTCTCGACGTCCGGCGGGTTCGCCGAGAACGCCGCCTGCAGCTTCGGCAGCTGCGCCTCGAGGATCCGCTCGAGCCCCCAGAGCGACACGATGCGCGTGCGACACTCGCGCGCGAGCGCCTTGTCCCCCGTGCTGCGCGCCTTGGCGACGATCTCCTCGTAGAGGATGCGCGCCTCGCGGTACGCCCGCACGCGCTCGTACGCCGACGCGAGCGCCTTCTTGTAGGGGAGGTTCGCGCCGTCGAGCGCGACCGCTTCCTTGTACGCCGCGAGCGCCTCCTGCAGCTTGTCGTGCTCGAGGTACACGTCCCCGAGCGCCGCGAGCGCCTTCGCGCGCGGCTGCACGACGACGAGGATGCGCTGCCACGTGCGCATCGCGAGCGGCTCGTTGCCGTCCTGGAAGTAGCGGTCGCCGAGGTCCACGAGGTGCCCCGCGTCGCCGCTCGACGCCTGCGCCAGACGCTCGAGCACCTTGAGCGAGCGCGCGTTGTCGCCGATGCGCGCGTAGAAGTCGGCGACGCGCGAGAGCACCTCCTCGTCGGTGCCGGCGCGCGCCTCGAGGTCGCTCACGAGCTTGAGCGCCCGGGCGCGGTCGCCGCGCTGGAGCAGCGCCTCGCACTCCTCGAAGACGAACTGCGGGTTGTCCGGCGCGGTGCGGATGAGGCCCTCGTACTCGGCGATCGCCTTGTCGAGGTCCCCGTTCGCCTGCAGCAGGCGGATCATGCGGAGGCGCAGGTCGATCTGCCGCGGGTTGATCGCGAGGGCGCGCTTGTACGTCTCGATCGCCTTGGGCGAATCGCCCGTCTCCTCGTAGAGGCTCGCGAGGAGCGCGAGCCGCGCGAAGTCGCCCGGGTGCTCGGCCTCGAGCTTCGCGACGAGCTCGGGCAGCCGCTGATCGGCGCGGTAGATCTCGGTGATGATCGCGTAGATCTCGGCGCGCAGCGCGCTCTCGCCGCTCGTCAGCGACAGGGCGCGCTCGAGCGTCTTCTGCGCCTCGGCGTCGTGTGCCTTCGCCTGCGCCTGCCCGAGGTCCTTCAGCGCCGGCGCGAGCGCCCGGTTGTCGCCCGCGGCGGCGGCGACCACGTCCTTCAGCTCGGCGACGGCGCGCTCGTACTCGCCGCGCGCGTAGAGCTCGTGCCCCAGCTCCGCCTTCACGAAGAGGCTCGTCGGCTCGAGGGCCACGAGCGCTCGGTGCTGCTTCTTCGCGGCGTCCCAGTCCTTCTGGTCGAGCGCGATCGCCATGAGCGTGCGCAGCGTCTGCTCCTTGTCGGCCTGCGTCGAGAGCAGGGGCAGCGCCTGCTCGAAGCGGGTGCGCGCCTCCGCGAGGTCGCCGCGGTCCTGGCGCAGGTGAGCGAGGGCGAGGACGGCGGTCGCGTCGTTCGGCTTGAGGGCGATGGCGCGCTCGTAGGCGGCGACGGCGTCCTCGGTGCGGCCGTCGAGCTTGTAGATGCCGGCCAGGCTCACGGTGGCGGAATACTGGTCGGCCCCGGCCGCGGCGGCGCGCTGCTCGAAGTCGGTGACCAGCTTGGCGATGTTCCCGTCGCGCTCCCGGTAAAGCTGGGCGAGGCGCTGGAGGGGAAAGGCGGCGCCCGGCTGAGACAGGACGACCCGCGTGTAGCGGTCGATGAGGGCCGCCTGCGACGGTTCGCCGGGCGGCGTCTTCGGGCCGGCCGCCGGGCCCTTGGGCTGCCCCGGGTGGCCGCCAGGCGGGTGCGGCGGGGCCGGGTGGTGGCGGCGCCCGTGCGGGTCGAAGTCCTGCGCGGCGGCCGGCACGGCGATGGCAAGAACCGCCGGAAGAGCCAGGAGAAACAGCCGGCGGAGCCTCACGTCACAAGCTTAGACGCCCGGGGGCCCTCCCGCACTTGCTGCGGGAGTGGAAGGAAGCTCCCCGACTCTGCCGGCGTACTCGGGGAAGCACATGGTCGCCACACTTCGCCACAACGCCTTCGGGACGTGGATCGTCGCAGCCTTCGTGGTCCTCGGCGCGCTGGCGATGCTCTGGAAGTGAGCCTGGCCCAACCGGGCTAAGCTCCGAGGGCCATGGCGTTCTTCCAGGAGCCTCCCACCCTCGGCAACCTCTACGCCTCGGACCGGGCACTGCGGTCGTACCTCGCGCGGGCCCTTCCGGCCGACGTGATGCGCGCCGTGGAGCCCGAGCTCGCCGAGATGGGCGAGCTCTCCGGCGGCTTCTTCTGGGAGCTCGACCGGCGGTACCGCGGCACCGAGCCGCGCCTCGTGCAGTGGGACCCCTGGGGCAACCGCATCGACGCGATCGAGATCACCCCGGTCTGGGAAGCCGCGGCGCGCGTGGCCGCCGAGAAGGGCGTCGTCGCCACCGCGTACGAGCGAAAGCACGGGGAGCTCTCGCGCATCCACCAGTACGCGCTCGCGTACCTCTTCGACGGGTCGACCGAGGTCTACACCTGCCCGCTCGCGATGACCGACGGCGCCGCCAAGACGCTGCTCGTGCACGGGAACAAGGAGCTCGTCGACCGCGCCGTCACGCGCCTCACGAGCCGCGACCCCGCGCTCGCCTGGACCAGCGGGCAGTGGATGACCGAGCGCACGGGCGGCTCGGACGTCGCGATCAGCGAGACGGTGGCGCGCAAGGACGGCGAGCAGTGGCGCCTGTACGGCACCAAGTGGTTCACGAGCGCCACGACGTCGCAGATGGCGCTCACGCTGGCGCGTCCCGAGGGCAACCCGCCCGGCGGACACGGGCTCGCCCTCTTCTACGTGGAGCTGCGCGACGACCGCGGGCGCCTGCGCAACATCCAGGTGAACCGCCTGAAGGACAAGCTGGGCACGCGCATGGTGCCGACCGCGGAGCTCACGCTCGACGGCACGCCGGCGACGCCGGTGGTCGGCCTGAGCGACGGCATCAAGCACATCGCGCCGATGCTCAACATCACGCGCACCTGGAACGCCGTCGGCGCGTGCACGGCGATGCGCAAGGGCCTGGCCCTCGCGCGCGACTACGCGAAGAAGCGCGTCGCCTTCGGCGCCCCGCTCGCGCAGAAGCCGCTGCACGTGGACACGCTGGCGGGCCTCCAGGCGGAGCTCGAGGGCGCGCTGCTCCTCACGTTCCGCTGCGTCGAGCTGCTCGGCCGCGAGGAGGCGCGCACCATCACGGAAGAAGAGGCGGTGCTCCTGCGCCTGCTCACCCCCATCGCGAAGGCCACGACGGGCAAGCAGGCGGTCGCGAGCGCGAGCGAGATCCTCGAGTCGTTCGGCGGCGCGGGCTACATCGAGGACACCGGGCTGCCGCGCATCCTCCGGGACGCGCAGGTGCTCCCCATCTGGGAGGGCACGACCAACGTGCTCTCGCTCGACCTGCTCCGTGCGCTCGTGAAGACCGGCAGCCTCGCCCCCATCGAGCGCGAGGTGAGCCGCCGCGTCGAGAACGCCGAGGACGCATCCCTCGCCGCGGCCGGCCGCGTCGCCACCGAGGCGGTCGCTCACGCCCGCGCGTGGCTCGAGAAGACCATCGCCAGGGGGCAGCCCGCCGTCGAAGCCGGCGCCCGCCGCTTCGCCCTCACCCTGGGCCGCGCCCTGGAGCTCGCGCTCCTCGTCGATCACGCCGCCTGGGCCGCCTCCAAGGGCGATCCGAAGCCCGCTGCCGCCGCGCGCCGCTTCGCCCACACCGCGGTCGACCTCGTGCTCGACGACGAGACGGCCGACGACGCCCGCCTCCTCGTCGAGGACTGATTCAGCACCGTCGCTGCACCGGTCAGCGACGCTTCTTGGGCCCGAAGGAGCGCTCCTGCGGCGTGAAGAAGCGTCGCTACGGCGCAAAGAAGAGCCCCTGACGCCCGCAGGGACGCCCCTGCGGGCCCAAGAAGCGTCCCTGCGCCCGTCAGCGACGCTCCTGCGGGCCAAAGAAGCGCTTCTTTGCGGCCAAGAGACGCTCCTGCGCGCCTCGGGGACGGTCCTGCGCGCCGCAGAAGCGTCGCTGCGGGCTTCAGGGACGCTTCTGACGCCCGTAGCGACGTCGCTGAACGGCCAGGATCAGCCCAGCCGGATGAGGAAGGCGCCGAGGAGGGCGAATCCGAGCATCGCGACGAGCACGGAGACCACGATTCCCCACACGCGGCCGGTGGGGAGGCCTTCTCCGTCGCCGTTCTCCGCCGACGCGGCGCGAAGGCGGGCGCGCGAGTTGATGACGGCGCGGAAGAGGAGGAGGCACTCGAGGATGACGGCGATCGCGATGGCGCCCAGGGCGATCGAGAGGCCCAGCGCGTGGCGGCGGGCGTTGCGGGCCCCCTGGAACGCGAAGCCGTCGAGGGCCGTCCAGCGAGCCACCGGGGCGGGGGCGACGAGCGCGAGACACGCCGAGAGCACCCGGCTCGTCTCGCGGATGTCGGCCGGCGCGACGCACGCGTCGTGGTCGGTGCCGAAGGCCAGCGCGGCCTCGTCGCTGTCGGCGACGACGAAGGGGCGCGTGATGCTGCCGGACCCGAGCTTCGCTGCGCCCATCGGGTCGTCCGCGGCGACGGCCCAGTAGAGACCCGGGGCGAGCGGCGGCGCCTGGAGCGCAGCCCGCGGCATCTGCGCGTCCGACGGCGGGAGCGCCGCCGCGACGGCCCACGCGCGCCCGGCGACGTTGTCGATCTCCACGTACGCCGTCTTGCGCACCGTGGGCACCGTGACCTGGAGCGCGATGGGCACCCCGGACGCGTAGCGATCCTGCATGTCGATGCGCGAAGCGCCCGGGGAGATGAAGAGGCCCCCGGCCCAGTCTCCGGTGTTCGCCGCCGGCGGGCCGGTGCGGGCCCCCGCATACTCGGCGTGCAGGAGGAGCGGCACCGCGAAGCCCATCGGCGTGACGACGAGGTGCGCCCACCCGAGAGCGTCCGTCGTCACCTTCGGCTCGGCGGGGGTGAGCCCCGGATCGCTCTCGACGGTGATCGCGATGCCGTCGCGCGGCTCCCCGCTGCCCGCGTCGCGCGCACGGATCCATAGGTTCGCCGGGAAGCCGGACGCCGCGCGCTGACCGAGCAGGGCGACGTCGAGCGAGATGGGCCCCGAGCGCCGGGCGAACCGCGCCCACGCCGCCAGAGGAGGCGGCTGCTCCGGCGCCGGACCCGCCACGGGTTGCCCGCTGACGAGCACCTTGCCCCCGGCGCTCACCTGGATGCGATCGGGCGCCTGCTTCAGCGGCAGCGCGAGCTCCGCGGCGCCGTCCTCGTTCGTCGAGAGCTTCCAGGTCACCTGGCTCGTCCCCGCGCCGGCGACCACCTCCACCCCGTCGAGTCGCACCGGCACGCGGATGCCGCGCTCCTCGTCGAACACGACCAGCTGCCACGCTTGCCCCACCCCCGCGTGCGCGTCGGGCGCCCCGTACACCATCGCGGCGCGCACCCGCTCTCCCGCGCCGACGCGCAGGCCGAGCACGACGACCGCCAGCGCGACCGCCGGCGTCGCCATCATCAGCAAGCGCTCCACCCGGCTCATCACGGGCTCCCCGCGCCCCCGAGCGCGCCCGGGTCGAGCCACCAGCGGCGCACGTTCTCCTGGTGGATCACCCGCACCTCGGCCCCGGTGCGTTCGACGTCGATGAAGGCGTCGCCCTCGTTCGACGCGCGCTGGAAATGGACACCGTACGCGCCCGTGTCCCAGGGGCGGACGCTGCGGTAGCTCACGCGCGCCGGAAGCTCGGCGACGCGGAGGGTGGCGGCGCGGTCCACGACTCCCCCGATGTACCTCGCAACGAGCGCCCCGGCGTGACCGATTCCCGGCACGCGTTCGAAAGAGACGGCGTACCCACGGGCCCGCATGGCGTCGGCGAGCATCTCGCTCTGCCGGATGGGCGAGGTCCGGTCGTCCTCGCCGTGGACGAGCCACACGGGGAGCCAGCGCGCGTTGTCGAGCACGTCGAGCGCGTTCACGAGGTGCGCCCCGTGCTCGTCGTGGAGCAGGCCGCGCACGTAGGTCGAGAGGTCGTAGCGGCTGTCGCCGAAGAAGCTGGTGACGCTCGCGAAGCGGTCGGGGTGGTGGAACCCGACCGTCGTCGCGCCCGCTCCGCCCATCGACGCGCCCCAGAGCGAGACGCGCCGCGGATCGACGGCGACGACCTCGCCGAGCGCGTCGATGGCGCGCATGACCTCGTCCTCGGCGTCGGCCACGTACAGCGAGTTGCCCAGACCGCTCGGCATGAGCAGCACGACGTCACGCGCCTCGGCTTCGCGCAGCAGCTGGGCGTACGCCGCGTACGTCCACATTGCTCCATTCCAGGGATGCAAGCCGACGAGGAGCGCCCCCGGCCTCGACGGATCGTGACCCTGCGGCACGTACACGACCGCCCGGCCGCCTCCGGCGGGCCCGTGGGGGCTGTCGAACGCGAGCACGCCGAGCCCCTCGGTCGTCGTGCGCGCCGGACCGACCCGCGGGGCTTCTCCACAGGCGATGCGCCTCTCGTAACGGCTGACGCGCACCGTGATCACGATGTCGTGTGTGCCGCTTCCCAGCAGCACCACCACGGGCCCAGGAGGCGACGGAACGTCCCGGCCGTCGAGGCTCACGTGCTCGCGGCCCGCGCACGGGGGCACCTGCATCGAGAGGCCGCCCGAGCCGCCGTCGACGCGCACGCGCACCTCGTATTCGCCCGGTTCTCGGGCCTCCCCGTCGAGCGCGTTCCACGTGTCGGCAACCCATGCAGTCCTGTCGGCGCTGACTGCAATCGTCCGCACCTCGGACCCGCGGACCTCCGCGTGCGGCTCGAGCAGGACGCCGGTCATGGGGGTTCCATTATCCCGCTCGCGCCTCGCACGCGATGTGCATTGCGCTCGACCGTCGACCGGGAGAGACGCGTGGACTTCACGGATCCCCAAGTTCTGTTGATGCTCGCCAGCGGCACCCTGCTGCTCGTCGGCGGCATTCTCGACAGACTGTGGCGTGTGCGCACGGGCGCCGACGAGCGCTTGTAAACCGACCGGCCTGCGCCTACAGGTGCGTCAGGTCCGGTGCCCGAGCTCGTTCAAGCCGCAGACTCCGCGAAGACCCGAAGCGAAGCGCGGTCCTCCTTCCTGCGCGCGCGCGCGGCGTCGGCGCTGGCCATCGCCCCGCTCGGCGTGTGGACGCTCGCCCACCTCTGGCACAACCTGGCGGCCTTCAGCGGCGCCGACGCCTGGGAGAAGGCGGTCACCGAGTACCCGCACCCGGTCGCCGAGGCGCTCACGGGCGTGGTCGTTCTGCTCCCGCTGGCGATTCACACCGTATGGGGAATCGGGCGGCTGGTGACGAGCCGGCCGAACAACCTGAGGTACCGCTACTACGCGAACCTCAAGTACGTGCTGCAGCGGCTGGCGGCCGTCGGCCTGCTCCTCTTCCTGGGGGCGCATCTGTGGCTGGCCCTGCTGCACCCGCGCATCCAGGAGGGTCACGCCGAGACGTTCGCGGACCTCACGCACGAGATGCACTTCCACACGCCGACGCTCGTGGTCTACGTGCTCGGCGTCCTGGCGACGGCGTATCACCTCGCCAACGGCGCGCAGACGTTCTGCATGTCCTGGGGCATCGTCTCGACGCAGCGGGGGCTGCGGCGCCTGGAGGGGTGGGCGATCGCCCTCCTCGCGCTGCTCCTGCTGATGGGCTGGGGCGCCGTCTACGCCCTCTGGGCCGCCGGCGCTGCTGCGCACGCCTGAACCAGTGCTAAATCACGACGCGTGCGTCTCGTGCACGCGGTCGCTCCGGTCGGGCTGCTGGCCCTGGCGATGGGCGCGTGCTCGTCGCAATCGGCGGGGTCCAGCGTGCCGCAGCGGTCGTGCGGGCTGACGGTCTGGTACAAGCCGACGAGCCCCGCGTCGGTCGTCCAGGTGGTCGGCAGCTGGGACGGATGGTCGCAGCCGGGCACGACGATGGGGGCGGCGCAGGACGGCTGGCGCGCGGCGCGGTTCGACCAGCTCGCGCCCGGGCCGGCCGAGTACGTCATCGTCGACGACGGCGACACGCTGCTCGACCCGAACGTGGGCACGACGGCGTTCCACCAGGGGCGGGAGGTCACCTGGGTCCAGATCCCCGACTGCTCCGCCCCGGCGGTGCAGATAGACGCGGTAAACGCGGGCGCGTCGGGCGCGGCGAGCATCGACGCGAGCTTCCTCGCGTCCGAGTTCGGCACGGCGCTCGACCCGTCGCGCACGACGCTCACCAGCGTGCACGGCGCGACGCCCACCTCGGTGAAGCCGAGCGGCGATCCGTCGACCGGCAAGATTCACGTGGACCTCGCCGGGCTCCCGCCGGGCAAGGCGACGCTCTCGATGACCGCGTGCGACACCGCCGGCCGCCTCTCGCCGCCCACGACGGTCACGGTGTGGACCGAGCCGCACCCGTGGGACTGGCGCGACGCCGTCGTCTACGAGGTGATGGTCGACCGCTACCGCGCGCGCGACGGCTCGGCCCTCGCCGCGCCCGCCTCGATGGGCGGCCGGGCGGGCGGGCAGATCGCGGGGGTCACGCACGCCGTCGAATCGGGCGAGCTGCAGGCGCTCGGCGTCAACACGCTCTGGCTCACCCCGCTCTACGCGAACCCGGACGGCCAGTGGCAGGGCCTCGACGGCCGCGAGTACACCTCGTACCACGGCTACTGGCCCACGCAGTCGCGCACGCTCGAGAGCGCCATGACGAGCGAGGGCGATCTCGAGGCGCTCGTGGCGGCGGCGCACGCGCGCGGCATGCGCGTCCTCTACGACGTCGTGCCCCACCACGTGCACACGCAGCACCCGTACTGGCAGCAGCACGCGCACGACGGCTGGTTCCAGCAGGTGAACGGCCAGTGCATCTGCGGCGTCGACGCGTGCTCCTGGGCGGAGGACGAGACGTCGTGCTGGTTCACCGCGTACCTCCCCAGCCTCGACTGGACCGACGACACCGTCGCGAGCACCGTCACGTCGGACGTCCTCTGGTGGCTCGACCGCTTCGACGGCGACGGCGTGCGCATCGACGCGGTGCCCATGATGCCGCGTGCGGCCATCCGGCGCATCGCGTGGGCCGCGCGCGCCGAGTACGACAACCCGTCATTCTGGTGTTCGAGTCCGAACTCTTGCGAGCATGCGGACTCGGGCCGCACGCTGATGCTCGGGGAGAACTACACGGGGCAGACGGACTGGGCGAGCCTCAAGTACTTCCTCGGCCCCACGGGCCTCGACAGCGAGTTCCACTTCCCGCTCATGTGGGCCCTCCGCAGCGCGCTCGCGCAGGACTACCAGACGATGGTCGACGTCGACGCGACCATCCGCACGGGCGAACAGACCTGGTCGGGCTCCGGCGCGGTCATGGGGCTCATCCTCGACAACCACGACACGTCGCGGTTCGTGACCCTCGCGGGCGGCCAGGACGACGGGCAGACGTGGACCCCCGCCCCGCAGCCCACCGATCCCGCCGTCTACGGCCGCACGCAGATGGCGCTCGCCATGCTGTACACGCTCCCAGGGGCACCGGTCCTCTACTACGGCGACGAGGTCGCCCTCGCGGGCAAGAGCGACCCCGACTCGCGCCGCGTCATGCCGGACGAGAGCGCCCTGGGCGCGCTGCAGACCGCGACGCGCGACCTGGTGCGCACGCTCGGCAAGGCGCGCGCGTGCTCCGACGCACTGCGGCGCGGCACGTACCGCATGCTGCACGTCGACGCCGAGCACCTCGTCTACGCCCGGGAGGAGACGGCCGGGGGACAGGTCGCCGTGGTCGACGTCCAGCGCGCCACGACGGCTCCCCTGTCCGCGTCTCTCCCCGGGATTCCCGCGGGCAGCTGGGTCGACGTCCTCTCGGGGCGCACTTTGTCACTCAGCCCTGAGTTGACAACGCTGGCGTCTGATCCATTCTCCGTCTCGCTCTACGTGCCGGCGCACTCTCCCTGCGCCCCGTAGACGGGAGAAGCCGTGCGAACCCACCTGCTCGTCGTGTGCGCATTCGTCTTCGTCGCCGGGTGCGGCAGCGACAAGACGAACCCCGTCGACTACGGCGAGCCGCCCGACGCGTCGACGTTCAACCCGGGACAGGGCAGCAGCGGAAGCTCGTACGGCTCCGGGAGCTCCGGCGGCACGTCGGGCGTGCCCGAGGCGGGACCGCCGATGTGCCCGGACAGCCTGAAGCTCTGCGCCGAGACCTTCACGTACCCGTTCAACGGCGAGACGAGCGTCGAGCTGCGCGGCAGCTACCGCGCCGGCGCGTGGACCATGGGCGACGCCATGATGCACGTCGGCAACCAGTGGACGGTGAGCGTCAACGTCCCCTGGGGCCAGGCCGTCCAGTACAAGTTCTTCATCGACGGCACGACGTGGGCGACGAACCCCACGCAGCCGACGACGAGCGACGACGCGGGCGACGTGAACAACCTCGCGCAGGCCATCACGTGCCCCGGGAACTTCACCTGCTCGATGCCGCCGGTACCCCCGGCGGGCGTCTTCGACTGGCGCGACGCCGTCATCTACTTCGCCTTCGTCGACCGCTTCGCCGACGGCGACCCGACGAACAACTGCAACGTGAGCGGGACCCAGTCGACGCCGTACACGTCGACCAACTACCTCGGGGGCGACTGGGCGGGCATCACGCAGAAGATCCAGAGCGGCTACTTCACCAACCTCGGCGTCAACGTCATCTGGCTGACGGTGCCGGTGAAGAACGCAGACGACGTGGCGGAGCCCGGCGTCGTCTGCGACGGCAGCGGCAACTGCATGAGCGACGGCCACACGTACAGCGCGTACCACGGGTACTGGCCGAAGGACCCCACGCAGACCGAGTCGTGCTTCGGATCGGCGACCGACCTGACGAACCTCGTGCAGGCGGCGCACATGGCGAAGATCAAGGTGCTCTTCGACTACGCGATGGTGCACGTGCACACCGAGAGCGCCATCTACCAGCAGCACATGAACGACGGCTGGTTCACGCCGTTCTGCCAGTGCGGCGGCGCGTGCGCGAACGAGCAGTACAACACGACGTGCTGGTTCACGTCGTACCTCGCGCACTACGACTACACGAACCAGGCGGCGACGCAGTACACCGTCGGCGCGGCGCTCTCGCTCGTCCAGAACTTCGGCAACGACGCGTTCCGGCTGGACGCCATCAAGCAGGTCGACCTCAGCTGGCTGACCACGCTGCGCAGCACCATCAGCAGCCAGGTCATCGCCAAGCAGAACCCCATGCAGCGCTTCTACATGGTGGGCGAGACGTACGACTTCCAGAACCGCGGTCTCATCGCGAGCCTCATGGATCCGGGCACGATGCTCGACGGGCAGTTCGACTTCCCGCTGCGCATCCGCCTCATCGAGGCCGTCGTGATGCGCAGCACGCAGAACATGCTCACGCCGGACGACCTCGGGTGGAGCCGCAACGCGCCCCCCGGCATGACGGGGTTGCAGCAGTTCATGGACAGCAACGACGCGTACTACCGGCCCGACGCCGTGATGAGCACCTTCATCGGCAACGCCGACCTGCCGCGCTCGATCCACTACGCCGAGCAGACGCCCTTCTTCAGCAACAGCGCCGACGACGGCAAGGGCAACGCGTGGACGAACCAGCCGCAGCTCGAGACCGACCCGAACACCTACGAGCGCCTCGCGAACGCCTTCGCGGTCATCCTCACGAACAAGGGCGCGCCGCTCATCTACTACGGGGACGAGGTGGGCCTGCCCGGCGCCGGCGACCCGGACAACCGGCGCATGATGCAGTGGAGCAACTACAACGCGGGGCAGCAGGCGATGCTCGCGCGGATGCAGGCGCTGGCGGCGATCCGCGCCGCGCACCCCGCGATGAGGCGCGGAACCCGCACGACGCTGGACGTGAGCGAGGACCTCTGGGTCTACGAGATGCAGACGGCCGCCGGCGACCCGACGCCGGACACCGTGTACGTCGCGATCAACCGGAGCGACAGCGACCTCACGACGACCAAGCTGCCGGCGGGTCTGACGGAGCTCCTCACGAACTCACCCGAAGGCGCGTCGCCCGTGACGATACCCGCGCGGCAGACGAGGATCTTCAAGTGACGCATTCGGTCCCGGCGCCCTGACGAGAGACACAATCCCTGTGAACCGCTCACTCACGTTCGCGGCCTGGACGGCCCTCTGCACTGCACCCTTGCTCTGCGCGAGTGAAGCCGCCGCGCAGGAGCCTCAGGCTCCGCCGCCGCCCGCGCCGGCAGCATCGGCAGCACCGGCAGCACCGGCACCGACGCCGCCCGCCGCGCCTCCGCCGCCCCCCGCGCAGCCCGCGGAGCTGGCGCCCTCGACGCCCATCGCGGCTCCGCCCTCGGCGCCCATTCCGCTGCCAGCCATCCCCGGAGACACCGGGCACTTCGAGTTCGGCTCGTACGGGCGCGTCCAGGTCGCGAGCGACGGACGCGGAGGCACCGGGCGAAACGCGAACATCGTGTCGCACGGAGACCGCATCGACGAGGACAGCTACGCCGAGCTCGAGCTGCGCCGCGAGGACCAGTACGCGCCGAACGTGGGAAGCCGGGTGGTCGCGACGCTCGCCCTGTTCCCGCCGTTCTTCCACTTCTCCGGCGACGCGACCCAGGCGATCGCCGTACGCAACCTGTACGCGCAGGGA
This sequence comes from Polyangiaceae bacterium, assembly GCA_035499695.1. GTDB lineage: Bacteria > Myxococcota_A > Polyangia > Polyangiales > Polyangiaceae > Palsa-1150. The sequence continues at coordinate 12,881 of DATJYG010000282.1, forward strand.
ACCTACGGCGACTGGACCCTCTGGGTCGGCTCGCGCATGTACCGTGGCGACGACATCTACCTGCTCGACTGGTGGCCGCTCGACAACCAGAACACGCTCGGCGGCGGCGTCGGTTACAAGCAGAAGTGGCGCACCGACGAGACGTCGGTGGCCCTGCACGCGGGGATGCAGCGGCTCGACAACAGCTACCAGTACGAGACGCAGCCGGCGCCGACGCCCCCCGTGCTCGCCGGACAGCTCGGGCC
>DATJYG010000283.1:0-27205 GCA_035499695.1 Polyangiaceae bacterium
GGTCCTTCTTGGCGGCCGGGTTCACGACGTCGTTGGCGCCCACGATGATGACCGCGTCGGTGCGGGCGAAGTCGTCGTTGATGTCGTCCAGGTCGAACAGCTTGTCGTACGGCACGTTCGCCTCGGCCAGGAGCACGTTCATGTGCCCCGGCATGCGCCCGGCCACCGGGTGGATGGCGTACTTCACCTCGACCCCGCGTCTCTCGAGCGATGCCGCGAGATCGCGCACCGCGTGCTGCGCCTGGCTGACGGCCATGCCGTAGCCCGGGATGAAGATGACCGACTGCGACGCCTTGAGCACCGCCCCCGCGTCCTCGACGGTCGCCTCGTTGTACGCCTTGCTGATGGCCGCCTGCTGCGTCGGCGCGATCTCGGTGCCGAAGGCGCCGAAGAGGATGTTGGCGAAGGAGCGGTTCATCGCCTTGCTCATCAGGATCGAGAGCAGCAAGCCGGAGCTTCCATCGAGCGCGCCCGAGATGATGAGGATCTGGCTGCCCAGCGCGAAACCCGTCGCGCACGCCGCGAGGCCTGCGTACGAGTTGTTGAGCGAGATGACGACCGGCATGTCGGCGCCGCCGATCGGGAGCACGCCCGTGATGCCCACGAGGAGGCCGATGCCGCACACCCCGTAGAAGACCATCGGGTTCTCGGGGAAGAGCACGAGGTAGACGAGCCCCGCGATGCCGCCGAGGAACAGCAGCAGGTTGACGAAGTTCTGCCCCTTGTACGTGATGGGCGCGCCCGTGATGACGCCCTGGAGCTTGCCGAACGCCATCCAGCTCGCGGTGAACGTCAGGAAGCCGAGGAACACCTCGAACCCGAGGGCGCCCATCTCGAAGTGCGAGAGCGAGTGCGCCTCGATCTGCCGGTTGTACTCGGCGACGCCGACGAGCGCCGACGCGAGACCACCGAAGGCGTGGCTCATCGCGATTCGCTCCGGCATCTTGGTCATCGGGATCCAGCCGCTGATGGCGACTCCGATGCCGCTGCCGACGACGAGGCCGGCGATGATCCAGTCGTACCGGATGATCTCCTTGTGCAGGAGCGTCCCGATGACCGCGATGAGCATGCCGAGCTCACCGAGGAAGAGGCCGCGGCGCGCCGTGTCCGGGCCCGACAGGCCGCGGAGGCACATGATGAAGAGCGACGCCGCGACGACGTAGCAGAGGCTCAGGAGCGTGACCTGCGCGCTCACGACTTGGCCCCCGCGAGCTGCTTCTTGCCGTCGTCCTTGCCCGCGGCCTGTTCACCGGGCCGCTTGCGGAACATCTTGAGCATGCGGTCGGTGATGAGGAACCCGCCGACCACGTTGATGCTGGCGCAGGCCACGGCGATGAAGCCGAGGATCTGGCTCAGGTGGTGATTGGACCCGGCGGCGATGAGCGAGGCGACGAGCGAGATGCCGCTGATCGCGTTCGTACCGCTCATCAGCGGCGTGTGCAGCAGCGGCGGCACGCGCGAGATGACCTGGTAGCCCACGAAGGTCGCGAGCACGAAGACGTAAAGGTTGAACACCCACTCGGCGGTCATGCTCCGGCCACTCCTGCGGCCGGTGTGGCGGCCGCGCCCTTGGGTTGCACCAGTTCCTTGACCTTCGGGTGCACGATCTCGCCGCCCTGCGTGATCATCGAGCCGGCGACGATCTCGTCCTTCGGATCGAGCTTCCAGGCGCCGTCCTTCGTCACGTAGAGCAGCAGCTTCTCCATGTTGCGCGAGTACATCTGGCTCGAGTGGGCGCAGAGGCGGCTCGGCATGTCGGTGTAGCCGACGATGGTCACGCCGTGCTGCACCGTGACCTCGCCGGGCTTCGTGAGCTCGCAGTTGCCCTGCTGCTCCGCGGCGAGGTCGACGACGACGCTGCCCGGCTTCATGGCCTTCACCATGTCGGCCGTGAGGAGCGTCGGCGCGCGCCGCCCCGGGATGAGCGCCGTGCAGATGACGACGTCGGCCTTCGCGGCGTGCTCGGCGATCGCCGCCGCCTGCTTCTTCTTGGCCTCCTCGCCCTGCTCCTTGGCGTAGCCGCCCGCGCCGGCCGCGTCCTCGGCGTCCACCTCGACGAACTTCGCGCCGAGGCTCTCCACCTGCTCCTTGACGACCTTGCGCACGTCGAACGCCTCGACGACCGCGCCGAGGCGCCGCGCCGTGCCGATCGCCTGCAGCCCCGCGACGCCCGCGCCCAGGATGAGCACGCGCGCCGGCGCGATGGTGCCGGCCGCCGTCATGAGCATCGGGAAGAACCGCGGCAGCGTCTGCGCCGCGATGAGCACCGCCTCGTAGCCGGCGGCGGTCGCCTGCGACGAGAGGACGTCCATCATCTGCGCGAGCGTGGTGCGCGGGATCATGTCGACCGCGATCGACGTCACCTTGCGCGCCGCCAGCGCCTTCACCAGGTCGAGGCTCACGAGCGGGTAGAGCAGCGACACGAGCGTGCTCCCCTCCTTGAGCTTCTTCACCTGGTCCAGCGTCGGCGGGCGAATCTGCACGACGGCGTCCGCGTCGGCCAGCGCCGCGTCGAGCGTCGCGTCCACGCGTCCGCCGTGCGACTTGTATTCGTCGTCGCTCGCGAACGAGAGGGCGCCGGCTCCGGCCTGCACCGAGGTTTCTACCTTCTTGGCCGCGAGGCGCTTGACCGTCTCGGGCACGATGGCGACGCGCCGTTCACCGGGCGCCGTTTCTTTGGGGACCGCTATGCGCATTGTTCCGGCGGCATTGAACGCTGGGGCCAGCCCGACGGTCAAGGTCGCCCGCGAAACCGGTTGGGGCTAGAGTCCCGCCCGCCATGCAACCGCTGAGCAAACCTGCGCACGTGGTGGGAGTCGTCGGGGGGGCCGTGTCGGGTTCGGTGGCCGCGCGCCTGCTCGCCGAAAGGGGATGCGAGGTCGTCGTCTTCGAGCAGAACGACCGGCCGTACGGCAAGATCGAGGACGGTCTGCCGCGCTGGCACACCAAGCTCCGCCGTCAGGAGTACGAGAAGATCGACGAGCGGATGAAGCACCCGCACATCCACTTCGTCCCGCGGACGAGGCTCGGGAAGGACATCGACTTCAGGGAGATGGCGACGACCTGGGGCTTCTCGGCGTTCTGCCTCGCCAACGGCGCGTGGCGCGACCGTCCGCTCGAGGTGCCCGGCGTGGACGCCTACGTGGGCAAGGGGCTCGTCTACCAGAACCCGCTCATCTACTGGTTCAATCACAAGAACGAGAAGAGCTACTCGGGGCCACGTTACGAGATCCCCGAGGGCGCGCTGTGCGTGGGCGGCGGGCTCGCGTCGATCGACGTCATCAAGGTCATCCAGCTCGAGCTCTACGAGCGCGCGCTGCGCAAGCGCGGCATCGAGTGCACGATGTACGACCTCGAGCACCAGGGCATCGCGGCGTTCCTCAAGAAGCAGGGGATCGACGATCCGAAGACGCTCGGGGTGACCGACGGGCTGCTGGTGTACCGGCGGCGCACCGAGGACATGCCGCTCGCCGAGATGCCGCCCAAGCCGACGCCCGAGCAGGAGAAGAAGGCCGAGACGGTGCGGCGCAAGATCCTCGAGATCGCGCAGCGCAAGTTCCTCTTCCGCTTCCAGGAGCGGCGCCTCAGCAAGAGCGCGATCATCGAGGGCGACCGCCTCGTGGGCCTCGTGATGGTGGAGACGAAGGTCGAGGGCAAGAAGGTGGAGGCGGTGCCGGGGAGCGAGCAGGAGGTGCGCGCGCCGCTCGTCGTCTCGTCCATCGGCTCGGTACCCGAGAAGATCCAGGGCATCACCATGAAGGGCGAGACGTACGCCTTCACGAACTGGGACAACGGCGAGTTCGGCGAGATCCCTGGCGTCTACGGCCTCGGCAACGTCGTCACGGGCAAGGGCAACATCCGCGAATCGTTCGAGCACGGCGAGTACGTCGGCAAGTTCCTCGCCGAGAGCTACCTGGGGCTGGGGGAGACGAAGGACCTCGCGTCGGCCACGGCGCCCGCGGAGAAGGAAGCGCTGGCAGCCGCCGAGGCGGTGGCCGGCTACATCGCGGCAAAGCCCCCGCTGGAGCCGGCGAAGTGCAACGCGATCCTCGAGCGCGTGCACGCCCGCCAGACGCAGGTGGGCTACGCCGACTACGCGTCCTGGATCGCGAAGAACACCCCGCCCGACCTCGAGTAGGTCGGGGTCGGGGTCGCGATCACGGCAAGGCCTCGCTAAGTGAGACCCTGCCCATGCCTGGTCACGGCAATGCCCCGGCGTGGGTGAGACCTTGCCCATGCCCGGTCACTGCCATGCCCTCGCATGGGCGAGACCTTGCCTGACCCTGGTCACTGCCATGCCTTGGCATGGGCGAGGTCTTGCTCAGGCTCGGGCAGCGTCTTGCCCAGCGTCGATGGGGTCGTGACCTCGCATGGGCGGCCTTTCGCATCGCGCAGCCACGGTCATGACCTGGCGTGGGCGTGCTCGTGCACTCGATGGGCAAGCGCCGTGCGCATAGCCGCATCGGCTTCGCCACGACCCCGACCGCGACCTCGACCCTTACCTGCGTCGGTACGTGACCTCGAGGGCCACGTACTCCTTGCCGTCGGGCAGGAGCACGATGCTCCGGTACACCTGCGTGCGGTCGTCGTTGTGCTGGGTCTCCTCGCGCCAGCGAACCGTTCGCCCGTCGGGCGTCTTCATCTCGCCGACGAAGGTCATCGTGCGCTTCTCGGGGTCCCACGTGCCCTCGAGCTGCGCGAGCGACGTGCGCATCGTGTCCACCCACGTGCCGACGTACTTGCCGCGCGCCGGGTCGAACCCGTAGATGCCGTGGCCCTCGAAGCCGCTGTCCGCCTTGAAGTCCATGACGAGCCAGCGGCCCGACGCGATGAGGTGGTTCACCGCGACGCCCTCCGCCTCGTTGACGATCTGCCCGGGCCCGCCGAACACGCGGATCGCCGCGTCCCACGTGCCCACGTCCTTCTCGAAGACGGCGCACTCCTTCGGCAGCGGCGGCGATCCGTGCGGCTGGTCGGGCATCTCTTCCTCGTTTGGGTCCGCTCTCTTCGAGCTGCGGACCCGGCGAGGCTACGCCCTCAGTCGATGCGCTGGAACCCCGTCCCGGTCATGGCGCGCGCGTCGCCCTCCTTGCGGAACTCGGTGTCCCTCGGCTGCGCTTCCGCGCCGAGCTCGGGCTTCACCGAGAGGTGATCCACGACGTGCTCGACCCCGTCGGTCCGCCCGACCGCGTCGAGCACGGCAGCGTGCGTCGCTTCGTCCTCCACGACGCCCTCGAGCGTGACGCTGCCGGGCGCGTCGATGACGACGCGAAGCTGTTCCGCGGCGCTCCCGAGCACGCGGCAGACCGCATCGCACACGCTGTCCACGAGATCCATGCCCAGGGTGCGAAGCAAGCCCCACACCCGGGGGCGGCGTGCTCAGCGGAACCGCTCCATCACCTTGGCGAGCGCCTCGGCCGACGGACGCAGCCTGGACGCGGGCAGCGTCGCGAGCGGCTCGTCGACCAGGGTCATCTGCTCGATCATGCTCGGGGCGCTCTCGTCGAAGTAGAGCAGGCCCGTGAGGAACAGGCGGTCGCGGTTGGCCTTGTGCAAGAGGTCCAGCGCTCTCGTGCGGTCGGTCGGGTCGTACTCGTGCCCGAGCTTGTGCAACGTGATGTGCGAGCCGTCCGGCAGCGTGAGCGACGTGGTCGTCCCGGCCTCGTAGTCCACCGTCGTCTGCTCGAAGTAGGGGACGAAGCCCACCTCGTGGAGCGGGTCCTCGTGCTCCTTGCTGTACGGGTAGCTCTTCGTGGACCCCTCGTGGTTGTTGAAGGTCACGCAGGGCGACACGACGTCGAGCAGCGCCGTGCCCTTGTGCGCGATGGCCGCCTTGATGAGCGCCCCGAGCTGCTTGGCGTCGCCCGAGAAGGAGCGCGCGACGAAGCCGCACCCCATCTGGATGGCGAGCGCGCAGCAGTCGATCGGCTCCATCTGGTTGACGTCGCCGCCCTTCTGCACGCTGCCCTTGTCGGCCGTCGCCGAGAACTGGCCCTTGGTCAGCCCGTAGCAGCCGTTGTTCTCGATGATGTACACGATCTGCACGTTGCGGCGGACCATGTGCATGAAGTTGCCGAGGCCGATCGACGCGGTGTCGCCGTCGCCGCTGACGCCGATGTTGAGCAGCGTGCGGTTCGCCACGTTGCTGCCCGTGACGATGGCGGCCATGCGCCCGTGAACGGCGTTGAAGCCGTGGCTCTTGCCGAGGAAGTACGCCGTCGTCTTGCTCGAGCAGCCGATGCCGCTGAGCTTCGCAACGCGGTGCGGCTCGACGCCGTACTCGAAGAACGACTTGACGATCCCGTTGGTGATCGCGTCGTGCCCGCAGCCGTTGCACAGCGTGGAGTCGAGACCCTTGTAGATCTTCATCTCCAGGCCGAGCCGGTTCGTCTTCGCGGCCTTGCCGGCCGGTGCTGCCGGGGGGGCTGCCGGGGGCGGGGGAACCTGCACGCTCATGACATGGCCTCCTGCTGCGTGACTCCGTCGACGACCGACTGCGCGTCGAGCGGCAACCCGCTGTAGTGAAGGACCGCGCGAATCGCGGGGGCGCGCTCGGGCATCTCGAGGCGCAGGATCGACGCCGCCTGCGCGTCGCGATTCTGCTCGACGACGTAGACGACGCGGTGGTTCTTGATGAACTCGCGCACCTCGACGTCGATGGGAAGCGCACGCAGCCGCAGGTAATCGGTCGGCACGCCCTTCTTCGCCAGCATCGCCCGTGCCTCCTGCACCCCCGGATCGCTCGACCCGTAGGCGATGAGGCCCACCGCGGCGCCCGGCATCGTCTCGATGACCGGACGCGGCAATAGCTTGCGCGCTGTGTCGAACTTGCGCACCAGCCGGTCGAGGTTGTCCTTCCAGTGGTGTGGTTTCTCCGAGTACGTCGCCTGCTCGGTGTGCCCCGTGCCGCGCGTGAAGTACGACGCCAGCGGGTGGTTCGTCCCCGGGAGCGTGCGATAGGGGATGCCGTCGCCGTCGACGTCCTTGTAGCGGGCGAACTCGTTCACCTTCGAGAGCGCCGCCTCGTCGAGCACCTTGCCGCGGTCGATCGGCTTCGTCAGCGGCGCGAAGGGCTCGGTCATCCAGTTGTTCATGCCGAGGTCGAGGTCCGTCATGACGAAGACGAGCGTCTGCAGGCGCTCGGCGAGGTCGAGCGACTCGGCGGCGAACTCGAAGCACTCGCGCGGGTTGGCCGGCAGGAGCATGGGGTGCTTACAGTCGCCGTGCGACAGGTGGTACGCCTTCCAGATGTCGCCCTGCGACACGCGCGTGGGCAGCCCAGTGCTCGGCCCGACGCGCTGCACGTCGATGATGACCGAGGGGATCTCGGCGAAGTACGCGAGCCCCGCGAACTCGCTCATGAGGGAGATGCCGGGCCCCGCCGTGCTCGTCGCCGCGCGCGCACCCGCCCAGCCCGCGCCGACGACCATGCCGATGGCCGCGAGCTCGTCCTCCGCCTGGATGACCGCGTACGTCGGCTTCCCCGTCGCCGGGTCGCGCCGCAGCTCGTCGAGGTAGTCGATCGCGTTCTCGCAGAGGCTCGAGCTCGGGGTGATCGGGTACCACGCGAGCACCGTGAGGCCGCCGAAGACGAGGCCGAGCCCCGCGGCCTGGTTGCCCTCGATGATGATCTTGCCCTTGGTCTTGTCGCTGCGCGCGAGGGTGCACTTGCCCCACGGCTCGAGGTTCTTCGTCGCCCACTCGTAGGCGTGCACGGCGGCCTCGGTGTTCGTGGCGGCGGCGGTCTTCTTCTTCGCGAACTGGCGCGAGATGGCGCCCTTCACTTCCTCCATCTCGAGGCCCACCAGGTACGCCAGCACGCCGACGTACATGATGTTGACGACCATCTTGCGGAGCTTGGCTTCCTTGCACACGTGGACGACGAGGTCGTCGAACGGCACGACGCGCACGTCGAGGTCCGTCCGCGTGACGTGCGAGGCGAGCGGCTTGTTCACGACGAGAAGCGCGCCGGGGCGGAGGCTCGCGAGGTCGTCGACGATCGACTCCTCGTTCATCGCGACGAACACGTCGGCGTCGCGCTTGCGGGCGACCCAGCCCTCCTCGTTCGCGCGCACCGTGAACCAGGTGGGCAGCCCCTGGATGTTCGACGGGAACATGTTCTTGCCGCTGACCGGGACGCCCATCTGGAAGATGGTCCGCATCAGGATCAGGTTCGCCGACTGGCTGCCGGTGCCGTTGGACGTCGCCACGGTGATGACGACGTCGTTGACCACCGGCTGTACTCCGGGCGCCGGCCTTGCGCCCCCTTCTTGCGTGATCGCCATGCGCACCCCTGTGGGCCACCTAGGGCCCGCTTTCAGACCGGGGAACCCTAGCACCATCGGTGCTAGGCTCGAATGGTCCGTTGGGGAGAGGGGGGAGAGGGGGTTCGCATGGAGAGCAGCCCGCCCGAGAGCGGCTTCCGTATCGAGGTGGCGAGGTCCCCCGAGGCGGACGGGCCGCCCTGGCACTACCGCGGTCTCGCGCACACGCCGAGCACCACGTACGACGTGACGGCAATCGTGAACGTCGACGGAACGGTGCGCGTCGACCTGGGGTCGGCGGCGCCCCCGCGCCTCGTGCGGAGCGTCGCCAGCCTCGTGCGTTCGGCGTGCGCGTGCGTCGAGATCGACACTACGCCGGCGCCGCCGCCGCATCGGATCGTCCGCTGGCACGCAGACCGATGAAGAGCAGGTAGACGAAGAGCATCTCGAAGGTGAAGAGCTGCACCGGCGTCATCAGCGAGATGACGACGTGGAAGCCGACGCCCACGAAGACGGCGACCCAGAAGGCGCGCGGCCACCAGAGCAGCACGGCCAGGGCCAGCTCGGTGCTGATGGCGCCCTTGGCGAGCAGGCTCGCGCCGAGCGGGTTCTGCATCGCGTCGAGGACCGACTGCGGGGCGCCGCGATCGCGCACGAGGCGGGCGAACGACTGCACCATCCCGCGCATCATCAGGCCGCCGCGCCAGTCGGGGTCGAAGAGCTTCGAGCCGCCCGAGGCGAGGTACATGAAGGACACCTGCGCCTTGATGGCGTGCTGCGCCCAGAGCGGTGCGGCGCCTCTGACGGCGGCGCGTCCGAGCACGAGGTGCCGGTCGCACGGCGAGAACGCGAGCAGCGTCGAGAACGCCGCCATCGTGTGCTTGTAGTGGTGGAACTCGAGGCGGTTGCAGAGCATGCCGTAGACGAGCAGCGACGCCGCGACGAGGAGCGCGGGGCGCGCGTAGCGTCCGATGACGACGAGCCCGCCGGCGATCCACTGCGCCGCGATCACCAGCTCGTAGAAGCCTTCGGAGGGGACGAGCGACTCGGGCAAGTAGGGCTGGTGGAAGTACGCGCCGAAGAAGCCGGAGTGCATCGCGTCGGTCGCGAGGCGCGCCTCGTTGAGCAGCAGCAGGCCGAAGCCCACGCGCACCAGGGCGAACGTGGTGGGGTCGCCCTCGTCGTCGCGCAGCCGGCGGAGGACGCGCAGGAGCTCGGCGATCACCGGGGCACCTCGAAGTCGATGGGCGCGATGGGCCGGCCGTTGCGCACGGCCTCGACGTGGGCCACCAAGGCGCGCGTCTCGCAGTCCTCCGGCGTGTGCGCCGCCACCCACGCGAGCGCGTCGTGCGCGCGCTGCACCTCGTTGTCGACACCGTATGGAGCGCCCACCAGCGCGTCGAGCTTTCCCGGGGCGGGGAAGCGGACCATCTTGCCCCAGACGAACGGGTGCGGCGGGCCGTCACACCCCCGCGGCGTCCAGGTGCCGCCCACGATGGGAGCGACGCTGCCGTCGCGCAGGCGCCGCGAGACGTGCACGGTGATGGTCGAGGCCTCCGGGAACATGCGGAAGCCGTAGGAGCGGTCGGTGCGCAGCCCCGCGGTGGCGAAGAGGACGATCTCGCTCCCGAAGAAGAGGGCGCAGAAGACGGCGCGCCCGCGTGTGGTGAGGTCGAGTCCCATTGCCGCGGGGCAACGGTAGCAATATCCCTCTGGTCGTGACCGCCGACGGTTTCGACGCGCCGGGCCGGCCCACGGTCCCGTGGAGCACCCGGTGGGCCCTCGACGGCGAGCTGTGGCGGCGCGCGGCGCGCTGGGGCTCGACGCGCGGTCCGGCCTGGTTCGTGCGTGCCAGCCCGCCGGTCATCGGCGCCGTCGCGTGCGCGCTGGCGTCGGAGCGCCGGCGCGCGGTCGCGCGCAACCTGAAGCGCGCGGTCGGCAGCCGCGGCGCGGTGCGCGACACGCTCGACGTCGTGCGCACCTTCGCGACGTATGCGTCGTGCCTGGCGGAGACGCTGGGCGCGGGGTCCGTGCACGACGTGCTGCCGGCGGTGATCGTGCGCGGCGAGCTTCACGTGGTGGACGCGTGCGCGCGCGGCGCGGGGCTCGTCATCGCGACGGCGCACACCGCGGGCTGGGAGGCGGCGGGGCCGCTCGTGGCGCGCGACCTGGGGCTGCGCGTGATGATCGCCGAGAGTCCCGAGCCCGACCCTGCCGCGCGCCGCATCCAGGACGAGGCGCGCGCGACGCACGGCGTCCTCGTCGCGCACGTGGGCGAGGATCCGCTCGCCGCGCTGCCGCTGCTGCGCCACCTGCGCGGCGGAGGCGCCGTCGCGCTCCAGATCGACCGGGCGCCGCCGGGGGTGCGAACGCGCCAGGTGCGCATGTTCGGCGCGCCCGGGGTCGTCCCGGAGGGGCCGCTCCGCCTGGCGGCGCTCACGGGCGCGCCCATCGTGCCCATCTTCTGCGCGCGCATCGGCTACCGGCGATACGTCATCCACGTGGGCCCGTCCTTCGTGCTCGCTCGCGCCGCCGGCGATGCCGAGCTCGACGACGCCGCGCAGCATCTCGCCGACGCGATGCAGGACTTCGTGCGCGCGCACCCGACGGATTGGTTCGCGTTCGACTGACGAACGCGTCCACGGTCGCATCGCCACACGAGGGGCGCTATATGTCGCGCCCTCGACCATGGCGACCCGCTGGCACATCGGAGCGAAGGACCTGCGCGGGGCCATCGCGGCGTACTCGAAGCGCTTCGACCTGCTGGAGGTGCGCGCGACCCTGGGCGGGCCGACCGGCGAGGCCGCGGACGTCACGCCGTCGCTCGCGACGCTCCGCCGGTGGCGCAAGTCGGTGCCGCCGCACTTCGACTTCGCGGTGGTCGCCGGACCGCAGCTCTCGCGCGTGAAGATGAGCGACGCCGCCGAGCGCGAGCTCGAGGCGGCGCAGGGAGCCATCGACGCGCTGCAGGCGCGGTGCTTCGTGCTGCGCACGCCGCCCGACGTGACGCCGGCGACCGTGTGGCGCGAGCGCGTGCGCGCGATCATCCAGCGCTTCCCGCGCGACGCGACGCACTTCGTGTGGGAGCCGAGCGGCGTGTGGGAGCTCGAGGACGCGGCCACGCAGGCGCGCGCGTGGGGCGCCGTGCTCGCGGTGGACGCCGCGCGCGACCCGGTGCCGCCCGGGCCGGTGGCCTACGTGCGCCTGCGGTCGCTCGGCGAGACGCGCTCCTTCGGCGCGGTGGCCCTCGAGCGCGTGGTGCGCGCGGTGGGCGAGAGGCGCGAGGTGTTCGCGATCATCGAGACCGATTCGGCGATGGTCGAGGCCAAGCGGCTTCGCAGTCTCGCGAGGGCCAAGCGCGCCACGAAGCTCGGCGGCGGCGCGCGGCTGGTACGACCGCGCGGCGGCATCGTCGTGCGCGACGACGAGCAGGAGTAGCCGGTGGCAAACTCGGCGGCGGCGGCCTCGGAGGGACACGTCGCGCAGGCGGCTCGGGCCGTCCTGGCGCGGGGCAACGCGGTCGACGCCGTGGTCGCCGGCGTGCTGGCGGCGGCGGCGGCGAGCCCCGGTGTGCTGCTCGGACCGGTGCAGCTGCTGGTCGCGGGGGCAGGGGCGGGGCTCCTCGCGGTCGACGGCCGCGTGAGGCAGCCGGGGCTCGGTGCGCCCCGTCCGCGCGGAACGGTGGCCGGTGGCGCCGTCCCGCAGGCGGCCCGGGTGGGCGTGCCGGCGATGCCGGCGGCGCTGGCGGCGGTGCTCGCGGCCGCCGGATCCCTCACGATGCGGCGCGTGTGCCTCGAGGCCGTCGAGGCGGCGCGCGCGGTGTCGGGCGAGCGCGGCGCGGTGCTCGCGAGCCTCGCGAAGCGTGGCGCTCCGGCCATGGCCGACGAGGCGATCGCCGGCGAGCTCGCCGCCGTCGCCGGGCGCACTGCCGGCGGCGTGCTCACCTCGCGCGACCTGTCCTCGGTGCGCCCCGCGCTGGCGTACCCCAAGGAGCGATCGCTCGACCCCGAGGGCTGGCTCCGTGCGCCCTGGCGCGAGGCCGCGGGGGACGCGTCACGGACGCACGTGATCGTCGCGGCGGACCACCGCGGCCTCCTGTGCGCCGCCTGCTACGAGTCGGCCGACGAGGGCATCTCCGTCCCCGCGCTCGGCCTGCTGGCCCCCGCGTTCGCGGCGCCCGTCATGCGCGGGCAGACGCGCGTGCGTCCGGGCGAGCCCCGGCCGTCGGCGGCTCCCATCGCGATCCGCGTGCGCGCCGGTCTCGCCGACCTCGCCGTCGGCATCGGCTCCCTTGCCGACGCGGAGACGGCCCTCGCGCGTCTGCTCCCGCGCCTCGACGAGTCGCCGCTCGTGGCCGACGCCCTCGGCGCGAGCGCGGGCCGCGGCGTCGCCGTCGCGCGGACGCGCGAATCGGCCGTCGTCGCCGCCTCCGCCTGAGCTAGACGCGCCCGAGGTCGATGCCGTGCCGGCGCGCGTACTCGCTGACGCCGAGCTTGTCGATGCTGCGGAGATCGCGCGTCGTCAGGTTGAGCGTCACGAAGCGGCGCAGCTCGGGCACCCAGATTCGACGGCGCTGCACGTTCACGTGCTGCCACCGGTTGGTCTTGATGTTCGAGTGCGAGACGTTGTGCGCCTTGAGCTTGCGCTTGCCCGTGATGTCGCTCTTGGCCATGGCTTTAGGGGCGCGGAGCCTACGGCCCCAGCCGCATCTGTCAAGTCCGGCTTCACCCAGGTCTGTTGGCTGGGGCCCCGCCTCACCCAGGTCTATTTGCTGGGGCCCCGGCCCCAGCCAGCTTACCCAGCTCCGCCACGAGCTCCCGGCACCACCGCCGGACCCCTGCGAAGTCGGGCCCCTGACGCAGGGTGACCTCGTCCAGGTAGAGCCGCCGGGCCAGCTCGACCTGCACGACGTGGACGCCCTGCTCGGGCCTCCCGTAGTGCTGGGTGGTGAAGCCTCCGGCGTAAGGGTCGTCGTGCCGCACCGACCAGCCGCGCCGGCGGGCGTGCTCCTCGACGAAGTCGATGAACCGCGGGTCGGCGCTGCGGCGCCCCCGCGTGCCAGGCACCACGTCGGCGCGCTGCTTGGAGCCGGTCTTGTCGCCCTTGTCGCTTGGCCCGCCGCCGCCGACCGCCCGGGCGCCCCGGCGCTCCACGCTGGGCATGGAGTGCGCCGCGAGCACCAGGCAGAGCCCGAAGCGGGCGCGCTTGCGCTCGACGAGCCCCGCGAGCGCCCGGTGGTACGGGCGCCACACGCGCTCGAGCCGCTCCTCCAGCTCCACGCGCGACAGCTTGCGCGCGAGGGCCGGCTCGCCGTCGCTCGTCGTTCGCCACACGAGGCCGTGCTGCAGCGACACGTCGCCGCGCGCCCCCTCGACCACGTCCGCGTCCACGTCCGTCTCGGCGCGGTTCACGTCCACGACGTAGCGCGATGCGCGGGCGACGATCGCCGTCGCCCCCTCCGCCGCGGCGTCCTCGTAGAGCGCGTCGACGTACAGGTCCGCGTCCCGCGCGATGGCGCGCGCGGGCGCCGCCAGCGGCTCGAGGTCCTGCGGCGCCAGGTCGAGCCCCGCGTGGGGCACTTCGACCACCACGGGCGTCTCCGACTCGCGCGTTGCGGGCTCGAATACTTCGAACGCTTCTCCCCGAGCGCGCATCGGGCCGACGGTAGCACGAGTGAGGATCCGCCGAAGGCGGGCCGACCGCGCGAAGCGCCACCAGACGATCAGGCCCTGGGATGCGCCTTCCGGTGGGCCGCGCGCACGTGGTCCTGGGCCACCTGCGTGTAGATCTCGGTCGTGCCGAGGTTGGCGTGGCCCAGCATGGCCTGCACGGCACGAAGGTCCGCGCCGCCGCGGAGCAGGTGCGTCGCGAAGGAGTGGCGCAGCTTGTGAGGGGAGGGCAGCGGGACGATGCCGGCCCGGACGGCGTAGTCGCGCACCAGGCGCCAGAAGTGCTCGCGGGTGTATCGGCCCCCGCGGGGCGACGCGAAGAGAGCAGCTTCGCCCTCGGCGGCGATCCCGGGGCGCACGTCGCGCAGGTAGCGGTCGACCATGCCGAGGGCGACCTCGCCGACCGGCACGAGGCGCCGCTTGCCCCCCTTGCCGAGCGGGGCGACGAGGCCGCGTTGCAGGTCGATGTCCCCGAGGCGGAGGCCCACGAGCTCGCTCACGCGCAGGCCCGAGGCGTACATGAGATGGAGCATCGCGGCGTGACAGGCGCCCGCCGGGGTCCCCTGGTCGGGGGCGGCGAGGAGGCGCTCGACCTCGTCGTACGAGAGCACGCGAGGCAGGCGGCGGCCGACCTTGGGGCGGTCGACGAGGAGCGTCGGGTCCTCGGGGATGGCGCGCTCGCGGACCAGGAACCGGAAGAACCCGCGCAGCCCCGAGAGCATGCGGGCGCTCGAGCGCGCGCCGAAACCGCGCTTCACGTTGCCCACCATGAGCTCGGCGATGACGCCCGGGTCGATGCGCGCCGGGTCGACGTCTCCGCCGACGTGCTCGGCCAGCGCCGTGAGGTCACGCGCGTAGGCATCGAGCGTGTTCTTCGCGAGCGCGCGCTCGACGCGCAGGTGGTCCAGGTACGCGTCGATCCAGGCGTGCAGGTCCACGCGCCGAGGGTAGGGCGGCGCCCCGCCGTGGAACTAGTTTCCGGCGGCGCCCGCGAGCATCGCCGCGAGCAGGGGCGCGGGGTCGTCGGCCCGCATCAGGGCCTCGCCCACGAGCGCCGCGTCTGCCCGTCCGCGGGCGACGGCGGCCACGGCGTCCGGGTTGCGCACGCCGGAGAGATGCACGGCCACCCGGTCGCGCGGGATGCGCTCGAGCACCCGGGCCGTGCGGACGGGGTCCATCGCGAGGGTGTCGAGGTCGCGCGCGTTCACCCCCACGACGCGCGCGCCCGCGGCCAGCGCCGTGTCCAGCTCCGCCTCGTCGACGACCTCGACGAACGGCTCGAGCCCCTCGCTGCGCGTCGCGCCGACGAGCGCCGTGAGCGTCGCGCCGTCGACGATGCGGGCGATGAGCAGAACCGCGTCGGCGCCCCGGTCGCGTGCCTCGGCGATCTGGCGCGCGTCGACGACGAACTCTTTCGCGAGGAGCGGAACGGCGAGGCCGGCGGCGTCGATCGCGGCGCGCGCGGCCGCGAGGTGCTCCCACGAGCCGTCGAAGAACGGCGCGTCGCACAGGACGCTGACCATCGCGGCGCCGCCGCGTGCATAGACGAGGGCGCGCGCCTCGGGCGCCAGGGCACGCGAGAGCACGCCGGCGCTCGGGCTGCGGAGCTTCACCTCGGCGATGAGACGCAGGCGTCCGCCGTCGCGCCCGAGGGCGTGTGGCACGTCGAGGGGGCGGCGATCGAGCGGCGCGCGGCGCGGCTTCGCCCCCAGGGCCTCCACCTCTCGGCGCTTGGCCTCCACGATGCGCGCGAGGAGGCTCATGGCTTGCGCTTCTTCGCGGCCGTCCGCCACGCCTCGAGCTTCGCCAAGACCGCGCCGCGGTCCAGCGCCTCGCGCGCACGCGCCGCGCTCTCCCGCGGATCGGCCCCCGTGGCGACGACGAGCGCCGCGGCGGCGTTGAGGAGCACGGCGTCGCGCGCCGGGTGGGCCTCGCCGCGCACGATGGTCAGGAGCGCCGCGGCGTTCTGCGCCGCATCGCCACCCGCGAGCGCCGCCCGCGCGACGCGCGGCAGCCCGAAGTCCTCGGGCGCGACGACGCGCTCGCGCACCGCGCCGTCCTCCGTCAGCTCGCTCACGCGGGTCGGCGCCGAGGGGCTCACCTCGTCGAGCCCGTCCTCGCTGCGCACGACCCACGCGCGCCGCACGCCGAGCTTGCCGAGCGCGCGCGCCGCCACCGCGCGCAGGCCCTCGTCGTAGACGCCCACGAGCTGATGGGTCGCCCGCGCGGGGTTCGCCAGCGGCCCGAGCGCGTTGAAGATGGTGCGCGTCCCGAGCTCCCGGCGCGCCTGCGCCGCGTGCTTGAGCGCCGGATGGTGCGCCGGCGCGAAGAGGAACGCGATGCCCACCTCGCGCAGCACCTCGTGCTGTCGCTCCGGCGGCACGTCCACGGGCACGCCGATGGCCTCGACGACGTCTGCGCTCCCGCAGCGACTCGAGACGCTGCGGTTGCCGTGCTTCGCGACGGGCACGTCGCACGCGGCGACGACGATGGCCGCAGCGCTCGAGATGTTCAGCGTGTGCGCGCCGTCGCCACCGGTGCCGCACGTGTCGAGCACCATGGGCAGTCCGTGGTCGACCACCGACATGGCCGCGCGCATCGCCCGGGCCGCGGCGACGATCTGCTCGTCGGTCTCCCCGCGCATGCGGAGCGCCACCGCGAACGCGCCGGTCTGTATCGGCGTCCACGCGCCGGCGAGGATCGCGTCGAACGCCGCGCGCACCTCGTCCGCTTCGAGCTCGCCGGCCAGCAGCTTCGCGAGCAGCGGCGCAAATTCAGCCGTCACGGCTTCGCCCCGAGCGGCTCGCGCGTTCGCACGCGCCGCAGCCAGTTTCCGATGAGCCGCTTGCCCTCGCCCGTCAGCACGCTCTCGGGGTGGAACTGCACGCCCTCCACCGGGAGCTCGCGGTGACGCAGCCCCATGATCTCGCCCTCGGCGGTCCACGCGCTCACCTCGAGGCACGCCGGGAGCGAATCGCGCTCGACGACGAGCGAGTGGTAGCGCGTCGCCTCGAAGGGGCAGGGGAGCCCCTCGAACAGCGTGCGTCCGTCGTGGACGATGGGCGACGTCTTGCCGTGCATCAGCCGCCCCGCCCGCACGACGCGCCCGCCGAAGGCCTGCCCGACCGACTGGTGACCGAGGCACACCCCGAGCACCGGCACCTCCCGCCCCATCTCGCCGACGACCGCCAGCGACGCGCCCGCCTCGTTCGGCGTGCACGGGCCCGGAGACACGAGCACGCCGTCCGGGTGACGCGCCCGCACGCCCGCCACGTCGACCGCGTCGTTCAGGAACACGTCGACCTCGGCGCCGAGCTCGCGGAGCATCTGCACGAGGTTGAAGGTGAACGAATCGTAGTTGTCGACGACGATGACGCGCATTACCGACCCCGAGCGGGGGAGGGGCCCCGCGAGACGACGATACTGTCGGCCTACAGGCTACTTACATAGCCTGCCTGCGGACCTCGCGTTGACACGCGAGCGCTGGGGCACGTAAGTTTCGCCCGGCGTAACGATGGCTGACGACAAGAAGCCGAAGATCGACCTCAAGGCGCGCCTGCAGCGCATGGGCGGCCCCGCTGGCGCCCCCACGCCCGCCCCCGCGGCGGCCGTGCCCGTGCAGCGCCCCTCCGCTCCTCCTCCCATGGCTCGACCGATGGGTGGACCGACGCCCATGCCTCCGCCGTCGGTGCCTCCGCCTTCGGGCATCCCCAAGCCGCCCATCTCGCAGCGGCCCGCCGCGCTCGACCCGAACAACCCGCTGGCCGCAGTGGCGGGGCTCCGCCAGCCGGCCGCCGCTCCCGCCATGCCTCAGGCGCAGCGCATCGAGGTCGACGAGGGCGCGGTCCAGGCGGCGCGCAGCGGCGCGCGCAAGCAGGGCTTCATGGGCGGCCTCGTGCTCGCGATCATCGCGGCGGTCGTCGCGTACGTCGCCGGCACGGCCAGACAGCAGGGCAGCGACCGCACCAAGAGCATCACGGACGCGCACGACCTCGCGGCCGACCTGCTCAAGGCGAAGGACTCGCTCGATGCGATGCAGAAGAAGGTGACCGACGGCGGCACGCAGCTGCTCGGCGGCACCCCCACGTTCCCGAAGGACCTCGGCCAGTCGCTCTCCGGCATGACGGTCGACTTCGCGGGCGACAAGCTCTTCGGCCGCCGCTTCTCGGGCGTTCCGGCCGAGACGACGCGCGGCCTCATGGACTTCATCACCCGCGTGCAGGGGCTCAACGACAAGAAGGACCTCGTCGTCGCTCTGCTGAGCAAGCTCGAGAAGCCCATCACCGAGCAGCTCGCGCGCAAGGGCCAGGAGCCCATCTCGATCGTGGCGGTCGTCGACAAGGACACGCCGGGGGGCGCGCTGCGCCTCGCGTCGCTCGTCACGCCGCTCGATCCGGGCAAGGACATCCCGTCGCAGCTCCTCTTCTCGAACCCCATCAGCTCGGGCAACGTCCAGCTGCCGTGGCTGAAGGACGCGAAGATCCCCAAGGACGGAGCGGCCATCCCGGTCATCCCGACGTCGTTCGACCGCGTCTGCCCCAGCATGCAGAAGGGCGCGATCACGCAGCTCGTCGCGAGCATGAACTCGCTCGTCGACGACATCCAGGGCCAGAAGGGCTCCGACAGCGGCGACATCGTCACCGACTCCAAGCCGGGTCTCTCGGAGACCGCGGCGAAGCTCGCCGATCAGCTCAGCAAGGTGAACTGAAGCCCCAGGCGGCGCCCCCGTCGGCGGCGACGTCGACGTAGCCGCGCAGCATGAGGGCCGTGCAGCGCGTGGCGCGCGACACGGCGACCTTGCGGTCGCCGAGCACGCCGCGCAGGAACCGGCGACGTCGCACCGCGACGGCGGGGACGGCGACCACGGTGCGCGGGGGCAGGGTGCTCGCGAGGGGGAGCTGCGCCGCGAGCGCCGCGAAGTCCTCCGGATCCACCTCGGTCGCGTCGAGGCGGACCACCGTCGCTCCCGCAGGCGCGGTCATTCGGCCGGGACCGCGGTCGCGCCGCGGTCCGGCACGATCTCCACCTTGACGACGCGCTTCTCGTCACGCTCGCGCACGATGAGCTTCAGGCCGTCGACCTTCACCGTGGCGCCCACCTCGGGCACGCGGCCGGCGCGGCTCACGATGAGCCCCCCGAGCGACTCGAACTCGCCGTCGTCCGGCAGCGACTTGCCGAGCGCGTGCTCCACGTCGGCGATGGATACGGAGGCGTCGGCGACGACGCGCCCGTCGCCCATCGTCTGGATGGGCGCCGCCTGGTCCTTCTCGTCGCGGATGTCGCCGACGATTTCCTCGAGGATGTCCTCCATCGTCACGAGGCCCGACGTGCCCCCGAACTCGTCGCTCACGATGGCCATGTGAAGGCGCTTGCTGCGCATGTCGGCCAGGATCTTCGCGGCCGACTGGTTCTCGCTCACGAACATCACGGGGGAGCGCATCACGTCTGCCAGCTTCTTCTGGCCGAGCGATCCGTCGCGCACCAGGGCGAAGAGGTCCTTCACGTAGAGCTGGCCCACGACGTTGTCGACGCTCCCCTGGTAGACCGGGTAGCGCGAGTGCTTGCCGCCGGCCGCCATCGCCACCACGTCCGACAGCGGCGTCGCGATGTCGATGGCCTCGATGAGGCGCCGGGGCACCATGACCTCGCGCGCCGTCAGATCCTTGAAGTCGAGGACCTTGCGGATCATCTCCGCCGGCTCCTTGGCCATCGCGCCGGCCTTCTCGCCTTCGCTGACGACCCATTCCACCTCGGTCTCGGTGATGCGCGCGTCCACGTTGCGGGAGCGCGGGACGCGCCGGCCGACGGCGCGGCCCACGATGGCCAGCGGGTCGGCGAGGGGGACGAGGAGCAGCTCGATCGGCCGCAGGTACATGAGCGCGAGGGCGCCGACGCGCTCGGGGCGGCGGCGGGCGAGGGTCACGGTGATCTCGCTGAAGGTCCCGTAGAACAGCACCGCGCCGACCACGGCGACGACCAGGGCCCAGCGGCCCAGGCCGGCTGAGCTGGCAGCCTCGTCGAACAGCACCGTGGCGATGCTCAGGGCGAGGATGCGCCCCACGAGCCATCGCGTGAGCACCCGCAGGGGGTCCGCCGTGTACCGGCGGAAGGCGGCGCCGGTCTTCTGGGCGTCCGACGTCAGGGCGAGCATGCGCCCGTCGGGGATCTCCGTCAGCGCAGCGTCTCCCGCTGCGAAGAGCGACCCGATGGCCGTCACGACGGCCGCGGCAACTACGTCGACTACGAGTCCCCCTGGACCTGCGCTCACCTAGCCCAACCTTCTCGCGTCCTGGGTCGGGTCGCGACCCGAGGGTCAACCTAACCCAGAGGGGGCCCCGGTCAAGAAGAGCCGCAGCGACGGCCTCG
Source organism: Polyangiaceae bacterium (assembly GCA_035499695.1). Classification (GTDB taxonomy): domain Bacteria; phylum Myxococcota_A; class Polyangia; order Polyangiales; family Polyangiaceae; genus Palsa-1150. The sequence goes on from DATJYG010000283.1 coordinate 20,300, forward strand.
ACCGAACCCGCGCAACTCTTCAGGAATCCGTCCGATAGGGGGGTATGAGACCTCTCACGTTTCAGGTGAAGCTCCCCGCGGCCGGCAAGACATCGCTAGAGCTCTCGGCCGCCAAGTCAGCGTCTCTCAAGGGCTCCTCGGCGGCTTTCGGCGAGGTCCTGCATGCCGGGAAGGCGCCGGCGGCCCAAGGCGGCGTCGACCCGCGCCGTCCCGGCGTCACGCCCGGCCGGCAGCACGATCACGAGCGTCGCGAGGACCCGGCGGACCCGCACGTCCGGCACGCGGCCCAGCTCGGTCCGCCGCCGGGGCTCGCGCAAGGGGAGATCGGCAGCTCGGCGGCACCCCCCGCTCCCGCGGGCGGCCCGGCCCGAACGTCGCTGGAGGACCTGCTGCCGGCGCTCGTCCGCCGGGTCGCATGGTCCGGTGACGGGCGGCGCGGGACGGTGCGCCTGGAACTCGGGTCCGGGTCGCTCGCCGGGGCGGAGCTCGTGGTGCACGCCGACGATGGGCACGTGCGGGTGCACCTGCGGGCCCCCGCTGGCGTGGACCTGGGGCCGCTCCGCGAGCGAATCGCCGCGCGCCTCGCGGCCCGGGGCGTCGCGCTCGACGAGGTCGAGTGAGCGGGTCACGGGGCCGTGTCTCGCGGGCGGAGAGGCGCCTCTCAGGTCTCGAGATACGCATCTACCGTCGTCAGAGGCGCCTCTCGGGTCGTGAGAGGCGTATCTCAGGTCCTGAGAGGCGCTTCTCGAGGCGCAAGAGGCGGCTCTCAGGGCCCAAGATACGCATCTCGAGTCGCAAGAGGCGCCTCTCACGTCGCAAGAGACGGCACTCCAGGGCCAAGAGGCGCATCTTGCGCCTCCCGAGCCGCCACGTACGTGCGGCGCCGCTCAGGCCTCGGCGAGGACGCGCATCACGTTGCCGCGGAGGATCTTGCCCACGACGCGGTCCGGGATGCCGGCGCGCAGGAGCGCGTCGGTGAGCAGCGGCAGCCCGCGCGGATCCGCCAGGCCGCGCGTGGGGACGATGAAGCCGTCCCAGTCGCTGCCGAGGGCGGGCGCGTCCTCGCCCACGACGTCGAGGATGTGCTTCATGTGCGCGACGACCGCATCGAGGCCGTCCGCGCCGAGGTAGCGCGGGCAGAAGATGACGCCGACGCACCCGCCGCGGTCGGCCACGGCGCGCAGCTGCGCGTCGTCGATGTTGCGCCAGTGCTCGAACGCGCCGAGCACGCCGGTGTGGCTCACGATGGGGGGCTTGGTCGCCATCGCGCACACGTCGAGGAAGCCGCGGCGGTTGATGTGCGCGAGGTCCACGATGACCCCGAGCGACTCGCAGCGCTCGACGAGGCGCGCGCCCCAGCGCGTGAGCCCCTCGCTGTCGCGCCGCCCGCGCCCGTAGGCGGGGAATCCGGCCTCGTTCGAGCTGAAGTGCAGCACGCCGAGGTAACGCACGCCCCGGCGCGCGAAGGCGTCCAGCTTGTCGATGTCGCCCTCGAGCGCGTGGGCGCCCTCGATGCCGAGGAGCGCACCGACGGCGCCGGCGGCGCGCGCCTCCTCCAGCTCGTGCGCCTTGCGGACCAGCCGGATGGCGTCGGGCTGGCGCGCGATTGTCTCCTCGAGCGCATCGATCTGCTCGTGGATCGTCCGCGCCAGGCCGCGCATGCGCTTCGACACCGGGAGCGACACGAGCCCGAAGAACTGGGCGCCCATGCCGCCCTCGCGCATCCGCGGGATGTCGACGTGCCCCGCGAGCGCGCCGCGCCACAGCGGAGGCTCGTGGCGGGCGTGCAGGTCGTAGCCGATCCACCGCGACCACATCAGCGTGTCGGCGTGCAGGTCGATCGCCGGGTAGGCGTCGTGCAAGCTGCGCGCTTCGGCCGAGCCGATCATGGGGAAAGCCCTATATGACATGACGGCGCGCCGGCGGCGATGCCAGCGTGCTAGACAGACTGTCCAGGATACCGAATGGCGCCCGGCTCGAAACGTCCCTCGCCAGGAGGGCACCCCACCTTCGCCAACAGCGTGCTCGACCTCATCGGCGGCACCCCGATCGTGCGGCTCCGGCGCCTGGGCGAGCCGGGCGCCGCCGCCGTCTGGGCGAAGATGGAGCAGGCGAACCCGGGCGGGTCGGTGAAGGACCGCATCTGCCTGGCGATGGTCGAGGAGGCCGAGCGCTCCGGGGAGCTCCGGCCGGGCGGCGTCGTCGTCGAGCCGACGAGCGGCAACACGGGCATCGGCCTGGCCCTGGTCTGCGCGGTGCGCGGCTACCGGTGCATCCTCACCATGCCCGAGAGCATGAGCCTCGAGCGGCGGCAGCTCCTCGAGGCCTACGGGGCCGAGGTGGTCCTCACGCCGGCCGAGAAGCAGATGGAGGGGGCGCTGGCGAAGGCGCGCGAGATCGTCGCGTCGACGCCGGGAGCCTTCATGCCGCAGCAGTTCGACAACCCGGCCAACCCGCGCGTGCACGCCGAGACGACGGCGGGCGAGGTCCTCGAGGCGATGCGCGGGCTGTCGATCGACGCGTTCGTCGCCGGCGTCGGCACCGGGGGCACCGTCAGCGGCGTCGGCGAGGTGCTCCGCCGGGAGCTGCGCCCGCCGCCCCGCGTGGTCGCGGTGGAGCCCGACGCGTGCGCGACCATCTCGCGCGGCGAGCGCGGGCCGACGAAGATTCAGGGGCTCGCCGCCGGATTCGTGCCGGCCAACTACCACCCGGGCGTCGTGGACGAGGTGCGCACCGTGACCGACGCCGACGCGTGGCGCACGAAGGTCGACCTGGCGCGCCGCGAGGGGCTGCTCGTGGGCATCAGCGCCGGCGCGGCGGTGCACGCGGCCCTCGCCGTCGCCCGCGAGCTCGGCGCCGGCAAGAACGTCGTCACGGTGCTGCCCGACACGGGCGAGCGCTACTTCAGCCTCGAGGAGTACTTCGCGTGAGAGAGGGCGCGCGCGTGCTCGTCGTCGGGCTCGGGGGGCTGGGATGCCCCGCGCTGCTCGCGCTGGCGCACGCGGGCGTGGGCACGCTCGGCCTCTGCGACGACGACGAGGTGGACGCGACCAACCTGCACCGGCAGATCCTCTACGGCGAGGGCGACGTCGGGATTCACAAGGTGGACGCCGCGGCGCGCGCGCTGGCGGCCATTGCGCCGCGCATCGAGCTTCGCCCCTTCCGCACGCGCCTGCTCCCGACGAACGCCGCGGAGCTCGTGCGCGGCTGGGACGTGGTCCTCGAGGGCGCCGACAACTTCGCGACCAAGTTCCTCGCCGCCGACGCGTGCGCGGCCGCCGGAGTGCCCGTCGTGCACGCCTCGGCGGTGCGCTGGGTGGGCACGGCGCTGGCGGTCGGTGCACGCGGGCGCCCCTGCTACCGCTGCCTCTTCGAGGACGTCCCCGAGGGCGACGCCCCCAACTGCGCCGAGGCAGGCGTCATGGGCCCCGTCGTGGGCCTGACGGCCGCGGCTCAGGTGGACCTCGCGCTCGCGCTGCTCGGAGGCTCGGCCGTCGCCGGGACGCTCGTGACCGTCGACGGCAAGAGCGGCACCCTGCGCCGCCGCGCCGTATCGCCACGTACCGATTGCTTGCTCTGCGGAGTAGAGAGGAGAGCCATGGAGACCATCGTTCGCATCCCCACGCCCCTGAGGACCCTCACCGGCGGCGCCGACGAGGTGAAAGCCGCGGGCGCCACCGTCGGCGAGGTCATCGAGGACCTCGAGAAGAAGCACCCCGGCATCCGCGACCGGCTGCTCGACGACAAGGGCGTGCGCCGCTTCGTCAACATCTACGTCGGCGAGGAGGACGTGCGCTTCCTCGAGGGCCTCAAGACGCAGCTCAAGGCGGGCGACCAGATCAGCATCGTCCCGGCCATCGCCGGAGGCTGAGCGCGCGTGAGCCGTCGTCACACGCGTCAGGTGCGGCTGGCCGAGGTCGGCGCGGACGGGCAGGGGCGCATCGCGCGCGCCGCCGTCGACGTGCACGGGCGCGGCCTCGCGGCGCAGGTGGCCGCCCGCTACCTGGCGGGGGCCGGCGTGGCGCGGCTCCGCGTCGGCGACGAAGCGGTGGCCGTCGCGGCGCGCGGCATCGACGCGTCCGTGAAGGTCGAGGTGGACGCGTCGCTCGCCGTCGAGCGCGCCGATGCGCCCGCGGAGATCGGCGACCCGACGGCGCGAGCCCTCGCCGCCGGTGCGCTCGCGGCGCTCAGCGCGATCCGAGAGGCGCTCGGGAGCACGACGTGACGCGACGTCTCGAGTCGGTCGTCGACGCGGTCGGACGCACGCCGCTGCTGCGCATGCGCCGCGTCGCCGCGCACCTGCCCGACGTGGAGGTGTGGGCGAAGCTCGAGTTCGCCAACCCCGGCGGCAGCGTGAAGGATCGCCCGGCGCTCCGCATGATGCAGGACGCCCTCGCCGACGGGCGCCTGGCGCCCGGCAAGACGCTCATCGACTCGACCAGCGGCAACACCGGCGTCGCCTACTCGCTCTACGGCGCCGCCCTCGGCGTGCCGGTGCGCCTCGTCATGCCGTCCAACGTCAGCAAGGCGCGCAAGGACATCGCGCGCGCCTTCGGCACCGACATCGTCTTCAGCGACCCGATGGAGGGCTCCGACGGCGCCATCCGCCTCGTGCGCGAGATCGTGGCCCGCGAGCCGGAGCGGTACTTCTACCCCGACCAGTACTCGAACGACTCGAACTGGCGCGCCCACTACGACGGCACCGCCCCCGAGATCCTCGAGGCGCTCGGCGACCGCCTCACGCACTTCGTCGCCGGCATCGGCACGACCGGCACCATCATGGGCTGCACGCGGCGCCTTCACGAGCACGGGCGCCACATCGAGTGCGTCGCCGTCGAGCCGGCCGACGCGCTGCACGGCCTGGAGGGCCTGAAGCACATGGCCTCGAGCCTCGTGCCCGCCATCTACGACCCGCACGTCCCCGACCGCATCCTCCCGGTGACCACCGAGGACGGGTGGGACATGGCCGACCGCCTCGCGCGCGAGGAGGGCGTGCACGTCGGGCACTCCTCGGGCGCCGCCGTCTTCGCTGCGCTCCAGGTGGCCGCCGAGGCGGCCGCGCGAAATGACAGCGGCCGTGGCGTTTGCGTCGTGGCGATCGTGGCCGACCGTGGCGACCGCTACTTCGCGCCGATGAAGTGGGAACGCCGCTACGTGTGGTGAGTGGGCTCTACGCTATGCTCCTGACGCATGCGTGACGCCGCGCGACACCCGTGGGTCCTCGGCGGTCTGGTCGTGCCGCGCTCGCTCGTCGCGCAAGTGGACGAGGAGGCGCGCAAGGCGTTCGCCCGTGACGAGGAGAGCTGCGGCTTCCTCGTCGGACCGGCCGGGCACGCTCTTCGCCTCGACGGCATCGTGCCGATGAAGAACCGCGCGAATGCCCTGCACGAGCTCGACCCCGAGCAGTACCCACGGACGGGACGGACGTACTTCGACATCGACTCGATGAAGTTCGAGGCGGCGATACGGCGCGGCGAGGCCGAGGGGCGGCCGGTCAAGGTGCTCTACCATTCGCACCTCGACGTCGGCGCGTACTTCTCGGAGACGGACGCGGCCGTCGCCAAGAGCGGGCAGGACGAGCCGCCGTGGGACCTCGCGTACCTCGTGACGAGCGTGCGCGCCGGCGCGGTCGACGACCGGAAGCTCTTCGTGTGGGACCCGGCTGCGCGCGCGTTCGTCGAGTCCCCGCTGCACATCGAGGAGACGCCGGCCGCCGGCTGATCGATGCTGCGTCGCCGCTTCATGCCGTGCGTGGCTCTGGCGGGTCTGTGCCTGCTCGCGGGCGGTGAAGCACGGGCGGCCGGCAACCTCGCCGACGAGTCGGCGCGCCTCGCGGACGCGTGGCGCTCGGTGGGCGCGGCGGTCGTCGTGGACAAGACGCGCTTCCTCGTCGAGGGCGGGGAGGAGGACCGGCACGTGGTCATCGCGCTGCCGGAGCTGCCCGACGGCGAGTGCACCACGATCGCCCTGCTCGGCGCGCGCGGCCTGGGGTTCCACGTCCGGCTCGCCGACACGAGCGGCGAGGAGCCCACCGTGAAGCGCATGCCGAGCGTCGCCGGCGCCCTCGTCGTCGAGCGATGCAGCGAGGCCGCGCCGCGCCGGCTCGTCGTGTCGAGCGACTCGGGCCGCGGGGCGCTGGAGACGATCGTGGCGCGCTCGTCGAAGCCGCTGCCGCCCCTTCGCACGGTGCTGCCCGAGCGCACCGGCGGGTTGCTCGCGCCCGCGATGGAGCCCGGCACGCTGCCACCGCTTCCGCCGCCCGAGCGGCGCGCCGACGTCGCCGAGACCCGCGCGCGGCGCGACGGCGCGAGCATCGCCGCGCGCCAGTCGTGGAACGCGGGGCCCGATCGCTCCGGCGCCGGCGCCCTCGTGCTCGACCCGGGCTGCCACGTGCTCCAGCTCTTCGCCGTGGACCCGCGCGGGGCGCACCCGGGCATGCGCGGGCGGCTCGACCTCGACGGCGAGATGCGCGACGAGGCCGGCGAACGCGTGCTGGCGCGCGACCGCAGCGACGCGCCGGACGTGACCCTCACGAAGTGCGTCGGGGACACGACGCCGGTGCAGGTGGTCTTCGCCGGCTCACCGGCGGAGACGCCGGTGCTCGTCGCGCACTTCTCGTGGCCGCTGCCCGCGCACCTGCCGGTCGTGTGGGGCAACGAGCCGCGCGCGCGCATGGCGCGCGTGCTCCTCGAGCGCCATCTCACGTCGCTGCGCGCCGAGCCCGTCGCGCTCGCGCAGGGAGGCTACGGGGTGACGCCGGTGCCGCTCTCGGTCGAGCCGGGCGCCTGCTACGTCGCGGTCGTGACGCTCGTGCGCGAGACGGCGCGCTCGGTGGGGGTGCGCGTGGTCGTCGGACCCACGGTCGCCGCCGACGACCGCGGCATCGAGGACGACGGCGCCGCCGTG
>DATJYG010000284.1:0-4628 GCA_035499695.1 Polyangiaceae bacterium
CTCTTCGTCGAGCGCTCCGACGAGACCGGCGAGAGCGGGCGCAAGGAGCTCTACTTCGCCGGCGGGAAGCTTCACCACGTCGCGTCGAGCAACGCGAGCGAGCTGCTCGGCGAATACCTCGTGCGGCGCGGCAAGCTCGAACGCGAGGAGCTCGATCTCGCGCTCGCGGTGCTCCCTCGCTACGGCGGGCGCATGGGCGACACGCTCATCGCGCTGGGGCTCGTGGCGTCGCTGGACATCTTCCGCGCCATCCGCGAGCAGGGGCGCGACCGCCTCGTGGACCTCTTCACGTGGCCCACCGGTCGGCTCAGCTTCTACGGCGAGCAGAAGCCCCCGCACGTCGAGTTCCCGCTGGAGCTGGACCTGCTGCCCCTGGTGATCGCGGGCATGGAGGCGGCGATGCCCGGCGACGTGGCGCTCGAGTCCTGGCGCGGCCGGCTCGACGCGGTGGTGGCTCCCTTCGTCGGGGGCCCCGTGAACCTCGCCGGGGCGATCTGGCCTCCGCTGGCCAAGCGCGTCCTCGACGCGACCGAGGAGCCCAAGCCCCTGCGCGAGGTCCTCGCCGCCGTCACGCACGGCGGTCTCGCCACGGCGAGCGAGGTCCTGCGCGTCATCGAGGTCCTCGTGAGCGCGAAGCTGCTGACGGTCGGTTGAGCGGCGCTGAGCGGGCCTACTTGGCCACCGCGGTCGCCCCGCCCGAGAAGGGCAGGATGGTCTTCAGGTCCTGGTCGTTGAACCGGAGCTGCAGCCCGAGGAAGTAGTCGCGCAGGTTCGGGTCGAAGAGGTAGTCGACGCCGCCGTAGATCCAGAGGTCGTGCAGGAACTCGTAGGAGATGTACACGCGGTAGCGCGGCTGCACGAACTCGCTGAAGCCGAAGAGGTCGTTGACGATCTCGAACCTGTCCTGGAGGAGGTGGATGTCGAGCCCGATGCCGCCGGTCGACTCCTTGATGCCGAAGCGCCCCGTGAACGCCCCGAGGCGCTTGGCGAACTGCAGCGAGAAGCGGAAGCTGTCGGTCGTCGTCGTCGTGATCGTGCGGTAGTGCGCCGGCGAGGACGGATTCGTCGTGTCCGTCTGCGTGTCGGTGATGCTCGTCAGGCCGCGCGGATCGTTCACGAGCTCGATGACGTAGTACTTGTCCTCGCTCGGCTGCAGGCGCAGCTCCACGTAGCTCTTGATGGTGTTCGCGAGGAAGTTGTAGTCGCTGCGCAGGCCCACGATGGTCTGCAGGCGCGTGATGTTCTGCACGTAGTCGTTGACGCCCTCGGCGACGCCCTGCACCTCGTTGACGAGCTGCTCGTCCTTGGTGAGCTTCCCGATGGTCCCCTCGCCGCGGTCGATGCGCCCGGCGACGCTGTCGATGTGCGCGAGCGCGCTCTCGAGGCTCTTGCTCGACTGGTCGAGGCGCTCGATCGTGTCGCGCAGCTCGCCCTTCTGCCCCGCCGGCGTCGCCCCCGCCTGCGCCATGATCTCGCGCACGTCCTGCGTGATGACGCGCACGTTCTCGAGGATCTTCGCGAGCTCCGGGTTCGCGTTCTGCGTGATCGCCTGCACGTTGCGCAGCGAATCGCGGATGACCTCGCGGTTCTCGCGGATCGTCTGGTTCATCGCGTCGGTCGCGTCGGCCAGGTTCTGCAGGATCGCCTTGATGTTCTGCCCACCCTGCTCGGTGCCGATGCTGTTGGCGAGCTGCGCGGCGACGGCCTTGACCGAGTCGGCGATCTCCTTGACCTCCTGCATGATGTCCTGCGGCGAGGTCTCGTTGACGATGATGGTGATCTCGTCGCCGTCGTGCAGCCGCCGGTGGTCGGGCGTGCCCGGCGTGAGGACGATGACGCTCTCGCCGAGGAGCGACGTGCTCTTCTTTCCGAGCGTCGCGTTGTCGTAGAGCGCGATGTCGTTCTTCACCTTGACGTCGAGGCGCGCCTCGCCGTTCTCGAGCTTGATCGCGTCGAGCGTCGCCACGGGGATGCCGGCGATGGTCGCGCGCGAGCGCGGCGCCAGGCCCGTCGCGTCGTGGATGTACGCGTGGACGACGTAGCCGTTGCCGCCGGTGACCTCGGGGCTGACGTAACGGTAGACGCCGTACGCCGCCGCACCCGTCAGGGCGATGAAGAGCCCTACTTTGGCGGCTTGCGTAGCTCTGGCCATTGCCCCAGCGGCGCTACGCTAGCAAGGTTCGCCTCGGTTGGGGCCCTCTGTCTCGCCGGCCTACTGGCGGGTCAAGTTCAAGCCGCCCGGGTACATGTAGCTCGTGTAAACGCCGTACCCGTAGACCTCGATGCCGAAGGGAACGGTGCTCGTCGCGGTGTGCACGCCGCTGCACCCGCCGCTGCACAGCGACACGTGGGCGACCTGGTAGCCGCTCGCCGACCCGATGCCGACGTAGCCGCTCACCGTGTTGCCGTCGACCTTCACCGTCGCGCCGTTGGGCGCGATGACGTTGACCCAGTTCTCCGAGTAGCTGGGCGGCGCGATGAACTGGTAGCTCGTACGGAACTGCGGCGTGGCGACGGCGAGCGACATGGCCGGATCGCCGCAGTCCTGCGGGCCCGAGCCGGCGGCGCTGTTCACGCACGCCGTGCCGAACTGGTACGTGCTCTCCATGTACTGCCCGACGATGACCGGGTTGTTGCTCGTCAGGTGGAAGTGCGTCGTCGCCTCGATGTAGACGACCTGCCCCGCGTTGATCGGCGAGGTGAGCCCGGCCTGCGGGGGATCGGCCGCCAGCGTCGTGCCGTTGGCGGTGCCGACGATCTTCACGAACTGCCGCCCCCACGACGGGCTGCCCGCGCTCTGCGGCGCGTTCACGTTGTACGGCAGCGTCACGAGGTAGTCGTTGCGCAGCGTCTCGAGCGGGAAGTTGATCTCCTCGATGTGATCGCACGCCCACTGCGTGGCCGGGATGAACGTGCAGTCGCTGCCGCCGAACACCTCGACGGGCGCGCTCGCCGTGACCGTCGAGCCGCTGACGTCGCTGCCGTAGCCGGGCTGCGGCGCGTTCTGCGCCGACTGGATCTGGAGCACGTCCCCGGCGCCGATCGTGACGGTGTTGCTCCCCGTCGCGTTGTTCACCCCGCCGCCGGTCGAGATGCTCTGGCCGGCCCGGAGGTTGACGGTCACCTGGGTGTTCGCCTGCGTGCCGACGATCGCGAGCGTCCCCGGCTCCTCGACGGAGGGCGAGTTGTAGCCCCACGTCGGGTGGCCCATGACGTAGTAGTTGCCCGTCATGGCGTTGACCGGGATGAGCAGCGACGCGTCGTTCGTGAACGAGTAGTTGCCGTTGAGCGTGTAGTCGTACGCGTTGAACTGGTAGACGGTGACCGGCTCGGTGCTCTTGATGTGGTACGCGCCGCCCGCGACGACCACGGTGCCGGGCATCGGCGGCAGCGCGCCCGTGCAGCCCCCGCCGGGGCACGACAGGGAGCTCACCCACGGGAGCTGGAAGTTCTGGATGGCGCCGGCGGCGAGCGTGAAGGTCTGGTTGTACGACGGGCCGGTGATGACGATGGTGGCCGACTTGGTCGACGTGTTCGAGATCGACACCGAGTAGAAGAAGGCGCTCTGGTTGAGCTCCTCGTTGCTCATCGTGATCGCGTAGTACTCGCAGCCGATGTAGCTCGAGCCGACGCTGGCGCAGTCGCCCGCGCACTCGCCGTTGGAGGCGTTGCACGTCTCGCCGAGCTGCGGATCGCAGTTGTTCGTGACGGTGCCGGTGCCCTGCGCGTTGCACGACGTGCCGACGTTGCCGTTGCACGAGCCGGTGCCCGGCGTGCAGAGGACGCACCCGTAGCCGTTGGCGCACTGGTGGGGGACCGTTTCCTTGGCGCAGTCGGTCGTCGTCAGCGTTCCGTTGTTGCAGATCAGCTCGACGGTCCCCGAGCACGTGACGCCGTTCGGCGAGCAGGGCATCGACCCGTCGCCGCCGCCGCTGCTGCTCGTGCTGCCCGACGACGAGTCGGGCATCGTGAACGCATCGGGGAACGAGATGTCGAGCGACGCGTCGTTCGGTCCGCTGCTGCTCCCGCCGCTGCTGCTCGTGCCGCCGCTGCTGCCGCTGGAGCTCGAGTCGTCGCCGCCGGCGCCGGAGCTGCTGCTCGACGCGCCGCCGCTGCTGCTCGACGCGCTGTCGCCGTTCTCACCTCCGTCGGTGGTGAACCCGCCGCTGTTGGTGCCGTTGCCACCGCCGCAGGCCGCGACGACCGCCGCGAGGGACGCCGCCGGCCAGACCCAGGAAAGCCAAGTCCGCACGCAGCAAGGATGGCACCCGGCCCTGCGGAATCAACGGAAAGATGTGATGTAGGCGGATGGGAGACGACGCAGTGAGACGATGCCCGGGCCCGGGCGGGAGGGCGCCCTGGCGGGGTCAGGGGGCCGCCCTCGCCGGGTCAGACGCGCGCCCGTGGCCGGTCAGGCCCATGCCCAAGCCGGGTCACGACCACGCCCACGCTCGGTCATGACGTTCCCCAAGCCGGTCGCGACCTTGCCCATGCTCGGTCCACCATGCCCATGCCCGGGCACGGCCTTGCCCACGCTCGGTCATCACCATGCCCATGCCCGGGCACGACCCTGCCCACGCCCGGGCATGACCGTGCCCATGCTCGGTCATCACCTTGCCCGGGCCCGG
>DATJYG010000285.1:0-21476 GCA_035499695.1 Polyangiaceae bacterium
CCGATGAAGCCCATCGTGATCGACACGAAGAAGAGCGACCGGTTGCCGATCTCGAACATCTGCCGGACGACTGCGCTGCGGTCGCGCCGGCCGCGCACGACGTAGTAGAGCGTGCGGACGAAGACCGAGTAGAGCTCGCGACCGCCGATGAAGAGGTCGATCGCGGCGGCGCCCAGGTCGCGCACGGGGCCGGGCGCGTCGACGGGTCGGGTGGTCGTTTCGGCGTTTGCCATGGTCATCCGAGGATGAAGCTCACGAGGTAGTCGAGGACGAAGACGCCGGCGGCGCTGGCGACGACCGTCGCGTTGACGCTGCGGCCGACGCCGGGGGCGCCGCCCTTGGTGGCGAGGCCGAAGTGGCAGCTGGCCAGGGCGATCACGAGGCCGAAGACGAGGGACTTCACGAGGCCGTTCGCGACGTCGCCGAAGTTGAGCAGGCCGCTCGTGAGGCCGTTGTAGAAGCTCTGGGGCTCGACCTGGATCAGGCCGTAGCCGCTGTAGGCCGCGCCCAGGAGCGCCAGCCCGTCGGCGTAGAGGGTCATGCAGAAGAGCGTCACGATGATGCCGATGAAGCGCGGCGCGACGAGGAAGGCGATGGGATCGATGGCGAGCGTGCGCAGCGCGTCGATCTGCTCGGTGACGACCATCGTCCCCAGCTCGGCGGTGTTGTTCGCGCCGACGCGGCCCGAGATCATCAGCGCCGTGAGCAGCGGCGCGACCTCGCGCAGCGTGCCGAACCCGGCGCCCCAGCCGAGCAGACCCTCGGCGCCGTAGCGCTTCACCAGCGGCGCCGCCTGGATGACCATGATGGCGCCCGTGAAGAGCGCGGTCACGACCACGATGGGCAGCGACTTGACGGCCATCTTGTAGAGGTTGCGCTTCAGCTCCGGCCAGTCGACGCGCGGGGGGAACGCGACGAGCCGCGCGACGATGCGGCCGAAGAGCACCCCCATGCCGCCGACCGTCTCGGCGATGCCGATGAACGCGGCGCCGGTGGCGGCAGCCACGTTCTCCAGCCGGGAGGGGCGCGGCACGGCCTGGGCGTCGGACATCGCGCCCAGGAAGTTACTACAGGCCGAGCGCCTCCAGCGCCGTCACCAGCCCCCAGCCGAGGAGTCCGTCGAGGAAGGTGATGAGGAGCGCCACGAGCAGCCCCGGGACGAGCCCCCAGAGCCACCCGCGCGTCTTCACCGCGTGCACGGGGAGACAGAGCTGCGGCATGCCGAGGAGCAGCCACGGCGCGAAGATCGCCGCGTCGCGGCTGACCGGGGGCCATGCGCGTTCGAGCTGCTTCGGAGAGAGGCGCCGCTCGTCGAAGCGCAGCAGGGGCACCACGATCGCGAGGGGCACGACGAGCGTCACGCAGACTTCGATGAACTCCTCGTTGCCCGGAGTCACCGCGTGTCTCCGGTCACGGTGATGCCGAGGTGCATCACCATGCTCACCGCGTGCGACTGCGACGAGAGCGACATGGCCGTCGTTCCGTCGAGCTTCGACTGCGCGACGAGCCGGCCGAGGTCGAACGCGAGGGTCGACGTCCCCGAGGTGAGCAGCGAGTCGACCCGCGCCGGCGGCGCTCCGGTGCCGTCCGGGGAGGGCAGGAGCTGCGGGGACGCGGTCTGCGCGAGGACGTCGGCGAGCTTGCCCCTGTCGCCGTGCAGCTCGGCGAGCGTGTACGTGTCGGTCTGCGTCGCGTGCCCGTTCTTCGCGTCGAGCGTCGAGACCTTCTGCCAGCGCGCGCCCACGCCGACGGGCTCGGCGGGCAGGGGAGCCGCGACGTCGCGGAGCATCTGCACGACCTGGGTGACCATCTCGGCGTCGGTGGCCGCGTCGGCGGGACCATCCACGGTGACTCCCTTGGACACGCCGTCGGGGCCGACGACCGCGGTGCCGGAGAGGTGCTCGACCGGGGCGATCTGCTGCTTCCACCCCTCTGCGACCTGCGGCGGAGCGCCTCCTGCGTCGGCGTCGGCACCGGCCCGGAGCACGGACCAGGCGAAGCGCAGGTCGCCCGCCGGCGTGACCGACTGCGGATCGATCGCGACGACCACGTGCAGAGGCGGAAGCGGGATGTCCTGGCCCTCGGTGGACACCGTCGTGCGGAGCTCGATCGTCATCAGCTCCTTGCGGTCGACTTGCCACGTGTACCGCAGGGGGCGCAGCGGTTCCTTCCCGTGATCGAGCAAGCGCACGCCAGGCGCCCCTGCATCAGGGGTCGTGGTCGTGGTCGCGGTCGTGGTCGCGGTCGCGGTCGTGGTCGCGGTCGCGGTCGCGGTCGCGGTCGCGGTCGGGGTCGGGGTCGAGTTCGAAGTCGACCCCTTCGAGCACCCCGCGCACACGATCGCGGCCGCCACGAGCCACCGCTTCACAGCGGCCCCTCCGTGAGTCCGTGCACGAACTGGCGCACGCGCGGCTCGCTGCTCCCGCGCGCTTCCTCCGTCGTGCCGTCGAAGATGAGCTGTCCCCTGAACATCATCCCCACGCGGTCGGTCACCGTCAGCAAGCGATCGAGGTCGCTCGACACCATGACGACCGTCGCCCCGCTCGCGCGCTGCTCGGCCCGCAGAAGGTCGAAGATCTTCTGCGACGTCACCGGGTCCAGCCCCGCCGCCGGCTCGTCGTAGAGCACGAACGGCGCGCGCGTGACCGTCGCGCGCGCCACGCCGACGCGCTTCTTCTGCCCACCGCTGAGGCCCGAGGGCATGCGGTCCTCGAAGCCCGGCAGCGACACGCACGAGAGGCGCTCGGCCACGCGCTCGCGCACCTCGTCCTCCGGTGGCGCGTAGAGGCGGCGCAGGGGGAACGCGATGTTGTCGAACACCGTGAGGTGATCGAAGAGCGCGTTGTTCTGGAAGAGCATTCCCACGCGCTTTCGGATCTCCTGCAGCACGAGCTCCGACGCCTCGGTGACGCGGTCGGTCCCGATCTCGACCACGCCGGTGTCGGGCTTCATCAGGCCCGCGATCATCTTGAGGAGGACGCTCTTGCCGCTCGCCCCGGGGCCGATCAGGCCGAAGAGGCAGCCGGTCGGCACCGTGAGGGTCACGTCACGCAGGATGCTGCGCCGCCCGCCCCCGGGCTGGTGCACCGACCTGGAGAGCCCTGCGACACGGATCACGACTTCGCGGCGTGGCGCGCGCCCGTCAGCTCCACCTGCGACTGGGTCGCCCGCGCGCGCGTGAGCCGGGCGTAGAGCACGAGCGTCGCCGCCGCCAGCGCGGCGACGAGCGCGACCAGGGCCACGAGCGCGCCCTGCAGCTCGCGCAGGGAGGTGCGCGCGACGGCGATGGGGCCCACGTGCCCGAAGTCCCCGCCCGTCGGCGCGGCCGGGGCGGCGCGCGACACGAGCACCACGTTCACGTCGGTCGGCAGCATCCCGGCGACGGCGCCGGCGACGAGCCGCTGCACCGAGTCGGCGCTGAGCGGCGGCGTCGACCCGCGGTGCGCGAGCAGCACGCTGGCGGTCCCGCGTTGCGGCGCCTCGTCGCGCAGGGGGCTCCGCGTCGGGACGCTCAGGTGGACCCGTGCGCGCAGGATCCCGTCGACGCCCTCGAGGGTGCGCTCGAGGTCTCCCTCGAGACCGGCGACGAGCTGAGCATGCTCGGCGGCCTCGCTCGGCACGAGCGCCCCCTTGCCCACGGCGTCGAGCACGCCGGGAGGCCGCGCCCGAGGCAGCTCCTCGTCACGCATCACCGCCAGCGCATGGGGCACGTCGTCGCGCGTGACGGTGACGCGCCACTTCCCCTCGGCCTGCGGATCCACCTCCTTGGTGGCATCCACGCTCGCCCGCTCGAGCGCCACGACGACCTGATTCGCCTCCGAGTCGTCCAGCGCGCCCGCGACCGGCACGGAACAACCGGTGAGGAGAACGAAGAAAACCGCAGAGGCGCAGAGAGGGAGACGAGAACGCAGAGAGTTGGGTGTGGATCGACACTCAAACCTCTGCGGCCTCCTCTCTGCTCTCTGCGCCTCTGCGGTTTCTCTCATCTCTGCTCCGTCAGTGCTTCGCCGGCGCCGGCGCCTTCGGCGGCGTCTTCGGCGCGGTCTTGCTCGCCGCACCCGGCGGTGCAGGGGGCGCCGCGTGCTGCGTGTCGGCGATCTGGCGGCGCCTCTTGACCACGGCGCGGTGCATGTCCTTCATCCAGCGCGCGAGGTCGCTGCCGGGCGCGTGCTGCGCCTGGATGATCGCCTCCATCGGCCACCACGCGACCGGCTTGTCGTTGATGGCGAACACGATGTCGTACGGTCCCTCGCCGCTCGCCATGGGGAAGGGCATCCCGCCGCCCGCGCCCATGCACGCCCACGCGTGCTCGGGACGCACCTCCGGCTGGAAGCACCCTTCGTTGCGCCCCACGATGTGGCCGCTCGTGTCGAGCACGTACGAGGCGATCGACACGTTGGTGCCGCTCCACCCGCGCGTGGCCCGCGCGAACCAGGTGTACTCGACCCGCCGCGGATACGTGCGCTCGCTCCAGTCGGAGCGGATGCCGAGCATCGCGAGCGGGTCCTGGTTTCCGAGCTTCGCCACGACCACGTCGATGTCCGGGTTGCCGTCGTCCGACGAGTCGCTGTCGTGCTCGTCGCTCAGCTCGTCGTCGTCGTCCGGCAGCATGAGGTTCACGAACGAGCGCCCGAGCTCCTTGTCGCCGAGCTTCGCGACGACCGCGTGCT
Source organism: Polyangiaceae bacterium (assembly GCA_035499695.1). Classification (GTDB taxonomy): domain Bacteria; phylum Myxococcota_A; class Polyangia; order Polyangiales; family Polyangiaceae; genus Palsa-1150. The sequence goes on from DATJYG010000285.1 coordinate 4,671, forward strand.
TGCCGTGCGAGACGGTCGTGAAGCGCATCGAGGTCGACGCGAACGCGACCCGCTGCTTGTCGCCGATGCGCACGGTGGTCGTCTCGCTCGCGAGCAGCGTCTCGGACGGATCGCGGATCTCGAAGACGACGTCGTGCTGCCCCGACGGCAGGCCGAAGAGCATCGCGACAGCCGGGATGCGCACGTCGCCGTCCTCGCCCACGTCGATCTCCTTGGCGTTGCCGACGAGCGAGGCCACGGGCTGATCCTCGTCGTCGCGCGCGACGCTGATGCGGTCGGTGACGAAGATGTCCGCATACTGCTTGCTGCGCTGATCCTTGGCGTACGCCGAGATCGCGGCCTCGGCGGCCGGCGGCTTGGCGGCGAGCGCGTCCTTCAGCTCCCCGAGGCTCACGGCGCTCGAGATGGGACCGAGCGGCGAGAAGACCGCCTGGCCCGTGTAGAGGATCGCGTGGTTGATGCCCACGATGCGCGGCTTGCCGTCCTGCCCGAGCGTCACCACCGGTCCGCCGGAGAAGCCGGGGTACACCGCGGCATCGAAGAGGAGCAGCTTCTCGCCGAACATCTCGACGATCCCCGAGGCGATGCCCTCGCTCATGCCCCAGGAGAGCGCCCAGAAGCCTTGCCCCGTGTGTCCCATCGCCCACACCGGCGCGCCGACGTCCGGGTCGCGGTCGGCGAGCTCCAGGGGCGGAACGTCCTTGAGCGGCTGCTTCGGCTGGAGGATCGCGATGTCGCGTACCTCGTCGAGGCGCACGACCGTCCCGTCCACCGTCTGCCCGCCGCGCGTCGTCAGCTTGAGACGATCGGGGCGCAGCACGACGTGCGCCGCCGTGATGATGTCGATCTGACCGGTCTGCGGGTCGCGGATGGCGAAGCCGGTGCCGTGCGGCGTCGGCTCCTTGCGCAGCGACACGTCCACGACGTGCTTGGGCGCGTGCGACTCGTCGCCCATCGTCTTCTCGAGGTCCTGGATCTCCTGCTCGCGGTCGGCGCGGTCGTCGTTGAGGACCGCGACGACGCTGGGCGCGGTCGCCTGGAAGACGGCCTGCGCCTCCGGTCGCGCGAACTGGGCCTGCTGCTGCGTCGAGCCTCCGCACGCCGCGAGCGCCGCCGCTGCGGCGCACATCGCGAGGCCGGCCGTGCACTTGTTTCGCATGGGGTGCCCGACGGTAGCACCCGACGGGGCCGGGGGGCACCGGCGACGCAACTCGCGCCGGGGGCTGCCGATTGGGGGGCAGAGGGAGAGCCGCCCCATGTTCGGTCCGTTCTATCCAGCGCCGCTGCAGGAGGTGGTCAACCACGCCGAGAGGCTCGCCGAGCTGCTCCGCACGGGCCGGCTCGTGTCGACGCCGCTCGAGCCACTCGACGAGTGGGCGGCGGCCTGGATGAGCGGACGGGAAGGGGAGATAAGGCGGTTCGTCGAGCACACGCTGGCCCGGCGGGAGAGCGGCAAGGTGGACGACGCCGCGGCCGCGACGATCCTCGCCGGGTATCTCGCGTCGCTGCACGAGGGCATGGCACGCCGGCTCGGGCTGTACCGGCCCCCGTGCTGCAGCGGTGCGGGCGAACCGACGGTCGTTGCGGCGTCGAGCTCGATCGAGGAATTGCTGGCGAACCTCGTCGACTCCCGGACGGAGCCGGGGCCGGGTGGCCGAGGGCGAGGGAACCCCTGAGCGAGGGGCTTCAGGCGGCGCGCGGTGGCACGGTGCGCCCGAAGAAGCCGGGGGCCGTGGTGGTCGGAACCGACGGCACGAGCGACACGATGAAGATCGCGATCGCGCAGAGCACGTTGTTCCAGATGGTGCCCGCGCTGACGCTGGGCAGCGCCCACGCGCTGATGAAGAGCCAGATCGCGAGCAGCGTGTTGAGGTAGCGCACCCACGGGACGGCCATGGCGACCAGCGCGAAGATCACGCACAGCACGCCGCAGACCCACGTGTTGGTCATCTGCGCCGTCGTGTGCGGCCACACGAAGGCAGAGATGAAGAGCCACACGCCCAGGATGACGTTGATGATGCGCGGCGGCGCCCCTTGAACGGCGGGCCCGCGTTCTACCGGAAGAGCCATGGCACTCCTTTCGCGGCGCTGGGCCGCATGCATTCCACCGCAGTGCCCGGTCGCAAGCCCGATGCCGAGCGAGCTCAATAGAAGCTGTCGGTCGGGAAATCGATCGTGACGGTCGTGCTCAGATTGCCGACCACGGTGAACTGACGGATGCTCACGCTCGTCGTCTTGGCGTTGTCGGCCGAGTCGGTCAGCTCGGCGTGGCCGGTGTAGTCGTCGGGGTCGAGGCCCTCGACGGTCGTGGCGAATGCAGTGCAGTCCTGCACCCACTCTCCGGCGAAGGCGCCGACGCCGTCGAAGAGCGTCACGTGGAAGGTCGTCGCCCCGTGCGCCTGGCAGGCACCGGGGTCGGTCGTCTCTGCCACGCTCCACTGCATGACGGCGCTGCCGACGGGCGGCGGCGGCGAGGCGTAGGTCGCCGAGCTGCAGCCGAGCGCCTGAACCGCGAGCCCCACGGATATCGACGTGATCGCGAGCAGAGCCCACCAGCGATTGCCCGAGCTCATCCCTGTGGTCCCTCAGCACCCCTGCCGTTCGGGCAGGACTTCGGCGGCGTGGACCGTGGCGTACCCGCCCACCGCGGGCGGTCCTGCCTCCACGGCGCAGCCGGCCCAGGGGCGGCGAAGCCGTCCCCGTCCTGGGCAGCCAGCGGGAAGCACGGCGAAGAGCAGCCCGGCGCGTCTAGAGCCCACGTTGAGCCTCGGGGGCACCCCGAGCAACGAGCGGGCCTGGGCGGCGGTTCTTCTGGCTTCCGTCGTGCAATGTCCGTTGCGCGCTCCCGGGGAGGGTGCTACGGACGACTACGGAGAGCTCGCGCGCTCTCGGCGTCTGTCTTCGACTACGCCGTGCCCGAGCTGCTCGCCGTCGCCCTCCGGGGAGCCGGCCGCAGACCCATACGTTTGCACAAAAAGGGCACGCCCAGCGCGTGCGTCACTCGTTGGCCTCACCGTTCACCGAAGCACTCTCCAACCTCAACGATCGCGCGCTGCGGCGCCTGCTCGGGGCGCGCGCGTATCTGCGCGGTTACGACTACGTGCGTCGTCACGCCGTGCATGACGTGGTCGTCGAAGACTCCTCGGCCCGCGGCCACGTCCGCGGGACGGACGCAGAGCCGTACAAGGTGTCCCTGCAGCTCGTTCCGGGCGCCCAGGGATTCACCTCGAGCTGCACGTGCCCGGCGTTCGCCTCGAGCAACGGCGGGCACTGCAAGCACGTGGCGGCGCTGCTCATCGCGCTCCGGGATCAGGCGCGCGGGTCGCAGCCGCGGCCCCCGCAGCAGCAGCAGCAGTCCAACGGCGTGCACTACAGCGTGCACGGCGGCACGGTGCACGTCGCCGGCATCGACGGCGAGGGACGCCGGGGCAAGCGCGGGCGCAACCGCGGCATGAAGGCGAACCACGTGTCTGCGCTGACGGCGCGCGGGTTCATGCCGAGCGCCAGCACGGGCGTCGACGTGTGGCTGCCCGAGGCGATGCCGCCGGCGCCGAAGAAGATCGAGTACCGGTTGCAGGTGAAGCAGGTCGGCCACGGCGGAGGCGTCGGCGGTGCGCTGACGATCACGATGCTCGATCCGGACACGCGCGTGCCGCTGCTCCCGAGCACCCTGCTCGTCGGGCAGGATCAGCACCCGACGGCGGACCGCGACGCCATCCGCCTGCTTGCGCGCTTCGAGAACCAGGGGCCGAGGCGTGTCGGCATCGACGTGCGCGGCGAGGACGCGAGCGATCTGCTCCCGCTCCTCAAGGGGCGACGGGTCATCGTGGAGCCGCAGATGATGGAGCTGCGCTTCGGCGACGAGCCGCTGCGCCCGCGCTTCGATCTGGAGCTCTCGCAACCGTCTGGTCATTCGGGCTCGGCGCCCGAAGGCACGCAGATCGTCGTGCGCACCTCCTTCCAGCGACAGGGCGACCCGCGGCGCTTCACGACGACGAGCGGCGCCTGGTTCGAGGGGAGCCCCGGCTGGTACGTGGACGCGCAGGAGGGGTGGGCGCGGCCCATCGACCGGCGCGTGTCCCCCGCGGCGATCCGGCGCATGGTGCGGATGCCGACGATCACCGAGCCGGTCGAGCGCCTGGCCGACCTCGTCATGCAGGGGCTGCCCAAGGTCGCGCTCGAGGTGGGGGCCGAGCTGCCCGAGCTCTCGCAGGTGGCCGACGTGGTGGACCTCGTTCCCACGTTTCGCGTCGCCGCCGGCGGATCGCTCGTGGACGCGCAGGTGAGCCTGCGCGCGGCGTACGAGGACTTCGAGATCGACGTGCGCGCCGACGGCATGACCCTGCCGGTCATCGTGAAGCCGCCGGAGCCGGGGAGCAGCAAGCGCGCGCGTTGCATCCGGACCGACATCGCCGCCCAGCAGGACGCCGCGAGCAAGCTGCGCGACCTCGGGCTCATCCCGGCCGAGGACGGCAACAAGTTCGTCGCGCACGGGGACGAGGCGATCCGCTTCTGGACCGAGGGCATCGGCTCTCTGCCGGAGGACTGGGACATCTTCGTGCCCGACGATCTCGTCGACGTGCAGGTGCGCGACGAGGCCCTGTCGGCCAACGCGCGCGTGTCGAGCGGCGTCGACTGGCTGTCGCTGCGCCTCAACTTCGAGAGCGAGGGCGTCGCCGTCACGCAGGAGGAGCTCGCGCGCTGCCTCGCCGAGGGACGCAAGTACGTGCGCCTCGCCGACGGGACGTTCGCCAAGCTCGACCCGCAGAAGGTGCGCGACGTGCTCCTGCGGCAGGCCGAGATCCTGGCGACGAGCGGCGGGGCAGGGGGCAAGCTCCCGCTGTCGCAGGCGGGACGCATCGAGGACCTGCTGGCGCACGTCGGCCGCTCGGCGGTGACGCAGGACGCGAAGGCGCTCTTCAAGAAGCTCCAGGACATCGAGGAGATCGAGAAGACCAAGAAGCCGCGCAACCTGAAGGCGCAGCTCAGGCCCTACCAGGAGCAGGGCTTCCAGTGGCTCTGGTTCCTGCACGAGATCGGGTCGGGCGGCGTGCTCGCCGACGACATGGGTCTCGGCAAGACCGTGCAGACGCTGGCGCTGCTGCTCGCCGTGAAGGCCGAGGACGCGAAGGCCGAGGGCAAGCGCAAGCCCTTCAAGACGCTCATCGTGGCGCCGACGAGCGTCGTCACCAACTGGCTGCGCGAGATGGATCGCTTCGCGCCGTCGCTGCGCCACGCCCTGTGGCACGGGGCGGAGCGCAAGGAGCGGCAGGACGAGCTCGAGGACGCCGACGTGGTGGTCACGAGCTACGCGCTGCTCCGGCGCGACGAGGAGATGCTCAAGGAGATCCCCTGGCGCTACGTCATCCTGGACGAGGCGCAGCAGATCAAGAACCCGCTCTCCGCCACCGCGCGCGCGGCGAAGCGGCTGCCGGCGGACAGGCGCCTGGCGCTCAGCGGCACGCCCATCGAGAACCGCCTGAGCGAGATCTGGTCGATCTTCGACTTCGTGAGCCCGGGCCTTCTCGGCCCGCTCGACAAGTTCGAGGAGCGCTACTCGCGCCCCATCGACGCTGGCGACAAGACGGCGGCCACGCGTCTGCGCGCCACCATCCACCCCTTCATCCTGCGCCGCACGAAGGCCGAGGTCGCGCGCGACCTGCCGGAGAAGATCGAGACCGATCAGTTCTGCGAGCTCACCGGCGAGCAGTCGACGCTCTACGCGGCGGTGCTCAAGGAGGTGCGCGCGCAGGTCATGGGCGAGGTCGAGCGCCAGGGGCTCGCACGAAGCCAGATCATGATCCTGGCGGGCCTCACGCGGCTCCGACAGGCGGCGTGCGACCCGCGTCTGCTCGGCTTGCCGCGCGAGTTCGGAGACGAGGACTCGGGCAAGCTCGTGGCCCTGCGCGACCTGATCCAGACCTCGATCGCCGGCGGGCACAAGGTGCTCGTCTTCAGCCAGTTCGTGAGCATGCTGACGATCGTCCGGCGCGCGATGGACGAGGACCGAGTCCCCTACGAGTACCTCGACGGCTCCACGAAGGACCGCGCCGAGCGCGTCGAGAACTTCCAGAGCGAGGACGGTCCGCCGGTGTTCCTCATCTCGCTCAAGGCGGGCGGCAGCGGCTTGAATCTCACCGCGGCCGACACCGTCATCCACTTCGACCCGTGGTGGAACCCCGCCGTCGAGGACCAGGCGACCGATCGCGCGCACCGCATCGGGCAGACCAAGGTCGTCACGACGTATCGCCTCATCGCCAAGGGCACCATCGAGGAGAAGATCCTCGAGCTCGCGGAGAAGAAGCGCGAGCTCGTCGGAGCCGTGCTCTCCGAGGACGTAGGTGGTGCGAAGAAGCTCACCAGGGGTGACCTCGAAGACCTGTTCAGGGCCGACTGACGGCGGCTTCCGAGTCGTGTACGCTCGACGACATGCTGTGGCTCTCGAACTCGACAATCGCGCGCCTGCGCGATCAGCTGCGCGCGCGCGGTCAGCGCCCGTCCGTCACCCTGGGTGACGCGAAGCTCACGCCGGAGGCTGCCGAGCAGGCGGCCGTCGGGGCCGAGTACGGCCCGATCTGCGAGGCGATGTACATCATGATGTCGGCCGACGGGAAGATCTCGGACGACGAGCGCGAGGTGCTCAAGGGGGCGCTGCGCAACCTGTCGGGCGACACCGTGCGCGGCGTGCACATCGAGCACATGCTCGACGAGGCCACCAAGAACGTCGCGGCGTCCGGTCGCGACGAGCGCCTGCGCGAGGTCATCGCGATGCTGCACGAGGATCCGGCGCGCGCCGAGGTCGCCTTCGTGCTGGCGGCGGCCATCGCCTTCGCCGACAACGCCATCGCCGACGAGGAGAACGAGACGCTCAACGCGTTCGCCGAGGGTCTCGGGATCGACGAGTCCCGCGCGAACGAGCTGCTCGACAGCGTCGAGGCCGATCTGGCCGAGCGCCCGTCCTGAGCTGACCCCCGCCGTGCCGGCCGAACCGCACGCGCCTTCCGACGCCAGCCTCCCGGTTCGCATCGGCGGCTATCGCGTCGTGCGCCGCCTCGCCACGGGCGGCACGAGCGACGTGTTGCTCGCGCGCGCCGAGGGACCGCACGGGTTCGAGCGAGCGGTCGTGCTCAAGCTCCTCTTGCAGCAGTACCGCGACGACGAACAGTTCGAGCGCATGTTCGCGCGCGAGGCTGCGGCCTACGCGCGGCTGTCGCACCCGGCGATCGTGAAGCTCTACGACTTCTTCTCCGACGCCGGCCAGCTCGTGATGGTGCTCGAGTACGTCGAGGGGCTGCCGCTGCACAAGCTGCGGGCGCTCCTGCGCAAGCCGCGGTTCCTCGACGACCAGGCGGCCATGTTCGTCGGCTCGCGCATCTTCGGGGCGCTCGCCGCGGCGCACTCGGCGCGCGATCCGCAGACGCAGGAGCTCGCGCCGGTCATCCACCGCGACGTCAATCCGTCGAACGTGCTCATCCCGTGGGACGGGCACGTCAAGATCGCCGACTTCGGGATCGCCAAGATCACGGGCGTCGACAACGACAAGACGCAGGCGGGGTTCATCAAGGGCACCTACGGCTACATGGCGCCGGAGCAGGTGCGCGGCGAGGGCGTCACCGTGCGCTCCGACGTGTACGTCGCGTCGCTTCTCCTCTGGGAGCTGCTGGTCGGGCGAAAGGCGATCGTGCGCGGGACCGGATCGGACTTCGACGTGCTGCGGGCCATGGCCGAGCCGGCGTTTCCGACCCTCGCGGGCCTGCGCCCGGACCTGCCGCCGGACGTGCTCATGGCCGTCGCGAGGGGGCTCGAGAAGGATCCGGAGCGGCGGGACATCGACGCCGAGGAGATCGCGACGGCGCTTCGAGGGGCGTGCGATCTCGAGCAGGCGCGGCAGCGGCTCGTGGACACGCTCTCCGCGATCCGTCCGCCGTCGATTCACGATGATGCCGCGATAACGGTGGTGAGACCGCCGGACATCGTCGTGCCGGCGCCGCCGGATTCGTCGGCCGACGCGACGATTCCCAACAAGCTGGCTTTCGCCGCGACGATGATGGCTTCGCCGGGCCGCGCTCCGCACGACACGATCTCCGAGGTGGTCAAGGCGCCGCCCGTGCCGCCCGCGCCGCCGCCCCGGCCGGCGACGCAGAAGGTCACGAGCGTGGCGGTGCCCCCGCGCCCGCCCACGCCGAACCCGCTCGCGCACAAGGCAACGCTGATGGGCATCTCCGTCTCGTCGCCAGCGCTTCCTGCCGTTGCTCCGGCGTCGCCGGTGCGACCGCCGCCGGCGCTGGCGACGACGCAGCCGCTCGCGCCCCCGCCCGTTGCACCGCAGCCAGCCACGCCGCCGCCTCCACCACCGCCGGTGCAATCCGTCATCGTCACGGCCACGCCGGCGCCGCCGCCGCCGCTGGCGACGACGCAGCCGTTCGCGCCCCCGCCAGCTGCGCCGCCACCCCCGCCGCCTCCGCCACCGCCACCCATGATGGCGACGATGCCGCTGACGCCGCCGCCGGGTCCGTTCGTCCCTCCGACGCCGGCTCCCGCGCCGGTTGCGTGGACGCCGCCGCCGACGCCGGTGCAGCCTGCGTTCGCCCCGTCGGTTCCGCCGCCGGTGCCGCGTGCGCCGGGGCGCATGGTGGCTCTCTTCTTCGTCGTCGGCGCCGTCGTAGGTGTCGCCGCCCTGCTCCTTCTGTGGGCCCACGCTCGTTCGCCTTCCGCGTACGTGCCGCCGGCGAAGCCGTCGTCGACGGCGCCGGCAGCGTCTGCAGTCCCTACCGCGACGGCGACCACGACCACGACCGCGACCGCGACCACGACCACGACCACGACCGCGACCGCGACCGCGACCGCGACCGCGGCGGCGACTCCGACCGCGACCCCCGACTCCAGCGCGACGACTGGAACGATCACCGTCCCCGAATCTCGCGCCGGCCACCGTGTCTACGTAGAGAAGAAGGTGGTCGGAGAGTCGCCGGGCACCTTCACCGTGCGATGCGGATGGCACTCGGTGAAGGTCGGCAGCCAGGGCAACGAGAGAAACGTGAACGTCCCGTGCGGCGGCGACGTCGAGGTGAAGTGATTCTCAGAAGGTGCCGCTGACGCCGGCCGAGCCGAGCCCGATCCAAGGCGCGACGTGCACGCGCAGGCGGCTCGACTGATCCGCGGGGGCATCCGGCGCTTGCGAAGGCGCCGCGGACGGCTCGCCCGACGATCCACCTCCGACGAAGAGACCGATGACCCCCACGGCTGCTCCGACGCCCCCCGCGATGAAGGAGACGGTGGAGATCGTCGCCAGTGTCTTGGCGGAGCTGATGTCGTCGTACTCCGACGGGCCACACTGGACGTTGCCGCCGCTATTCGTACACCCCGACGAGCCCTTGATGCTGCTGGTCTTGGACATCGACATGATGCCCGTGACGGTGCCGGCGATCGCCCCGACCGCCGCGAGGCCGAAGCCGCCGAAGATCATGACTTTCGATCCGCCCGAGCGTCCTTCGGGCTCCGCGGGTTGCTCGGGCTGCTGCTGCGCGGCGTCCGTCGTCCCCGTGTCGGCCGCGCCTCCCGCGGCCGGCGCTCCGGACGGGGCGGGGAGCTCGATGGCGACCTCCTTCGAGTCCTTTTCGGCGACGTCCACCTCTTGCTTGCCGTACGCCGTTCCGGCCTTCGCCTCGACGACGTGATGACCCGGGTCGAGCTTGCGCGCTTGCCCGATGACCTCCGACGGCACGTCGACGCCATCGATGGTGAGCGTGATTGCGACACCGGACGGCGCATTCTTGACGTCGACGGTCAGCGAGGGGATGCGTGCCTCGAGCTGATCGTTGAGAGCCGAGGCCGCGTCGCGCGCGGCCTTGAACGGGGCTGGCTCGCCGGGGCTCGCAGGGCTGCGCGTCACCCGCAGCGCCGTGTCGCGCGCCTCCACGAGCTGACCGACGGCGGCCTGCGCGCGCGCGAGCTCGAGGCCCGTCGTCGGCACGTGCATGATCGCGTCGGCACCGGCGAACGCCTTCAGGGCGCCCTTGAGATCGTTCTTGTCGCGGTCGGCGCGACCTTCGGCCATCAGACCGCGCGCGGTCTCCTTGTCCGCCGCGCTCGGCTCGCCGGCGAACGCGGGCACCGACACGGCGGCGGCCGCGCACAGGATCGAGGCGGGAAGAAGCACACGCAGAGATCTAGAAGCCATCGTCCACCGTCTTGGGCTTGGGCTTGGGGCCGGGCGCCGGCGGAGCCGGTGCGGGAGCCGGGGGAGGTCCCCACCGCTGGGGCTGAGGCGCGGGATGGGCCGGCGGCAGCGAGCTCGCGGCGAAGGTCGGGATCGCTGCGCCGGAGGTGCTCGACGTCGACGTCGCCGGTGCTGCCGCCGACGCGCTCGGCGCTGCGCTCGCCGGCGCTGCGGGCGCCGGCTCGGGACCCGCCGCGGGCATGCTCGCGGCGGACGACTCCGGCTTCGGGCGGAACATGGTGAAGGAGACGCCCGTCGCGACGAGCGCCGCCACGGCGATGAGCGCGACCACCATGACGAGCCCCTTGCGCGATCGCGGCTGCGGGTAGCCGCCCGACCCGTCGAGCGCGGCCGAGCCGAGCGTCCCGTACGACTGGGAGTTGGGAGGAGGCGTCGACACTCGCGGCGTCAGCCTCGCGATGCCGTCGGGCGCCGACTTGGCGGCCGGCGCTTCCGCGGCGGTCGAGTCCACGGCGAAGCGCGGCGACGAAGGCGGCGGCGGCGTCCGCGCCACGCCCGAGGGTGTCGCCGTCCCGATCATCCCGGAGGACGGGCGGTCGGGGGCGGGCTTGAGCAGCGCCTCGACGCGCTCGCGCTCCGCCGCCGCGGCGAGGGCGATCTCGATCGACGCCTTGCGCCTCTCCGTGCGCTCGGCGAGGTGCTGGTTGGCGAACGCCGCGACGTCGGCGTTCGTGGTCGGCACCATCGCCTCGATCATCGCGTCCTCGATGGCCTCGCGCAGCTCGGAGGCCGTCTGGTAGCGGTTCTCCGCGGCGTGAGCGAGCGCCTTGCGAACGACGCCGCGAATGGAGGGATGAATCTCGTCGGGCAGCGGCACGGGCGGTCGCCCCGAGCCGAGCAGGTGCAGCGTCGCGAGCTGGTTGTCGCCCTCGTAGGCCGGCTTGCCCGAGAGCAGGTGATAGAGGATGGCCCCCACCGCCCAGACGTCCGCACGGCGGTCCACCGACCTGCCGAGCGCCTGCTCGGGCGCCATGTACTGGATCTTGCCCTTGAGCACGCCCGAGTTCGTGTCGTTGCCCACGCGCGAGCGCGCCTTGGCGATCCCGAAGTCGATCAGCTTGGCGATGCCCTTGCTGGTGACCAGGATGTTGTGCGGGCTCACGTCGCGGTGGACGATCTCGAGCGCTCGCCCTCCGTCGCGCAGCTCGTGGGCCTCGTGCAGGCCGGAGCACGCGTCGGCCAGGACGCGCATGACGACGCCCGTCGGGATCTTGACGTTCCTCCGCTGACAGGCGCGGTTGAGCTTCGACAGCGCCTCGCCGTCGACGTACTCCATCGCCATGTAGAGGATGTCGTGCTCCTCGCCGAGGTCGAAGATCTGCGCGACGTTCAGGTGCTCGATGCGCGACGCGATCCGCGCTTCGTCGAGGAACATCTGGTGGAAGCGCGGGTCTGCCGCGAACTTCGGCAAAATCGTCTTGATGGCGACGAGCTTCTCGAAGCCGTGCTTCCCTCGTTGCCGTGCCACCCAGACGCTGGCCATCCCACCCTCGGCGATGGGGCAGAGCAGCTCGTAGCGATCGAGCTTGTAGCCCGGCGCGAGGGGGGAGCCCGACTCACTGGCGGCAGCCGTCACTGCTTTGCCAGAAGCCTAGCCCGACTTCGTCACGCATGGCAGACGGGAGCAGCCTCTCCCGCACATGATCATGCGGCACCGTGTGCCTATGTGGGCTAAATCCGGCTTGACCGGGCTAGACCCCCAGCCCGCCGTCGACGTCGATTGTGCGGCCGTCGAAATAATCGCACTCCAGGACGAATCGGACCGCCACCCAGAGGTCTTCGGGGGTTCCGATGCGACCCACGGGGATGGCGGCGACGAGCGCATCGCGCGCCTTCTGGTTCATCCCCTGCGTCATGGGCGTCTCGACCATGCCGGGGGCGATCGCGCCGCAGCGGATGCCGAAGGGCGCCCACTCGAGGGACCACGTCTTGGTGTTGGCCGCGAGCGCAGCCTTCGCCGCGCTGTAGTTGCTCTGCCCGCGGTTGCCGTGCCGCGCCACGCTCGACATGTTGACGACGACGCCGGGGCGCGTGCCCGTCGCGGCCATCTTCGCGACGCAGTCGCGCGCGAGGAGCGTCGCTCCCGTGAGGTTCACGCCGATGACGGCGTCCCACTGCTCCTTGCTGAGCGTCTTGATCTGACCGGTCTCCTTGTCCTTCTTCACGAGCAACCCGTCGCGGAGGATCCCGGCGTTGTTGATGAGCCCATTCAGTCCGCCCATCGCGCCGTGAGCCCAGTTCACGAACGCGCCGACGTCGGCCTCGCTCGCGACGTCGAGCTTGCGCGTGTGCAGCTTGCCGGGGCCCTTGGCCATCGCGGCCGTCTCGGCGAGGCCGCCCTCGTTGACGTCGCCCGCGGCGACCTGCGCGCCCGCTTCCACCAAGCGCAGGGAGAAGTGCCGGCCCATGCCCGACGCGGCGCCGGACACGACGATCTTGAGGTCCTGTAGCTTCATGGGCGCGCAGCTTAGCGGATCGACGTCACCAGTGGATCCACCCGATCCGCGTCGCGACGAGCAGCAGAGCCACGGCGATCGTGACCTCGACGGCGAACCGGACCGACCGCCGGAAGATGCGCCACGAGACGACGAGGGCGATCGCGGCCACCAGGATGACCGGAAGCCCCGTGTGCAGCGATCCCCAGCGAAGCGCCGCGCCGAGATGGCCGAGATCGAAGCGCATGGGACCGCCGCACTATCACCCCATGCAGGATCCCGTGGCCAACTGTTTCGCGGGGTCGTCGGGGCCCCTCCCCCGACTATGCTCCCTGCTCGCATGAGCGACACGGCCGTCATCGACGCGATCCTCGGGCGGATGCGGCGTGTCGCGGTGCTCGGGATCAAGACAGAGGCGCGGAGGGATCAGCCCGCCTTCTACGTGCCCGAGTACCTCGCCGGCGCGGGCATCGAGATCGTGCCGGTGCCCGTCTACTACCCCGACGCGAAGACGATCCTCGGCCAGCCGGTGTACCGGCGTCTCGCCGACATTCCGGGGGATCTCGACGTGGTCGACGTCTTCCGTCGCCCGCAGGACATCGAGCAGCACGTGGACGACATCCTCGCGAAGCACCCCCACGTCGTCTGGTTCCAGCTCGGTATCCGCAACGACGCCGTCGCGGCGCGGCTGCAGGCGGCCGGCATCGAGGTCGTGCAGGACAGGTGCTTGCTCGTGGAGCACCGACGCTGGGCGCAGACCCGGCGGACCTGAAAGGAGAGACGCGTGATCGCATTCTTCGGGACGGGGCTGCTCGGTTCGGGGTTCGTCCGCGCGCTGCGCCGGCGCGGCGAGACGGTTCACGTGTGGAACCGCACGGCGTCGAAGGCCCGGGCGCTCGAGGCCGACGGCGCCGTGGCCTTCGACGATCCGGCGGAAGCCGCGCGCGGTGCGGCTCGCGTGCACCTCACGCTGTCGGACGACCACGCCGTCGACGACGTGCTCGAGCGCGCTCGCGCCGGCATCGGCCCTGCCGCCGTCATCGTGGACCACACGACGACGTCGGTGCAGGGTGCCGCGGCGCGCGAGAAGCGCTGGCGCGAGCGGGGGATCGCGCTGCAGCACGCGCCGGTCTTCATGGGCCCGCAGAACGCGCTCGAGAGCACCGGCACGATGCTCGCCTCGGGCGACGAGGCGCTGTTCCGGCGACTCCAGCCGGACCTCGAGAAGATGACCGGAAAGCTCGTCTATCTCGGTCCGCGCCCGGAGCGGGCCGCGGCGTTCAAGCTGATGGGCAACCTGTTTCTCATGATGATGACCTCCGGGATCACCGAGATGCTCTCGCTCGCAAAGGCGATCGGCATCCCCGCGGCCGAGGCCGCGACGCTCTTCGACGTGTTCAACCCGGGCACGTCCATCGGCTTTCGTGTGAAGCGCGTGCTCGAGGGCGATTTCGCGCATCCCTCGTGGGAGCTCTCGATGGCGCGCAAGGACGCGCGGCTCATGATGGAGGAGGCGCAGCGAGGCGGGCGGACGCTCGCTGTGCTCCCCGCGCTCGCCAGCGAGATGGACCGCTGGATCGCCCGCGGGCACGCGAGCGACGACTGGACCGTCATCGCGAAAGAATCGATCTAGTCTCGCGCGCCATGCCGAGGCGCTCGATCGCGTCGCTCCACCGGGAGATCGTCGCGTGCCGTGCGTGCCCGCGGCTCGTCGACTGGCGCGAGACGGTCGCGCGCGTGAAGGTCGCCCGCTTCAGGGACCAGCAGTACTGGGGCAGGCCGGTGCCCGGGTTCGGAGACCCGCAGGCGCGCATCGTCATCGTCGGGCTGGCGCCGGGCGCCCACGGCGCGAACCGCACCGGCCGCATCTTCACGGGCGACCGCTCCGGCGACTTCCTCTACGCGGCGCTGCACCGGGCGGGGCTGGCGAACCAGCCGACGAGCGTCGCCCGCGGCGACGGGCTCGAGCTGCGCGACACGTTCATCGTCTGCACCATCCGCTGCGCGCCGCCGGGCAACGCTCCGCGCCCCGACGAGATCGCCAACTGCGCGCACTGGCTGGACGCCGAGATCGACCTGGTCCGGCGCGCGCGGGTGTTCCTGGCCCTCGGTGCGATTGCGTGGCGCGCTTGCCTCGGTCACCTGACGCGCCGCGCAGCCCCGCTTCCGCGCGTGCGGCCGGCGTTCGCCCACGGTGCACGCGTCGATGTAGGACAATGGGTCCTTCTGGGCAGCTACCACGTGAGCCAGCAGAACACGCAGACCGGTCGGCTCACCCCGGCCATGTTCGACGCGGTGCTCAAGGTGGCGCGAGACGCCGTGAAAAGCCGGTAGCGCACCTTTCCTCGCGGCTTTTTCGGGGTATTGTTCGCGCGTGGGTCGCGTCTCTCGTACCGCAGTCGTAGCTTGGATTCTGGTCACTCTCGGGGGGTGCGCCAGCATCACGGGGCTCAGTGACATCACCGAGGAGAAGTGCGCGCCGAACTGCGATGGCGGCGGCAACGATGTGACCATCGGCGAGGGCGGAGACGACTCCAGCTCCTCCTCCGGCAGCAGCGGCAGCTCGAGCGGCAGCGTCGCCGACACCGGCAGCAGCAGCGGTTCGAGCGGGAGCAGCAGCGGCGTCAGCGGAAGCAGCAGTGGCTCGAGCGGCAGCTCCAGCGGGACGGGAAGCAGCAGCGGGACTGACAGTGGAAGCAGCAGCGGCAGCAGCAGCGGCGGCACGATGGAGGGGGGCAGCGACGCGCCGTTCGATTCCGGGTGCGGGCCGCTGAACGTGCCCGATCACTGCGGCGCCTGCGCCAACTCCTGCGCGATGACCGGCGCGACCCAGAACTCGCGCAACTGCTCGGGGCAGCCCGACGGCACCGGCGCCGTGTGCTCGTACATGTGCACGAACGGCAACCTCGACTGCAACAAGATCGACGCGCCCAACACCGATGGCTGCGAGTGCACCTATACGGGCGTGACCACCGCACCGCAGTGCTGCGCGGACAAGTGCCCCTCGCAGCACACCGATGGTCTCATCGGCCAGTCCTATTATCCCTCCAGCCCGTACTTCTACGATTGCGTGGCGCCGGGGACGATGAACTCGACGCTCGCGCAGGACGCTTGCAACTCGTACGTCGTCGCGCGGGGAGGCGCGGCGAACTACTGCCAGCCCTTCGCGGCTTCGGCCGATGCCGCCGCGCCCGATAGCTGGTGCGCGGCGACGTCCGCCACCGCTGGCTTCATGGGCGACTGCATCTGCTGGACGTTCTCCGGCCAGTACCAGGGCACGGTCCTGGATCCCCAGCAGGCGGGCATTCCCAGTCCTCAGGACTGCTACTACGGCGTCGTCTCGTTCTCGTTCAACTGAGCGTCAGGTCGGGAGCACGCCCGTCTCGAGCGCGGCGCCGTGGCCCGTCTCGAAGTCGAGGCGGTCGAGGCCGCGCTTGTGGAGCACCAGCGTCGCCCTCTCTTCGAGCGTGCCCTCGGTGCTCCGCACGCGGATCCTAACCGGCACGCGGTAGCAGCGCGGCGCGGCCGTGAACGTCACGCGTCGGGTCGCCCCGTCGAGTACGGGGACCTGCTTCACCGGGTCGTCCAGGCGGGCGAAGAGCGGGCTCAGGTCGTAGCGGAAGACGTGCTTCACGCGGCGCACGCCCCCGTCGCGCAGGGCCTCCTTCGAGTACACCACGCCGCGGTGCACGTAGCGCACGAGCGTGGACGCCGTCGTCGCCCCGCTCTCGGGATTGAGCGGGTCGGGGTTGCGCACGACGCTCGTGTCGAAGCTCTCTCTGGCGCGCACCACCAGGTCGCGCCCCGGGAGCCGCCGCGCGGGCGCGCGCCACCGGGCGACGCGCTGAGCGTAGAAGCGGTGCACGTTGCCGCTGATCCAGGCGCGACCGAGGTCCTTGATGCGATCTTTCACGGCGTAGACGAGGCCACCGACGACGATCACGAACACGAGGCCGGATCCGACGCGCGTGGCACTGGACGGCGAACGGTGCTCCAGCAGCGCGATCTGGCAGGCGATGGCCCAGGTGGATGCGAGGATCGCCGAGAACGCTGCTACCCAGTTGTGAAGCCGCTCGGCAACCTTGTACTGCTCGCGCTCGAGGAAGAGCACTTCCTGGAAGTGCTTTTTCA